>CAUPXC010000049.1:0-2560 GCA_963514965.1 uncultured Candidatus Saccharibacteria bacterium | reverse complement strand
CTAATTTCCTACGAAGCTCACAGTCATGAAAAAGCAGCGCGTCGCCATCGCCAGAGCCCTGGCTATGGAACCGGACATCATGTTGTTTGATGAGCCAACCTCAGCGCTTGACCCTGAGATGATTGGTGAAGTGCTGGACGTGATTCGTGAGGTTGCCGCCAAAGGCATGACCATGGTCATCGTCACGCATGAAATGAAGTTTGCGCGCGAAGTGGCTACACGGATGATTTTCCTAGACAAGGGCGAGATCATCGAAAACGGTCCACCGGAGCAGGTGATGGATCATCCGGTGACTGAGCGAGCACGAAAGTTTTTCGGTGTCAAAGGGAAATAACAGGAGGTCCAGATGAAACACGGCACAGTCATTAAAAACCATAACATATGGCTGTGTTTGACCATCGGTTTTGTTGGTATTATTGTCGCCGCCATATGCGGCTGGTATATCTGGTCGCGCCCACACGCGCCAGCGTCACCGCAGCCGTCAGACGCTGCCCGTTTCAAGGCTGTTTATTCTCGCGTGGCCGACGACAATCGTTTTGTCTTTGCTTCAGCTGGTGAGGTTTTGGAGAAATTTGAATCAGGCAGCGGCTTGGTTTTCCTTGGCTTTCAGCAGTGTCCGTGGTGTCAGCAGCTGGCACCAATTGTCGATGAAGCCGCCAAAGCCGAAGGGCTGGACAAGATCTACTATCTCGACATTCGCCATGCCCGCGAAACCAATGACGATACCTACAAAAAATTGGTCGAGAAACTAAAACCACATCTTCGTACTGATGAGAATGGACAGCCCCGAGTGTATGTGCCTGACGTGACAGCGCTGAAGGATGGCCATATTGTCGGTCATTTCCTCCAAGAAACCACCGCTGATGGTGAAAAGGTGACAGCTGATACGTACTGGACACGTGAGCGCCGCGCCCGAGCGGTTGAGCAGCTGAGGAAAATGATTCGGGCTATGCGCTAAACATAAGCTATATGATATAGTAACAACATGAAACAAGATAACCAATTATCACGATTACGCCAATTTTTGTTATACATATCAATCAGCCTTTTCTCGGTTTGCGCCTTCATGGGCATCATGGCTGCCTTGTCTGGGCCGGTGGACTGGCGCATCTTGATGACCACCTTGTTTACTGCAGTCGCCTCGTTGTTTGCCATGGGAGGAGTTGCTCGCCTGGAGGGTGACCAGCGTTTAATCAAAACACTGTCGGTCGTGTCGTTAATTATTAATGCTTCGTGGCTGCTGGGCGCGTTGATATTAGTCTGGGAGTTATTACATTCTTTGGGTATTTGCAACACGAACATTAGCTCCGAGTTTCCTGGAGGCTATGATTATATGTTCTGTGGTCAGCTCGAAGAAATATTGACTAAGCTGACAGTTACTGCGTTTATCATCACATCGCTAACTGCATTGACCGCCAAGTTTCTTTCCTTCAAACGTAACGATTCAATCATTTCAGGACTGGTAACGCTGACCATTAGTAGTGCTAGTTTGTTGAGTTTGGTGGGTTTGAGTATTTTGTGGCAAAAACATGGTGGTGATGCCTTGACTGCTAACTGGCAATTATTGACCATCTTTGGCATCTTAACGGTATTTGGGTTGGTGGTGACGCCTGTGTTGATACGGGCGCAGGCTTACAAACAAAAGTCGCAGGCAGCTGTGTCTGATGAAGAGCGTCAACGACTGCGCCAGGAAATTGAACAAGAAGTGCGTGCCAAAATTGCCGCTGAACAACAGGCAAATACGCCTGAGGATAAGGAGGGCGGGGCAGAGTAGTTATAGCTCACTCATGATGTGAACGTCAGTTGATTTGTTAATCAACCAGTCCAGATCAACTTCTGTCAAATAGCTTGGTAAAATTCGCGTGGTTTTCGGATCAATGAAGCCGCATCTCGCCACTTCTTTCACGCCGTGCGATGTTTGCTCCAGGTCGATGTGCTGGTAATCTTGCCAGTTGGTGATGAGAAAGAAAAATTCCAATTGCTCGTTCGGGCCATGTGCTGATTGCTCACCCGATTCGACAAATTGTTGTATAAATAACAACTTACCAATTTCTGGCTTGACTCCTGTTTCTTCAATCATCTCTCGGCGTAAACCATCCAGCAAGCTTTCGCCACATTTCAAGCCGCCGCCTGGCGTACACCAAAAGTTTCGACCTTTGCCGTCGTTCGCAGTCAATTGTTGGCAAAAAATCTCGCCCTGATCGCTTACGATAATTCCGCGTACATTAACTCGCCGTCGCATATAACCTCCTTTGCTTTCGTGGTCGCCAGAGGTTCTGGTTGGTGAACATGTGCTTCAAATAATTCCGATGGTCGGGGTGACTGGATTTGAACCAGCGACCTCACCGTCCCGAACGGTGCGCGCTACCGAGCTGCGCCACACCCCGACGCTAAAAACAGTATACGTCCAGCGGATACTTTTGTCCAATGATGCTCCACGATGGATGTCGCATATTATGGTAAAATAGAGACTGGATTTGAGGTATTAAAAGAACAATTATGAAGCATATTTTACGAATTTTTAGCGGCTACTGGCTGATGTTTATCATCTTGGTCGGCT
>CAUPXC010000048.1:0-2571 GCA_963514965.1 uncultured Candidatus Saccharibacteria bacterium | reverse complement strand
TCTATTGGCCTGCAATATGTCTAACATATAAATATTATATCTCTGCCCAACCGATAACTTCTCGGAGGACTTCTGTCAATCTGTCGAGACGGGTTGTCACGAACTTATGTTCGTGCTTGATGACGCCCTTTTCGATCTTCACAGCTCGACGATTTAAGCTTTTCCCAGAAGCGCTCATTTTTTGGAACCGCTTCCAAGACGGCCTGCCTCCAGCCTCTGTCATGACGACAACCTAGCCTTTAAGTCCCGGCAAGACCAAACTAGCCAAGATTGATAGCACAAAAACTACAGCCAGAACGATGGTAACGTCAAACAAATTCTTGTCAAAACCACGGCGTGTCGTAAACAATTCACCAGAAGATCCGAACCCTGCGCCAAGTGAAGCGCCGCGCTGTTGCAACAAAATGGTAATAATCATCAGAAATGCTGATCCTAATGTGATATATGGTAAAAGTTGTTCCAAATTCATCTAACTCTCCTGTTCTTTTTGCGCAGTCCGTAAATCAACCACACTACTTACTATATAGTTTACCAAACTAAGGATGATGCCGGCAATAATTGCGTCGCCAAATGTGATGGAAACGTTTGGAGCCAGCACAATAGCGAGGTAGACCATGAGACCATTGATAATCAATGTAAATAGACCAAGGGTCAACAGAATTGCTGGCAGCGACAAGATGATAATGATCGGTTTGAGCATACTGTTGATGACGGAAAATATCAAACCAGCCAACAGAAACGTCAACAAGCCACCATCCGACATGGTGCCTAAAAGTCGCAACGATATCCAGATGCCAAATGAGTTCATAGCCCATCTGAATAAAAATACAAAAAATTGCCGTTTCATCACACTGCTACTTATTATAATAATCTGCTCGCATTTTCACAATAGCTAGACGTCACGAACAGCCGCCATCACTCACATTCGAACTCTTGCTGGTGATGTGCATTTTCTGAGAGCCACGCGTCGCTTCAATACAAAATTCTTTACCGTCAGCGCCCTGAATATACACATGAACAGGGCCGCCGTTATAATTTGGTATTGATGCGCCAGCAGGTAGCGTTGGATAGGCATTGTGAAAATTGCGGTATTGCTCCATAGCCTGCGCTGCACTTTTGAGATCAGCCGTGATAGCATCGCGTAATGATTTCTGGCGCCAATTGCCGTAGCTGATAATTCCGATAGTGGTCAAAATGGCTATGACCGATATCATAACAAGCACTTCTATAATGGTAAAACCGCGTTTCATATTGTTAGTATAGCACAAGCGTTTTAATTATTGGTACGCTGCGCCGCAACATATTTGTGGACGATTTGAGCACGCGACTGGCCAATCACCGACGCTAGGTCATCTTCTGTGGCACTGACAACATTACGGAAGCTACCAAATTTTTTCAGCAATTTAGCGCGAGTTTTTGGCCCAATGCCAGGAATTTCCTCCAGCTGATTTTTCGTTTGTTGCTGACGCTTCAGCGCTGTGTGATAACTCACGGCAAAGCGGTGTGACTCGTCACGTATGCGCTGAAACAGTTTGACGATATCAGTTGTCGCAAGGGTATTCTCGTCCGCCGTCGGGCGTTCGTTACGAGTTTGCTCCATGCTGGCTCGTAAGTTTTTTGAATGCGAGCCGGCATTACGCTGGCCTGGGTGTAAATTCACCACATAAACCTCACCGTCTTCATGAATCATAATATCCGTCCGTAACTGCGACCGAACCTGTTCAATGAACGCAATGTCAATTTGCGAACCAGTCTTATGCACTAATAGTTCTTCCTCGCGCTTGGCGATGCTGATGATCGGCACGGTGATGCCACGATCATCACGTGCTTTAATAGCCGCCACTAGCTGACCTTTGCCGCCGTCAATCAGCAGCAGGTCAGGACGACCCCAGCTTTTTAGATGACGCTCGCTCAGCCGGCGAAAAATCGTCTGATAGATATTGCCGGTATCATCATTTTTCTCACTAACTTTGAATTTGCGGTACTCCGCCCGGTCGCTGACACCATTGGTAAACACCACCATGCTAGAGACAACCTGCCGCCCACTCATATGCGAAATGTCATAGCCCTCGATGCGCGCTGGGATATCCTTTAGGCCCAACAATTTTGCCAAATCAGCCAACGCCTTGTCCTTCGAAATATCCAAGAATTCTTTGTCGCCGAAACAAACTCGCCGCTGCAACTCCCGCATGGCGCGTAGCTTATTGCGAAGATCAGCCGCCCGCTCAAAATCATGCAGTCCAGCCGCCGTTTTCATGTCGCGTTCCAGCTCGGCGGCGATGGCTTTACGATTACCCTTGATGTAGCTGATGAGTTTGCGTAGATTAGCTTTGTAGACAGCTGACCCATCGCTTAGTCGTGGACTCAAACCTAAATCTTCATCCAACTTCGACTGCCCTGGTCGCCGCTGCCTGGTCAAATAGGGGAACACTCGCCGCAGATAGCGTAAAGCTTTTTTCAAAGCAAAGCCATTATAAAACGGGCCAATGTATTCCGCGCCGTCATCAGCTGGATTGCGCGTAAAACTGACGGTCGGCCACTCACTTTTCATGTCGATTCGCACATACATCT
>CAUPXC010000047.1:0-2743 GCA_963514965.1 uncultured Candidatus Saccharibacteria bacterium | reverse complement strand
GCTCAACTCCATAGAAGTAAACACAAATAGAATATGAAATATTTACCACAAATTATCACAACTGCCACCATGGCGTTTGGCGTATCAACTAGCCTCGGCGTATTTTTACACGATACAAATATTGATAAAGCGGTTGTTTCCGCCTGGCGGATTATGAGTGATGCGTATCAGGTCGATGATGACCATCATCACACCAAGCCCCATTCCTCGCCACATACCCACTCTGACCATCATGATTTTTCGGGGGTGCTAAAGGACGGACAGACCAATCCGCGGACAACGCCGCGCAGCACTGACCGCAAGCATCTGCATACCAAGCTCATTAGTCGCGGCGGCGATGGCGATATTGATGGGCATCGGTTGATGGTTGATCCAGTTAGCGTGAGCTGATAACGTCGAGTTCGCTGATAAAGCGCTGGATGAGCTTTTCTTGCTCGGCTAGTTGCTGGCGAGTCTCCTCAACGAGATGGGCTGGTGCCTTTTCGATGTAGGTTGGGTTATCCAGTCGTGCTTGGAGAGTTGACAAGGTTTGCCGCGCTTCACCTAGCCGCACTTCCAGATCGGTTTGGTGCTGATAGAGCGTTTCCTCATCAATGTCGAGCCATGCTTCCCTGTTTGCTGCCGCCAACCTAAGGCCACGTGGCTGGTCGGTGTGTGTAATTGACTCCAGACGCATGAGGTGTTTGATGGTGTCTTGATTATCGGCGATGAGGCTATCATTGCCGTATAACAAGCGATATTTCTTATTGCCCGGCAGCTCAGCAATTACCCAGCGGCCTTCGGCGACCAGCGTCTTTAGCTGCTCAAACTGCTCGGCAGCGATGGGGTCGAATTTTTCTGGTGTTGGCCAGTGGTCACGCATCAAGATGCCGTCGGTATAATTAAGCGTCTGCCAAATCGTCTCGGTGACGAATGGCGCGAACGGATGAGCGATTTTCAAGCTGGTTGCCAGCGCCCATGACAAGAGTGGGCGGTTGATGGCAGTTTTTGATGACTCGATGTACCAATCAGCTAGGTCGTCCCAAATAGCGTGATAGACCGTATCCGCAGCTTCAGAAAAGCGGTATTGCTCTAGGCGGACGGCGACGTTATTGGCAGCATCGTTCAGCTGGCGGATAATCCAGTGGTCGGCCAGCGTTTGTGGCTCCAGGTCAACAATTTGGTGTTCATCGCCGATTTGCGCCTCGACGAAGCGTGCGATATTCCATAGTTTATTGCAGAAGTTGCGAGCAGCGATAACCGCGCCCTTGTTGAAGGCTTGGTGTTGTGCTGGTGCACGACCAGTGATAATACCCATGCGGGTAGCATCCGAGCCAAATTGTGAAACCAGTTCCATTGGATTGATGACATTACCCTTGGATTTGGACATTTTTTGATTGTGCTCGTCATTGACCATGCCATGCAGATAGACGCCCTTAAACGGTAGTTTGCCAGTTCGGTACAGGCTGAGCATAATCATGCGCGCTACCCACGCCCGCATAATGTCCATGCCAGTTTCCATCAGGCTGGTTGGGAAATATTTGGCTAGTTCCCCGCCATTTAGATAATCGGTAACAATATATGGCCACTGTCCAGATGAGAACCAGGTGTCAAAGGTATCCTCTTCCCTAATATATGTTGTGCCATTTACAACAATCTTTTGTTCACCGGTGCGAATATCAAATATCCAATCACGCGGATCGTTCTCATTGACAAACGCCGGAATCGGAATGCCCCACGGAATTTGTCGGGAGATGTTCCAGTCTTTCAGCTGCCTGAGGTAAGCGATGAGCTCTTTGCGTTTAGCGGCTGGGTAAAAGGTAATCTCTTCCCTTTCGAGCGCTTCAATGGCTGGTTGTGCTAGTGGCTGCATCTTGATGAACCATTGTTCTTTGACGATGGGCTCGATGACGCTGCCGCATTTGTAGCAGGGTCCGACAGCATGCTCATTGTCTGTCTCGCCGCGGCGTTGTTCGAGCGACTCTAGGGCTGCCAGCACGCGGGTGCGGGCTTCTGCTGGTGTCAGACCCACAAATTGCTCTGGCACATTGATCATGGTGCCCTTTTGGCTAATGATCTGCTTGAGCGGTAGGTTGTGGCGCCCGGCCATTTCAAAGTCGTTCGGGTCATGCGCTGGTGTAATTTTCACTGCGCCAGTACCATAATTCATATCGACATACTCGTCGGCGATGATCGGGATTTCCTCGTTGGTGATTGGCAGGAGAATTCGCGTACCGATGAGGTGTTTGTAACGCTCGTCATCTGGGTGAACAGCCACTGCTACATCGCCAAGCATGGTTTCTGGTCGTGTGGTGGCAATGACAATCTCGCCAATTTTATCCAGCGTTGGGTAGGCGATTTGCCACAACTTCCCTTTTTCATTTTTATGTTCAACCTCAATATCAGCAAAGCTAGTTTGGTGTTTGGTGCAATAATTAACAATCCGCTCACCGCGGTAAACCAGCCCATCATCCCATAGTTTTTTGAATGTTTCATATACCGTGGCAATGACTTTATCGTCCAATGTAAAGGTTAGATGTGGCCATGAGGCGCTGACGCCCAGAGCTCGCAGCTGCAATTCCATGTTGCCGCGTTTTTCCTCGACAAACTGCCAAACTTGGTCGTACAGTTGTTCACGTGAAAAGTCAAAGCGGCTTTTTCCCTGCTTTGCCAGTTCTTTTTCGTAGACTACCCATGTCTCAAAGCCGGCGTGATCTGCCCCAGGAATAAACACCGCATCATTACCCTTTAACCTGTGATAACG
>CAUPXC010000046.1:0-3104 GCA_963514965.1 uncultured Candidatus Saccharibacteria bacterium | reverse complement strand
GCGCTGCGCCAAGATTTTGGCTTTTCTATAGAGCAAGTCCAAGAGGAAATGGCGCGCAAAAAGCAGAAAAAGGGCGGCTTTGATAATCGGCATTATATCGAATATAACGACCTGGTTGATGATAGTAAATGGGTAGAAGTTTTCCGTGCGCAGCCAGAGAAGTATCGTGAGGAAACAGTAGATAGTGAAGGACAGGAGCTTGGCGACTAGTCCGCTAACTGGGTAAATAATATGCAAGTTCACGTTGCCATCCCACACTATAACGCTCCTCGGGCTTTGAGAAATCTTTTGGTGCAGCTAACAGAACAGGATTTTGACAGCATCACGGTGCTTGATGATCATTCTACTGACCAGCAAGTACTGCAAGACGTCGCTCGTAAATTTCCGGCAGTCAATTTTATCTTTGGTGAGAAAAATATTGGTGCGGGCGCCAACCGTAATCGCTTTTTGGACGTACATAACACAGGCATTGTATGGTTTATCGATTGTGACATGCGCGTTGAGACAGAGAATGTTGCTGATATATTGCGTCAAAAGTTTGCTGGCGAAAATCATATCATGCTTGGTAGTACTATTCTCTATAACAACGGTCAGCCGATGGCCTGGAATTATGGTCATGAAATGCACCCGCAGCACGACTGGCAATTTACGCGGGCAACTCAGGCAGACGACCGCCAAATGTTGCAACAGCAAGGCTGGGATTATCCATGGATTTGGGGCGAGCGAGTTACGGCGGATCGCCAGGTTGACTGGGTTGCCGAGGGAAGTTTTGCACTGCTGATCGATGATTTTATACAGGTTGGCGGCTATGACGCAGCGTTTCGTTATCACGAAGGGCAAGACTTGGCGCATAGGCTACGTGAGGCGGGTGTAAAGATTATGGTGACCGGAGATATTGTCTGTACGCATCTGGATATTGATGTTCGCGGCAAGGCTCGCCACCGGGAAGTTGAGCAGTCTGCCAGGTTATTCTACCGAAAGCACCACATCAAGACCGACTAAGACTAGTGTATAATGCATACATGGATAAATTCAGAACACCGAAGCTCTACTGTTTTTCGCCGCCTGTGATGCTGGCAACCTTGGCTATTGAGATTATTTTAGCGATTCATACGATGTGGCGCTACAAACTAAATCCTATAACGAGGATTGTCGTGGCGCTGCTCGTTTGTCTAGCGCTGTTTCAATGGGCTGAATATAACGTTTGTGAAGGTACGGTGCTGTTTGATAGCGTGGGCTGGGCGAAGCTTGGGTACGTGGCGATCACCATGTTGCCGCCTCTTGGCATTCATCTGGTCTATCAAATCTCTGCCGACAAACGACGTTGGATTCCAGTGCTGGGGTATACCTTAGCGGTCGTGTTCATTAGCTACTTTTTGCTAGCCGTAAACGGCGTTAGCGCTGGTGTCTGTCTGGGGAACTATGTCATTTTTGAAAATCAGCCAGGTATCAGTGAATGGTACGGATTATATTACTATGGCTTATTGTTTGTGGCGATTGCCTACGCTTACACCCGTGGCAAAAATGCCAAAAAACACATTCGCCGCTCATTGTGGTCATTGATCATCGGCTACGTGCTGTTCATTGCGCCAACGACATTTGTCAATATCATCGATCCATCAACTATCAACGGCATCCCGTCGATTATGTGCGGCTTTGCAGTACTGATGGCAGTAGCGCTCGCCGGAAAAGTATTGCCAGAATACACAAAGCAAAAATAGTGCTTGTGTTTTTATGACAATTGGTGCATAATCACAAGTGAGCTGGTACGCATAGGGGCATCTCCTATGCTTGCCAATTAAAAGACAAACACATTTTCAACATGCCCCGGGTGGGCGCGTAGCAGCTCCGTTTTGCTATTTCGGCGACTTGCGTTGGTTTCGGCAAGTCGCTTATGGTATGATGAGTATATGTTTCGACGATCATTTGAAAAGAAAATTCCATTGTTAGTGCGTGAGTTTTTCGCTTCGCACGCGGATGTTAAATTGATAGCGGTGACGGGCAGCACTGGCAAGACAAGCGCCAAGATCGCCATCGGTACGGTTTTGTCGCAGCGCTATGCTATCGCTATGCCGCAGCTGGAGCCAAAATCTCACATGCAGACCTTGCTGCAGATTATGGGTGTACGCTATCCTGAGGGTCCTGAAAAAAAATGGGGATTCTTCGCACGCCGCAATATGTACCGCGCTGTCAAAAAACGAGCTCGCGCTGAGCATCCAGAAGCGCAAGTGATCGTCCAGGAATTTAGCCCACAAAGCATTGGCTTTCATGATTGGTTCAAAACAGTCATCTTGCCGGACATTGCCGTCATCACTTCTGTCACCACAGGGCGCATGCGTGTCGAGCATAGCATAGAAGAAGTCGCCCAGGAAATGATCACGCTGGGTAATAATTCTCGGATGGCATTGATCAATCGTGATGATATCGAAGGTCGGTTTGCAGCGTTTGTGACGAATCCTAATATAACCACCTATGGCACCAGTGGGGTCGCAGAATATTATTTTGATGAACATGATTTTTCACTCACCGAAGGGCATTTTGGCGCTATGGTGTCGCCAGAATATCCAGAGGGTATCCAGACGCAATTGAAGCTGTTGGGCGAACACAACCTCAGGCCAGCAGTGGCCGCCATGGCTGTGGCTGTCAAATTAGGCATGGATGTCGGCTCAATTCAGCGAGGCTTGGCGGCACTGCGCCCGATCCCAGGGCGAATGCAGCTGCTGCGCGGTGCTGATGGTACTATGCTTCTGGACGACAGCTATAGTGCGTCGCCATCTACCACGACTGCCGCCATCCAGACACTGTATAGTTTGAGCGCTCCCCAAAAAATCGCTGTCCTAGGCAATATCAACGGTCTGAGAGAGTCGATGCCACAAGAAATGTCTAAACTAGGCTATCTGTGTAATCCCAATGAACTTGATTGGGTAGTGACAGTTGGAGAAATGGCCAACCAGTATCTGGCACCATCAGCTCGTCAGCGTGGCTGCCAGGTAAAAGAATGCAAAGACGCCATCGAAGCTGGTAGTTTTGTGCGCGACAAACTGAAAAAAGACGGTATTGCGCTGTTCAAAGGTTCTTCGGGCGGTGTCTGGCTGGAGGAAGCC
>CAUPXC010000045.1:0-3812 GCA_963514965.1 uncultured Candidatus Saccharibacteria bacterium | reverse complement strand
TGCGCCATCCTGGCCAGACCTTGAGTAAAGAAACGCTGATCGCCCATGTGTGGGATTTTGATGCTGATATTTTGCCGAACAACGTCGAAGCTTACATCAAGCAACTGCGCAAGAAAATCGACAAGCCGTTTCGCCGGCCACTGATTCACACCGTGCGTGGCTTTGGCTATAAAGTGGAGGCAGGCGCGTGAAACTATTCACCTCCGCCACCATCAAGCTAGCGAGCTGGTATCTGTTGATATTGATGATGGTCAGTCTACTGTTTAGCGGCATCATCTTTAACATTGCGCGTTCGGAAATTGACGCTCGCTTGCAAGGTTTCGCCGTCAAGCGTGGACTAGTCAGCGGCAACTCACTGGACAAGCCACTCAGTGAACAGATGGAGGCTACTGACGCCAATCTCATCATCAGCTTGGCGTATCTCAACCTGGTGGTCTTGCTCGGCGGTGGGGTTATCGCTTATCTGTTGGCGCAGCGCACCCTAGAGCCCATCGAGGCTGCCCACCAAGCCCAATCACGCTTTGTCGCTAACGCCAGCCATCAGCTGCGCACGCCACTGGCCATCATGAAAGCCGAGGCCGAGCTGGCACTGCACAACCCCAAAACGCCCAAGTCCGAGTTGCGACAAACCTTGGCAAGCAACCTTGAGGAGATCAATCGTCTGAACGAGCTTGCCACCATGCTTTTAGAATTATCCCACAGCGAACGGCAGCTCTCGTCCAATATCGAAAAATTTGACCTGGTAGAGTTAACCAACAATCTAATCAATTCTAGGCCAGGCAAGGAGCGGGTGACGCTGCACGCCCCCGACGACTTGGTAGTCACCATGAATCGGCCAGCAGTGCGAGAGGTGATTGCAGTGCTTCTGGACAATGCTGTCAAGCACAGCCCCGACACTTCACCCATTAGCCTCACCATCAAACCTCTCAAGACGACCGTCATCATCACCGTCGCCAACCATGGCCCAGGTATCAACGCCAAGGATTTGCCGCACATCTTTGAACGATTTTACAGCGGGCAGCAACACGCCAATAGCTACGGACTGGGGCTCAGCCTAGCGCATCAACTAACGCGTGCTTTGGGCGGGCATATTTCTGCACGATCCACCCCTGGAAAAGTCACGACATTTACACTTTCGCTGCCAAAACGCTAAATTTCAGGTATTTTTCAGGTAGACATGGTGTACTAGATAGTGTCGGTTGGGTAAGCAACCGGGAAAGGGGTACTATGAGTAATATACGAACGACGCATCTCAGTCAAAAAGGCTTTAAAGAATTACACAAAGAAATTTCTCAGTTAGAAGCACAAGAAAAAACGCTCCAGTTCACCTTGCGTGAAATCGGTCGCGCTAAATCCCGCGACGATAAATTGCAGCGCAATGAAGTCATCATGAACCTGGAACTGGTCAGTGGCAAATTGGCCAATTTACGCCACATGCTAAAAAACGCCAAACCACTACCACGCAAACGCGACCGCTTACGCGTCGCTCTGGGCTCAATCGTTGACTTAGTCGATCAGCAAGGTCGCATGCTTCACTACATACTGGTTGACAGTCTGGAAGCCAATCCGACAGACGGACGCATCTCCATCGACAGCCCGTTGGGTCGCAGTCTACTAGACAAGCGTCCCAAAGACACCGTTTCCTGGTGCGCTGGCGTCAAATTGCAGCGCGCCCAGCTAGTCGCCATCCGATAACTACGAACCACCACGCCCCCTTCAGCTTCCGTCATCATGGCGGAAGCTCTTTTGGTGCGATTGACAATTTAGCATAAACAAAATATAATACCGCTTATGCGTAGAAGACAAAAACAACAGATTTTCATTGGCGTTTTCATTGGCTTATTTGTCATTGCAGTCAGTATCCTGGGAATCATATTTTATAATCACTATCAAAAAGAGCAGATCAATCAGCGTCTGGCTGCCAACACGGTCCATTTTGCCTCTGACGGCTACAATATCGCTGCTACCATGTTGCTGCCGAAAGACCAGTATTCGTACGAGATCAAAAGCGAAGAGCGTCCGCGCTTTCCAACCATGACCATCAAAGACAAGGGCGAAACATACACCATCACTGCCAAAATCGCGCAGGTCGGGAAAGCCAGCCGTGCCAATGACCTCGAGGCCGCCAAAAAACGAGGCAACTTCACCGAGCTCAAAGCTGACAAAGCCACTGGCGCACTGGGAGGCTATGCCTATGATGACAATTCATATCACTACATCGTCAAAATACCACTAGTTCAGCGTGACCAAGAATGGTACGAACTCCACCTGGACATTGAAAATATCAGCAATGCTTCAGGTAGTAAAACCTTGTTCGAGTCATCCAGTATCCAGTCACTGGTCAAGTCTGTCAGGTACGACAGTAATTACCAAGCGCCCGACCAAGAATACACCTCAGACGACCGAGAAATCGTGAAAGTAAACAAGTTCGCTAACGAAATCGACGGCTTTAGCATCACGCAACGGTCCAGTGCTGATGACAAAATCACCTTTGTTGGCACCAGAAACAACGTCCAAATCAGCCTCACAGTTCGTCCTGTTTCCACCTCTAAAACATTAGAGCAGGCGACTGCAGATGACTATTATGTAAAGGCTGGCACCCACAAATACGACCAAATCACCAAGTATAATTCCAAAGAAGTACGACACACAGCGCCACAAAGTGACCCGACAAGCTACGTCACCTTCTTTTACTACTTTGAAAAGGATGGCGTGATACTACAAGGGACTGGCCGCTACAACGCTGAAGGCAAGAATGCCTTTGACCAAATGGCCAAAACCGTCTTTGAAACAGTCCAAGTCGACAAAGCTCGCGCCAAAAAATACGTGCAGTAGCCAAAGAGTGCGAATAGACCGCTTATGCTTTTTGCTTTATAATACGAAGCATGACATTTTACGCCACGCCCGCTCACGAAACCCTGAAAAAATTACGCACAAATGAATATGGGCTAACAGCCAGAGAAGTTAAACGCCGCCAAAAACAGTACGGCATCAACGTTATCAAGATTGAATCCGAGCCGCTCTGGAAAAAGATCATAGAACCGTTTTTGGATATTTTCATGCTGGTGCTAGGAGTGGCTGCAGCCATCAGTTTGTGGCACGGCGATCACATTGACGCGGTCATCATTTTGGTAATCATCGCCATCTCAGCAATCATTTTCTACGTCCAGCGATTTTCGACTGACCGAGTTCTCCGCAGCCTATCCAAACGCAGCGTACAAAAAGTTGACGTACTGCGCGGCAATCACACGGCTCGCGTTGACGCTTCACAATTGGTACCTGGCGACATCATCACACTAGCTGAAGGCGAAAAAATCCCCGCAGACATCAGGCTCCTCCGAACAGCTAACCTGCGCGTTGACGAGTCACAATTGACCGGCGAATCATTACCCATCAGCAAAAAACCGGACGTACTCGAGGGCCACAAAGAATTATATGAGCAAACCAACATGTTGTTTCAAGGCTCGTTCATCATTAGCGGCACTGGCACTGGTGTCGTGGTGACCACCGGCAACAACACCGAGTTCGGCAACCTTGCCACGCTGTCAAAACGACAAAGCACCCAAAGTCCCGTCCAGCAAAAAATCGATATCTTGATCACCAGAATCATCGCCGTTGTCGCTGCCGTCAGCGTCGTGGCCTTTGGGCTCAGCCTGCTGCGCGGCATGGACGTCCTGGAGAGCCTGCGCTTCGTCATGGCACTGGCCGTCAGTGCCGTTCCCGAAAGTTTACCGATCGCCATCTCGGTGGTGTTAGTGTTGGGCATGCGACGCATGGCTGCCAAAAAAGCTTTGGTGCATCAGATGCGAGCC
>CAUPXC010000044.1:0-4055 GCA_963514965.1 uncultured Candidatus Saccharibacteria bacterium | reverse complement strand
GAAAATAAGATGTTTACGCACCGGCCGGATTGTTTTGGGCAGCTCGGCGTGGCACGCGAGATTGCTGGGATTTTTCATCATAAGTTCGTCAGCCCTGAGTGGTATAAGTCAGAACAGCAGTTTGCTGGCGCTGAGGGTCTGGAGCTAACAGTAACGAACGAAGCACCGGAACTAGTGCCGCGGTTCATGGCGGTGGCAATCCGTGACGTTACCGTGGGTCCAAGCCCACTGTGGCTACAATGCGAATTGGTGGCGATGGGTGGTAAGCCGATTAACAACATTGTCGATGCGACGAATTACATGATGCTACTGACGGCACAGCCAACGCACGCCTATGATTATGATAAATTACGTGGGCATAAACTTGAGGCGCGGATGGCTCGTGACGGCGAGAAAGTCAGTCTGCTCAATGGCAAGGAGTACGAGCTGACGACGGACGACATCGTCATCGCTGATGGCGAGGGCGTGATAGGTCTCGCGGGAATTATGGGCGGTGCTGACACTGAGGTTTCGGACGGCACGAAAAACATCGTTTTGGAATGTGCTAATTTTGACATGTACGCGCTGCGCCGCACGGCCATGCGTCACGGTATTTTTACCGATGCACTCACGCGGTTTAATAAAGGTCAGTCGCCGCTGCAAAATGCTGCCGTGTTGAAACAGCTGATGGGTATGGTTGGCGGGGTACAGGCGAGCGAAGTGTTTGATTTGAAACAATTTAGTGACGAGCTCGATGATTATTTTGATGGAAAATACACGCCAGCTAACATTGACATCGATGGCAAGTTTATTAATGAAAGATTGGGTTTGGACTTATCTGACGATGATATTTGTGACTTGTTGAATAATGTGGAAATAAAGAGTCATGGTCCAGAAGAAGAATTGAATTATATTTACATCCAATCGCCGTTCTGGCGCACCGACCTTGAGCTGCCGGAGGACATCGTTGAGGAGGTTGGCCGACTGTATGGATTTGACAAGTTATCGCGCCAACTGCCAATGCGCAGCATCAAATCAGCGCCGAAAAACCTGCGCCGCGAGCTGAAAAACGCCGTTCGCCAAAGCCTGTCGCGTGCCGGTGCCAACGAAGTCTTGACCTACAGTTTTGTTCACGAACGCATCCTGAAAAACGTCGAGCAGGACGTTACTCAGGCGTATAAATTATCAAACGCCCTCAGCCCTGACCTGCAGTACTACCGCTTGACGGTGCTACCGAGTTTGCTCGACAAGGTTCACGCTAACATCAAGGCTGGACATGATGAATTTGCCTTGTTTGAAATGGGTAAGGGTCATATCAAAATGCATGGTTTGGGTGAAGATGGTCTGCCAGAAGCCAGCCAGTTCACTGACATCGTCTATGCTGCCAAAAAGCCAGGAGCGGGCGCGCCATTTTACAAAATTCGTCGCTTGGTTGAGCAGCTAGCACACGACCTTGGTGCCGAGTTAGTATTTAAGCCGATTGAACAAGAGCTTAATTTCCCGGTCACGGCACCGTTTGACCAGTCGCGCAGTGCATTGGTCGAGACAGCCGACGGGCAGTTTATCGGTATGGTCGGCGAATTGAAGCAGCCAGTCATCAAGAACTTCAAACTGCCAACGTACGTGGCAGCGGCGAGCTTGGACACGGCTGGCTTGGAGGCTGTCTACGCCAAACGTGCTAGTCATTATCAGCCGCTCAGTCGCTACCCATCGACGAGTCGCGATATTTCTCTCAAAGTGCCAGCTCATGTTAATTATGTGTCCGTCGCCCAAAGTATTGACCGCGTCCTTGAAGCGGTGGAGATTGACGTGGCCTTTCATGCGGTGTCCATCTATCAGCCGCCAAACGACACATCAACGAAGACACTAACTTTCCGCTTAGTCTTTACGAGCCACCAACGCACCTTGGTTGATTCTGACATTACGCCTATCATCGAATCGATCCAGCAGACCATGCAGCAAGCTTACGGCGCGGAGCTTGTCTGATGAAATCGCTGCTCCGCACCCTGGGCTATACGCACAATATGCTGCCATTTTATGCCAAAATTAGCCTGTGTTCTATATTGGTGGCGCTGACTGGTATCGCCATGCCGTATGTCATATCGCGGGCTACTACTTTGATGGTGGAAGTGGTTGAAGGCAACAACATCGGCGTCGGTCAGGTATTGTGGTTAGCGGCTTTGCTGCTGGTGTTTGATGTTGCCAATGTGTTGATTCGTAACTTAGGCGGCTACTGGGGCGACGTCATGTCCACCAAGCTCAAAGCGCAGCTATCGACGCATTATTATCATCATCTGCTCAGCCTGCCGCAGAGTTATTTTGACGGGGAACTGACTGGTACCATCATCAACCGCCTAAACCGCGCCATCACTGAGATGAGCAATTTCCTGAACATGTTTGCAAACAATTTCCTGCAGATGCTCCTGACTAGTTGTATCACGATTGGCATCGTGCTGACGTACAGCTTGGACTTGGCGCTGTTGGTATTGATATTGTATCCGTTGTTCATCTGGCTGGCGGTATTGACCAGCAAAAAATGGCGCTACTTCCAGTCAAATAAAAACCACGAAGTCGATATGGCTAGCGGCCGATTTGCAGAAGTCGTATCACAAATCAAAGTGGTCAAAAGCTATGTTCGTGAAAGTTTAGAGTATCGACATTTTACTAAACGTTACCGTAAAACCATCGCCGTGACGCGCAAGCAATCGCGCTATTGGCACAAAATGGACGTCATTCGTGGGCTGATTTTGAGCATCGTTTTTTTCCTCATCTTTGCGTACATTTTTGTTCAGACGACCGAGAAAAAGTTTACGATTGGTGAGATGATTTTGCTCATCACCTTGATCAACAATCTGCGAACGCCACTCTTTAGTATGAGCTTCATCGTTGATGGCTTTCAGAAAGCAGTGTCGGGGAGTAAAGACTTCATTGCGGCTATGGAACTCAAACCTGGTATCAAGGACGCGCCTGATGCAGCTCACCTGAACACAGAAAAAGCGACGATTTCCTTTGACGATGTGTCGTTCCGATACGCTAGTGTGCCAAATCGTCCAGTCCTGCACAACATTTCCTTCACAATTCCTGCTGGCAAACGCGTGGCTTTGGTCAGTGAATCTGGTGGCGGTAAAACTACAATTACCAATTTGTTGATGCGACTATATGAGCGAGACAGTGGTGTTATTTCAGTCAATGACACTGACATTCGTAACCTGACCCAGCGCAGTTTGCGCGGACACATTGCAACAGTCTTCCAAGACCCAGTGCTTTTCTCTGGTACAATTCGTGAAAACATTGCTTATGGTAAGGCAGATGCAACGGACAAGGAAATTTTTGCCGCCGCCAAAGCCGCCAATGCTGATGAGTTTATTCGTCAGTTGGACTATGGCTACGACACGCAGATCGGTGAGCACGGCCTGAAGCTTTCAGGAGGCCAGAAACAGCGCATCGCCATTGCACGTGCGGTGTTAAAAGACGCCCCGATCTTGATACTAGACGAGGCAACCAGTAATTTGGACAATAAGAACGAACATTTGGTGCAGCAAGCGCTTGACCGGTTGATGAAAGGTCGCACGACATTGATCATCGCTCACCGCTTGTCGACCATTGCAGCGGTCGACACCATCATCACTCTGAAAAATGGACGAGTTGATGAGATTGGGTCGCCGGATGAATTGGCTAAGACAAATGGCATCTACGCCAAGTTGCTGGAGCTGCAAAAGAATCCTGGTGTAGCGGGTGAGCGGCTGGCTGCGTATGACATTGCCGCCGAGCCAAAAGTTGATGTATAATAGGATAAACAGAGGAGGATAAGATATGGCGATAGCAAGATCGCAAAGAATAGGAATTTGGATTATTACAATCACAATGTTAGTGGGTACGGTTGGCGGTTTCATCGCCATGATGGTGGCTCCAGGCAATGAAGCCAAAGATCAGGCTGAGCTGCAGCGAGCACAAGAAAGCTATAAAGCAGCAAATACAGAACGCCAAAAGAAAGTTGAGGCTCAGACGGCGGAATTAAATAATAAATATTATGCTAAATTCGCTGAGTTCAGCTCACGAGTCGGTGCGTTTGAGGC
>CAUPXC010000043.1:0-4094 GCA_963514965.1 uncultured Candidatus Saccharibacteria bacterium | reverse complement strand
GAAGAAAGAAGCAGACGCCCAGACAGCCGCTGAACAAGCAGTTGCTCAGGCTGAAAGTACCAAAACTCAAGCTGCAGTGAATGCCGCAAGAGCTTTAGTAGCAAACGTACAGGATGCTACTAAGAGAACTGCCCTGGAAAATCGGTTGAATGCAATTGTCATCGCAGGACCTCAGGCTCCACGGAACAAGATGACTGTTGCGCAGCCACATCACCGTTCTTTGGCAGTAGAAACGTCTGGAAACTCTTGCTACAACCTGGCGACGGCACAGGCAGCTTCAACACCGGATCGCTACAATAACCGTGTCCTTCGCGAAGGAGTGGATTTCACTATTAACTGTAACAATCAAGCTCCTGCGGTTGGCTTCACGGCTCGCGTAACCTTAACATTAAGTCGCCGCTATGCTAACACGAACCGTCTAACAATTGGCAAGATCATGAACGGTCGAGTATACCAAGACATCACTAGTCGAGTCACCTTTGGTAATACGCCAGATGGTAACTATACCACCATTTCTTACGATTTGACTGACGGTGGCTTTGGTGACGGTGACGGTATAGTAAACGGCACTATCATCGACCCAGTCGGCATTTACGAAGAAGAGGATGCTACCCAAAATGGTAACCAACATGCCAACAGTGGCAGTGGCAACCCAGTCGCTAAGATTGCGAAGAAAGCATCAAGTGCGCTGGCTGACACAGGCAGCAATGCCATCGTGATCGCTCTCGGTTCCATCGCGGTGGTTGCTACTGGCGCCTGGATAATCATCAAACGCCGACGCTAAACCAGCTGTAACAGCTCAACAATAAAGCGGCTATCTCATATAGCCGCTTTATGTTAATCTTCGATAAATCCGCCAGACTGCCGCGCCCATAATTTGGCATAAACACCGCGTTTTTTGGCAAGCAGTTGCTCGTGCGAACCGTCTTCGACGATGCGTCCATTTTCCAGGACGATGATACGGTCAAGTTTAGCGATGGTCGACAAGCGGTGAGCGATGACGATCGAGGTTCGGTCTTTCATCAATGTCTCCAGCGACTGCTGGATTAGCGCTTCTGACTCTGAGTCCAAGGCTGAGGTTGCTTCATCAAGAATTAGAATTGGTGCATCTTTTAAAATCGCCCTGGCGATGGCAATGCGCTGTCTTTGTCCGCCTGATAGTTTCACGCCGCGCTCACCGACCATGGTGTCAAAGCCATCGTGTAATTTGATGATGAAATCATAGGCACCAGCTTTCTTAGCAGCATGTTCAATTTCAGCATCAGTCGCGTCAGGTCGGCCGTAAGCGATATTCTCACGCACCGAACGGTGAAACAGTAGCGGCTCTTGCGGCACGTAGGCGATTTGCTCGCGCAGGCTTGCCTGAGTAACTTCGGCAATATTTTGTGCGTCAATAGCAATCTCTCCTGAGTCAATGTCGGCAAATCGTAGCAATAATTTGGTGAGGGTAGTTTTGCCAGATCCACTCGATCCAACCAAACCAATTTTTTCACCTGGCTGAATGCGAAGAGAAAAATCATGAAACAGTGTGTCACCCGCGCCCTCATCATGAGTGAAGGTTACATTATCCATGGTGATACTGCCGCGCCTAACAGCAAGCTTTGCGTCACTTTGATCGACCAGTGTTGTCGGCGTGGTCAGAATTTCCACCATATCGTGAGCGTCGCCAAGGATGCGGTTGTAACTACGCATGATACTGTTCATATTCCATAATTCATGCGCCACACTACCAGTGTAGGTGATGATGAGATAAACCGCTGCCACTGATACGATATTATGTTGGGCGGCGTATATCGCAAAGGCGATAGCGCCAATTTTTATCGTTATATTGATGGTTGAATACACAGTACTGACTTTTAGGAGCTCGCGCATGGTACCCAGGCTGGCGCCGCGCCATGATGTAACGGTCTTTGTAAAGCGTTGCTGTTCCAGCGCCTCGGCACCAGATGATTTTACTGCCAAAATATTTGAAACAGCATCGGCTAATTGTCCGCTCACTTTGTTGCTGGCTTTGGCTTCTTTCTCGTTCAGTTTGGCCATCGGTCGAGAACCAAAATAGACAACGACGCTGAAAATGATAGAGAAGAGCAGGAGAAACACAGCATACTGCCACAGTAGAGTTGACAAGATGATGATTGAACCAACCAGGGAAATCACCAACGGTAAAATTGACCAAATGATCGTGTCCCAAAAACGTTCAACTGCGCCGTTTAATTTATTAGTTTGGCTGACAAGTGAACCGCCAAATTTATTGGCATGGAAAAACATTGTTTGGTTGGTTAGTTTGCTAAAACACTGTGCGTATAGATCACGTTGTAGGGCAGTTTCAAATGTCCATGCGAGGTACAGGACTAAGCGCCAGCCGATAACATTTGACCATAATTCGCTTATGCCGTAGAGCACGACTAATTTCCATAGTTTCTCCGCGTTGTTTAGTTGACCGCTTTGGATGGTGTTGAGCAATTCTGCAATAATCAGCGGGCCAACAAAAATTGTGATGGCAAGTGTGATGATTGTAAAGAAAATAGTCAAATTTCGCCGATGCTTGTAGGGCCGTGATATTCGCCAGAACAGGCATAATATTTCTTTGTTTGATACTTTTGTCAACGTAAATACTCCTTTGGTTAGTTTCTGTATTCAGTGGTTCGCTGGTAAGTTAACTATTGCGAACGTGAGGATTTAGAGGAACTCGCCTCAGACAAGTTCATACATGTTAGGTAAGTATATGATATAGTTATGTCATGAGTCAAGAACGTGCTGTAGTTTTACACCGATCTTCAACACGAGTACTGCTCGGTATCAACCTCTTTTTTGTGGCGCTGTGGTCGATAACGTTACTAAATCCACAAAAGCTTAACATCCTGTGGTTTTTGGTTGTTGTTTTATTGGCAGTTTTATTTATCGTAAGGAACAAAAATGTTTCTAGAACTGATGTTATCATTGCTGTAATTTTAGGCTGTCTGGCTGCACCATCCAGTATGTTCATGGGAGTGTGCTCTGCTGTTGCGTATGTTGGAGGTGTTAGTGTGCTCAAGAAAAGTAAGCATGCAATTGTCCTCTGTAAAATGGTCAACAAAAAAGAAATACTAAAAACAATTTGCCTTGCTCTATTGGTAGGATTGGCGCTGGGAACCGTCAATATTCTCCTGGCAAAAATTTCTTGGAATATTGCTTTTTCGCTCAAGCCAGAATGGTTCTTAAACGCCATGCGTGCTGGTATTTCGGAAGAAATTATTTTCCGCTTCTTTTTCTTTGCTACGTGCATCTATTTCATTAAGGATAGATTACTGTCAAAATTAGATAATTTTTTGTGCTATCTCGTTATGATATTACCTCACGTCTTGCTTCATTTTAATACAGCTAATTTTGCGCTGGGTAGCGTCCTGGCGTTGGCGCTATTGTTTGGTCTGCCGTTTGCCGTCATGCAACGAAAGCGCGATGTTAGTTCGGCCATAGGTGCACATACAGTGGTTGATGTGATAAGATTTTGTTCATTTGGCGTGTAGCTGCTGTATAATAGAATATGAACAAAGGAGGAAAATAATGGCGTTATATGAGATTACAACGAAACAAGAATTTGAAGAGAAAGTGCTAAAAAGCGACAAGCCAGTGCTGGTTGATTTTTGGGCGCCATGGTGTCCGCCGTGCCGAGCGATGGCGCCAATTTTACACCAAATTGCTGAAGAAACTGAGTTTGATGTCGTTAAAGTCGATACTGAAGCCAGCCAGGAGAACGCGCAGTTGGCTATGGACTATCGTGTTCAGGGAATTCCAAACATGAAGATTATCGCTGGTGGCGAAAAGGTTGCTGAGCTGATTGGTATGAAACCAAAGCAGGCGCTGATTGACGCTTTGGAAAAAGCTGCGAAATAGGTAAAGTTTAGTTCAAGGAGAATACTAAGTGAAGGGTTTTAATGGAAATATTGAAGAGTTTACAGTGCAGAATAATAATTTTCGCCAGGTACTTTATACGGCTAAGCATTGTCAATTGGTATTGATGAGTTTGCCAGTTGGCGGTGAGATTGGCTCAGAGATTCACGAGGAGAATGATCAATTTTTCCGATTTGAAGCAGGTCAGGGTAAGGTCTTGATTG
>CAUPXC010000042.1:0-4443 GCA_963514965.1 uncultured Candidatus Saccharibacteria bacterium | reverse complement strand
ATTGTAATGCGTGTTAGTTTCACTCTGCTTCTTTCAAAGCCCGGCTAGTTGCCTCGACCAGTTCCCGTACGATTTGCTCATACTCTTCATACACGCGGAAACCAGCTGCATACGGATGGCCGCCGCCGCCGAAGTAGCCAGCCACGGTGTCGGCGATCGGTAGGTTGCCGCGCAGGCGGGCGGTCAGTTTACCGTCGGGGTAAGTTTTGATGACGCAGCTGAGCGCCACGCCCTCGACTAGCCGTAGTTCGTCGCCGATCAGTGCGCCGGGGTTATAGGCGTCGCTGTAGGTTTGAATTTCCTCAAACGGCACGTGCACTAGCGCTAATTGCCCGTCCAGCAGATATTCGATTCGCTCAATTAGCTTGCCTTTGTACGCCAAAATTTCTGGCGATTTTTTCATAAATTCACGTCGTCGTTCTTCAATTTCGGCGTTAGATGCGCCCAGCTCGGTCAATTCACCAGCGACGTGAAAGGTCGACGCAGTAGTGTTTGGTGTGGTTAAACCCAGACTGTCAGACATGATGGCGATGAGCAAATTTTCCGCCGCTTGCTGGTTGATAGTCCAGCCGGCATGCGTGAACAATTGGTATAGTAATTCCCCAGTAGCCACCACGGTATCAGAGAGCATGGTGTGCTCAAAACTCAGCGTGGACTCGGCAGTGTGGTGGTCGATGACCAAAACTGGGTGCGTTTCCAAAAAATGCCGTACGCCCGGCGTCTTTAAGACCTTACTGAGCAAAATATCAGCACTAGTATCCACGATGATAGCCAGGTCGGCATGGGCTGGAAAATCGCCAACTACCCGGTCCCAGCCGCGGATGTAGCGCAGATATTTGGGGATATCAACTGGGCAATACAGTGTCACGGTCTTACCCAAATCACTCAGCACTTCCTCCAGCGCCAAGCTAGAACCCAGGCTGTCACCGTCAGGATTTTCAGCTTGGATGATGACGATGTTGTTGGCGGATTGGATGAGTTGTTGGGCGGTATCAAACATGCTCTTATTATAACAGACGAGGTTTTTACTGAGGGAACGATAATATATTGATAAATACCCGCTATTATTGACAAAAAATAAAGTTTATGATAATATGGACACATAAGGTCCGAGGTGAGGATCAAAAGAAGAGGAGTTTTTATGAATAAATTTAAGAAAATCGGTATCGCTATCTCTTTGGGGATTGCTCTCATCGGTGGTGTTTGGATGGCGACTCCATCTAAGGCTGCCAATTGTAGTAACTTTAACGTTGTCCACTGTGGTACCAATTCTCTGTCAGAATTGAAATCCGCATATGCTCGTCCAGAGATCAAATCATTGTACAACCAATGGCATATTAATGATGAGATGGTACAAGGCGGTTCAAACATGCGTGAGGGTGTGGTTGACGCCAACGGAAATATTACTGTTGATGGTCGTGTTGTTGCCACCAATGCAGTAACTGTCCAGGCAAAAGCTGGTACTCGCCAGGTGACGCCTTCTCGTCAGTATAGTGCTGCTGGTCACACCTACTACCAGTATACGACTGGCCAGAGCTTTATCGACGGTATTACCCGGTACAAAATTTATGCTTGGTTTGACAATGACGGCAAGTTTATCACCGGTGTAATCAAGGATTGTGGTAACCCAGTTTGGGGTCCGCCAACAACCCCTCCAGCAAAACCTGTGTTGACTTGTGATGCGATGCAAAAAACTGCAGTATCTCGCGATACTTTCAAGTTTAGCACCAAAGCGACTGCTAAGGGCGGCGCTAGTGTCACCAGCTACACCTACAACTTTGGTGACGGCACCACTAAAACGACTACCTCATCTGAAATTCAACACACATACGCAAAAGCTGGTAATTATAAAGTTACCGTTACGGTTAATGGTAAAGAAGGCTCCAATGTTCAAAAAACCAGCCAAAACTGTCAGACCACTGTTACGGTCAATCCTGAGCCTACCATGGAAGTTTGCCGATTATCCGACAAGAAGTACCCAGTAACTATCAAGGCTTCAGAATTTGACGCTAAGAAGCATTCAAAGAACCCGAACGACTGCAAGGAAGCTCCAGCTAAGATCAAGGTTTGTGTCATCGAAACGAAAGAGATTCGTGAGATTAAAAAGGAAGAGTTTACTGAGTTGAAGCACACGACTGACATGAGTAAGTGTCAACCAGCGCCAACGACTCCTACTCCTCCAACAACTCCTGAGTTGCCGCGGACTGGTACCGAAAACATGGTTGTTTCAGCACTGGGACTTGGTGGACTGACCACAGCAGCTGTCGCCTACGTCATCAGTCGCCGCCGCTTGTAGATAGTTGACGATGAAAAATACCCGCTTGATATCGAGCGGGTATTTTGATTAGTTAGCTTTTCTTGCGAGCTGTGGGCTTTTTGGTAGAAGCTTTCGACTTGGTTGACGCGCGGCCACGGCGAGATGTTTTTGCGGGAGCGGCTTTGAGGAGCTCCAACGCTTGCTCGTGAGTGATGGTCTTAGGATCAGTGTTTTTGGGAATTTTGGCGTTTTTGCTGCCGTCAGTGATGTACGGGCCAAAGCGACCGTTGAGGACTTTGACGCCATCGCCAAAGTCAGCGATATTTTTCTCGGCTTCGGTCTGGAGTTTGGCGGCGTAGAGTTCGCGAGCTTTCTCTAGGGTGATGGTATGCGGATCTTCGGGCTTGATGGAGACGAAGAGCTTACCAACTTGGATGTACGGGCCAAAGCGACCGATATTAGCCTTGATGTCTTGTCCGTCTTCGGTTTGACCGACGACGCGCGGTAGTTTGAACATTTCCAGCGCTTGTTCCAGGGTGACTGTTTCGATTTTCGCACCTTTTGGCAGCGGTGCGAAGCGCGGCTTGTCTTCGTCGTCAGTAGCGCCGAGCTGCAACATTGGGCCAAAGCGGCCAAAGCGTGCCAAGATTGGTTTACCAGATTTTGGGTCGATGCCGACTTCGCGGTTAGCACCGACTTTGCTGCGGTCGATACCGCCTGACTGTTCGATCAATTTGTGAAACGGCGTGTAAAATCCATGCAACATGGCGCTTTTGGCTAGGTTAGCAGCGGCAATTTTGTCAAATTCGGTCTCGACGTTGGCGGTAAAATCATAGTCAACGATTTGCGTAAAATGGTCGGTCAAAAAGTCGGCGATTAGTTCCCCGCTCGGCGTTGGGATGAGCTTGCCGCGGGTGGAGCCTGTCTTTTCCTGAACGATGTCGCGGCTGACCTCTTCGCCGTTGTAACTGAGGATGATGACATCTCGTGGTTGACCCTCACTGTCACCTTTTTCGACGTAGCCGCGGGTTTGGACGGTGTCGATGATGGTAGCGTAAGTGCTTGGCCGGCCAATGCCGAGATCTTCGAGTTTTTTGACGAGCGAACCTTCCGTGTATCTGCTCGGCGGCCGGGCGAAGGTTTGGCGGGCGGTGATGTCGTGGGTTTTAAGTGTGTCGCCGGTGTGGAGCTTTGGTAAGAGTTCGTCTTTGCCGCCGCCATAGACACGCAAGAATCCGTCAAAGGTGATGACTTCGCCTTTGGCTTCAAAATGTAACTTGTTATTTCCTTGAATATCTATGGAAATTGTCGTCTTCTCTAATTTCGCTGGTGACATTTGCGATGCCAGGGTGCGGCGGCGGATGAGGTCGTAGAGTTTTTGGTCGTACTCGTTTGAGGTGACGGTTTCGCGGCTGATGTCGGTTGGGCGGATGGCCTCGTGGGCTTCCTGGGCGGAGGCGGATTTGGTCTTAAACTTGCGGACGGTGGAGTAATCCGGGCCGTACAGTCGCTTGATAAAATCAGTCGCACTGGCGATGGCCTGCCCGCTCAAATTGACCGAATCAGTACGCATGTAGGTGATTTTACCATCCTGGTAGAGCCGCTGGGCTGAAGCCATGGTGGCTTTGGAGCTGAAGCCAAGTTTGGCGTTGGCCTCCTGCTGCAGAGTCGAGGTCGTAAACGGCGCGGCTGGATTGCGGGTGCCAGGCGTCTTGGAGATATCGCCGACGGTGAATGTGGCTGGCTTGAGGCTAGTTAGGAATTCATGCGCGGCCTCTTCAGAATCAAATTTCTGGTTGAGCTCGGCTTTGAATTCTTGATTGTCGTGGATGAATATGGCAATCACCTTGAACTGAGAACTGCCCTCGAACTTCATAATCTCTCGTTCGCGTTCGACCAGCAGTCGCACTGCCGGGCTCTGAACGCGGCCAGCCGACTTACCGCCCGGCACTTTTTGCCAGACTACCGGACTGAGTTCAAAGCCAACCAGCCGGTCGAGAATCTGCCGGGCTTGCTGGGCTTGCACCAGATTCATATCAACAGTACGCGGGTTTTTGATGGCGGCGGTGATAGCGTCTTTGGTAATCTCGTGAAAAACGATGCGCCTGGTCGTCTCAATCGGCAGATCCAGCACTTTACAGAGATGCCAAGCAATAGCCTCCCCTTCGCGGTCTTCATCGGTGGCC
>CAUPXC010000041.1:0-4481 GCA_963514965.1 uncultured Candidatus Saccharibacteria bacterium | reverse complement strand
GTGCCACGCCGAGCTGCCCAAAACAATCCGGCCGGTGCGTAAACATCTTATTTTCGATATCTAGCACATAGTCGTCCAAACCAAACGTTTCCGCAAAACGAGCGCCCGTCGTGAGCTCAACACCCGCCGGCATGTCATGTTCATGAATCTCAATAATTCCCTCATGATCCGTGCCGATATCCAGCTCATCCGCCGCCGCCAACATACCTTGGCTGAGCACGCCACGCAGTGGTCGCGCATCCAACACGAACGGCTCATCGTCATCAAAACTCGCCGGCACCGTACTTTTCGGTGGCAACCAAATCGCCCACATGTCGGCGTGAACATTCGGCGCACCGCAGACCACTTGCACTAGCCCGCTCTCGTCACGCGGCACATCCGCCACCGCACCGCCATCGTCAATCTTGGTCACACTCAGCCGATCGGCGTTAGGATGCTTGTCACATTCAACCACCCGGACAATTCGCGCACCGCCATATTTAGCTTTCAGGTCGATCACTTCTTCGACACCGCCAAGCTGCTGATTGACCCGCGCTACCAACTCATCTACGGGAGGCAATTCAAAATTAATCAATTGTTTGATAAGGTTTAGGCTGACTTTCATACTAGTTACTAGTATACCATCTTATCTGTAACTATTCGACTTTTGTAAAGCCAAGCCGCAGTCTGGTAGCTACTGGCAATATTCTTTTGCTTTATATTTAGCAATGATGTCCTGCTGTTCGGGTGTAAATCGCCGTGATTCGCGCATTTTTTGGTAAGCTTTATTGCGCGTCCAGGCATCGACATGCCCGTTTTCTAGTTCAGCCAGCGTCAACTCAAAAAACTGCACCGCCGCCGTGGCATATAGCCAAGCCGACGCCATTTTGACATAGTAGCCGTCGTAGGTGATATTTCGCAGCGCGGCAAAAACTTGATCGATATGCGCTTCGTCTAGGAAGTTAGTCATCAAAGAAACTACGCCGTAACGCACTGTAAATTTAGCCTCACTCTGCAAACATGCCAGTGCAAAATCCCACCACGCTTCACCAGCAAACCGCCGCTTTTTCTCAATAACAACGTCAATGTGCGCCCACGAATCAACGCGGGGTAAATATTGCTTGGTCAAATCAATCGCCGTCTGATCATCGAGCCGAGCATGCGTAATCAACAATCCACACAACAACACGTAGTCGAAAGATTCATCCTGAACCGTCAGCAGTTCACTAATATCCGCTGCGCTCATATCAGGCGCTAACTCCCTCGCCAAGCGCCGCAAATCCGGCACACGCACGCCGATGACCGGCATCTCGGTATTGACGATGCGCTTATTAAACTCAGCATACGTCTCGTTGCCCTCAGCGAGCTTTGCCAGTTTTGTCACAATGTCATCATACATGCTACTATTAGCCTTCGTGCTTAATTAATATAGACCAGCGCAATACCTAGTCATATTATTTATTCTACATTATATAGCTAGTTTGGTTAGGTATTATACAGCATAAAATTATCTATCGTAGACCTACTACACACAGCACATCATACACACTCGGCACAACGTTTACCAACCTGCGCAGTGCAATGTCCTGCGGTGCTGTGCGTGAAAAAACTGGACACCCTTGAGCCGTCGCAAAACCAATTTCCATTGCTGCGCTTAATCCAATGTATCCGTCTGGAGCATGAAGCATCACAAAATTTGCTTGACGAATTGCTGACAAATGCCAGTCTTCGATCGCTCGCGATGATATACCTTGCTCGGCAGTGTCTCGCACAAATGCTGCATTATCAAACTGCATCCGTCGTGGTGATAAAACTTGGCAGCCAGTCGTAACAAGCTCATCATAGACCCGGAATAGCCCTGCCCTGTCACGCGTGTATGAGCCGCAAAGCACTGCCCGAGGTGGCTCAAAATTCTGTCGCGTCATATTCATATATCACTTCTGTTAGTTCACCGTGTCCATCAATGCATGCTGTCATTTCATGCATGAAGCTTTTATATTTCTTTGGTTCACTCTCCATCTCTTCACGCGTGCGCCAGGCATTTTTACCACCTTCAAATTCTTCAACCATTGTGCCAGAAACACTATCGCAAAACATCAGATGAAATAATTTATCCTCAACAATCTCATTGGTTTGACTGTGACGAACCCGCTCGTGATAGACCCCACGGTGCACGAAGGTTCCATGCAGTCCCGTTTCCTCAGCGAGTTCACGTGCTGCTGCCTCAACAACAGACTCCGCCCAACGTACTTTGCCAGTTGGCGCACCCCAAAAACCATAGTATGGATGCTTAAGCCGCTGCTGCAGGAGGTATTGCTTCTCATTATGGTGCTGCCGCTCAACGACTAACAACACCGCTACCTTTGGCTGACGCTCAATCACACCAGCATCAGTGTCTAACTTATTGGCGTATTCTTTACCTTTGATCGAAAGCATGTAGCCATCAGCTGTTTTCGTCACGTAGCCCAACGCCACGAGTCGTTTGATGTGGAATTTAACATGGTCACTATCGAGCCCAGTGGCTCGCTGCAGTGCAGCGAAATGAGCAGTTGGCAAGAATAGTAGTTCTCGCAATATCTTTATCTGTGCATTATGTACCTTTTCCTCTAAACTCATGATCTACACTCCTTTTAACTCCATAATAGGACGGCTGCCATATAAAATCTAGGGAAGTCAATTTCCCCATTATTCCCATATTAATAAATATATGATATAATATGCAAAATGCATCGGAAGCCTTCTTGCGAGACGTTGGCTCGCACTCATCAGCAAGAACTCACACAAACAGTGGGTGATTTTCTGCAGCACGTACACACGACTGAGATTCAGCCAGACGCAGCGACTGTCTTTGTGTATGATGAATGTAATCCTGATTCGATTGGGGCAATCGCTACCGCATGCTCACCGCAAGCTCCAACTGACGGCCGATTTGATTTTCAAAAAGCACATATCACAGGGCACCGCGTTGATGGGTCGTCAGTTGCTGGACGTGTCATTGAAGGCAACCAAGACGACATTACCCTGACTGAGAGTGCGATGAATCCTGATCATCGCGTCCTCAACTTGCCGCTGCCTGACCAACACGCCGTTCTGCAAGCTGCTTTTACCAAAGACCGTACGCCGACCAAACATCAGCTGGATGAACTAGAAACACTATGGCAATATGACAGAACCAAAACTGCGCTCGGCGCTGGCATTACGGCGCTGCAAGCATTAGCGCGAGAGTCATACCCAACTCAGTCAGTTGCCGACATGTTAGCCCTCAAATCACCCACCACGCCAAACGCAATCCTCACCACGTGGGATGTGTCGGACTCAACCGGGGAGATGGCGCGTGATAATGGAAAACTGCGCTCATTCATCGTTTGCTTTGGTAGCCAAGCACTCACTGCCGTGCAACGTTATGGCGGCGAGCTGATCGACTGGACAGGTGATGGACAGAACCTTGCAGTGCCACTACCGCAGAGCAACGCGCGTTTCTCACGTGAGCAGCGGGCTGATTTTGGTAATGATACACTCGTTCCACTGCTTAGCAAACTCGTTGATCTCGCTCAAGCGCAGGATGAATATACGGTTCGACTGACCACCGGTTTTGGCCGACTCGACAATGTTCCTGGTGGAAAAATGAGTCCAGCGCTCTTTGGTATGACGAAATTGTCCAAGCGTCAGCCACGCGACCGACTATCAATTGCCCTCACTGATGACACCTACAACATGCTCGCGCCTACTTTGCCTGACACATTGCGGCACTATCTGCGCCACGATTAAGCTTTCTTGCGGGCTGATTTTTTATCTTCCTTGCTTTTTTGGAGTAATTTGTTTTTGAGTGTCAGCACCACATCCGCCTCTTTAGCCAGCTGTTTACTGTGAGTAACAACGATGACGCATTTGTCGTTTTCATGAGCAGCCCGGCGCAGGATGTCGATGATGTCGGCGGCGGTAGTTTCATCCAGGTTGCCGGTCGGCTCGTCCGCCAAGATGATCGGTGCGGAGGACACCAACGCTCGCCCAATCGCCACACGCTGTTGCTGTCCGCCAGAAAGCTTCATGACGTTGCGGTGAATGTGATCGTCATCCAGACCCATGGCATGTAGCGTTTCGTTGGTGGCCTTGGAATTAACTAACTTCAAGTTTTCTAGCGGCGTCAAGTAGTCGATAAGATTATAGTTCTGAAACACCAGCGATATATTGTATTTACGATGGTGCGAGTAACCCTGCTCGGCGATGTCTTCATCGTCGAACAAAATCTGCCCGCCGGTCGGTGTGTCTAACCCCGCTAGCAGTCCCAGCAGTGTCGACTTTCCGGCGCCAGAACTACCGACGATGGCGTAGAACTTGCCCTTTTCAAATTGATAATTGATGCCATTGAGCACGTTGCTGGTGCCGTCAGCGTATGAGTAAATGATATCGCGTAACGTAAGTATTGACATGATAACTCCTAACTTAGTTTTGCTAAAATTTGCTTTGGTGATTGGCGCATGATTGGCGCGGTGGCAGCGATG
>CAUPXC010000040.1:0-4541 GCA_963514965.1 uncultured Candidatus Saccharibacteria bacterium | reverse complement strand
GGAGGAGAAGTAAATGGGTCAAAAAGTGAATCCAATCAACTTCCGCCTACAAGTTCACAAGAACTGGAGCTCTCGTTGGTTTACGGCCAATAAGAAAGAGTTTGCGGAGGCAATTCGCCAGGATCACGAAATCCGCGAATTGATTGAGAAGAAATTTGCCTCACGCCCAACCATCAATCGCATTGAGATTGAGCGGAGTGCCAACTTGATCACGGTAACTATTCACACGGCGAAAGCTGGTGTGGTGATCGGCCGTGGCGGTGCTGGCGTGAATGAATTGAAAAAGCAAGTTGAGAAGATTGTCGGGTCACCTGTTCGCATCAACATCGAAGAAGTGCGCCGACCAGAACTAGCAGCTAAATTGGTGGCTGAGAACATCGCCCGCCAGTTGGAGCGCCGCATCAACTTCCGCCGCGCCACCAAAATGACCGCACAAAACACCATGAGTGCTGGTGCCAAAGGTATCCGCATCGAGGTGGCTGGTCGTTTGAACGGTGCTGAAATGGCACGCCGCGAAAAGGTGATCGAGGGCTCAGTGCCGCTTCATACCCTTCGCGCTGATATTGACTTCCACTGTGCTCGCGCCCAGACACCAGCTGGTATCATCGGCGTGAAAGTGTGGATTTATAAGGGAGAAAGGAGTCGCTAAATGCTGTTACCAAAGAAAACCAAGCACCGCAAAGTGCGCATCGGTAAAAACCGTGGTCAAGCAACCCGTGGTAATTACATCGCGTTCGGCGACTTTGCACTGCAATCACAATCAAACGAGCGCATCAACTCCCGCCAAATCGAGTCTGCTCGTCAGGCAATGACCCGCTACATCAAGCGTGGTGGTAAGATTTGGATCCGGATTTTCCCGCACACTCCAGTTACTCGCAAGCCACTTGGTTTGAAGATGGGTGGTGGTAAGGGTAATCCAGAGTTCTTTGTTGCCAAGGTCAAGGCCGGCACGGTGATGTTTGAAATGCAGGGCGTTTCCGAGGAAGTAGCCCGCGAAGCAATGCGCCTGGCGAGCCACAAACTACCAGTCAAATGTAAGTTCATCAAGCGGGAGGACGCATAATGGCTGAGACAAAGAAAACCGCAAAGGCAGCAGTCGTAAAGACGGTTGACGATTTGAAGAAGGAACTCGCCGAAAAGCGACATGACCTACTTCAGGCAAAACGTTCTCACGCTGCTGGCGAATTAGTTAATCCAAAAGCGTTGCGTTCACTCCGCAAGGACATCGCACGCCTGCTGACACAAATTAACGAAAAGGAGAGCAAGTAATGGCCCGACGAACACTGATTGGCGTCGTAACGAGTGCCAAGCGCGACAAGACCATCACCGTGACGGTCACCAGCCGCGAAACGCATCCGCTCTACGGCAAACAGTACACCGTGACTCGCAAATACACTGCTCATGACGAGACCAATGAAGCAGGCGAAGGCGACAAGGTGCAAATTGAAGAGACTCGCCCAATTTCCAAGACCAAGAGCTTTACGCTGGTCAAGGTGATTGAAAAGTCTCGCGGTTCTATCAAACTAAAGGCTGAAGTTTCTGGCGAAACTGAGGAAGAGACCAAGGAGGATGACAAATGATCCAACAAGAATCTCGCCTCAAAGTCGCTGACAACTCGGGTGCCAAAGAAGTGTTGTGCATCCGCGTCCTCGGTGGTACCCGCCGCCGCTACGCTCGCGTTGGCGACGTGATTGTTTGCTCAGTCAAAGACGCCAGCCCAACCGGCAACGTCAAAAAGAAATCTGTCGTCAAAGCTGTGGTAGTTCGCACCCGCGACCAAATCCACCGCAAAGACGGCTCGACCATTTGTTTTGACGACAACGCCGTGGTGATTATCAACGATGACAAGCAGCCAAAGGCTACCCGCGTCTTCGGTCCAGTACCACGCGAACTTCGCGACATGGGCTACATGAAGATCATCAGCTTGGCTCCGGAGGTACTCTAATGGCTCGTATTCACAAAGATGACACCGTAAAAATCATTGCTGGTAAAAACAAAGGTACGACCGGTAAAGTCCTAAAAGTTAACACCAAAGACCAGACCGTTTTGGTCGAAGGTGTTGGTGTCGGACACCGCCACGTCAAGCCAAGCCAGTACAATCCAAAAGGCGGCAAGAAAGATATCCACGTACCGATGGATATCAGTAAAGTCGCACTGGTTGTCGACGAAAAGTCAGGCAAAACCAGCCGGGTTGGTTTAGTAAAGAACGCTGACGGCGGCAAAACTCGCGTCGCTCGCCAAGCAAAAAATAAGGAGATCAAATAATGGCAGAGAAGAAAACCGTCGTGCCAGCTCCTCGCTTGAAAGCCTTGTACCAGGAGAAATACCTAAAGGAACTGCAAGCCGAACTAGATCTAAAGAACGTGCACCAAGTGCCAGCTTTGGAAAAGATCATCGTGAGCGTTGGCACCGGCAAAAAGAAAGATGACAAGCGTCATTTTGAAATTGTCAAAAACACTGTTGAGAAAATCACCGGTCAGGCACCAGTTGCCCGCCAAGCAAAGAAGTCAATCGCTGGCTTTAGCATCCGTAAAGGCATGGGCGCGCCAATCGGTGTGAGCGTCACGCTGCGCGGCAGCAGGATGTACGAGTTCATGGATCGCTTGATCAATGTAGCGCTCCCACGCGTCCGCGACTTCCACGGCGTCGGCCTGAAGTTCGACAAGGGTGGTAACTACAACCTGGGTATCATCGAGCAGTCAATCTTCCCAGAACTGACGTTCGAGGAAACACAGATTTTGCACGGCTTGCAGGTAACATTTGTCATCAAGAACGGTAACAAAGAAGCTTCAAAAGCCTTGCTCGAGAAATTTGGCATGCCGTTTGAGAAGAAAGGAGGCGTCAGGTAATGGCTAAGAAATCAATGGTCGCTCGCGACAAAAAGCGTCTGAAGATGATCGCAAAATACGCTGCAAAGCGCGCTGAGCTCAAAGAACTTGGCGACCTCGACGGTTTGCAGAAACTGCCTCGCAACTCAAGCCCAACTCGGCACAAGAACCGCGACAGCATTTCTGGCCGTCCACGTGGCTACATGCGCCAGTTTGGTCTGAGCCGCATCAATTTCCGCGAAAAAGCAGCCAAGGGCGAAATCCCAGGCATAACAAAGAGTAGTTGGTAAGAAGGAAAGGAGATTCGACAATGTCTATGCAAACTACAGACCCAATCGCCGACCTTCTGACTCGCATTCGCAATGCGAAACTGGTTGGCAAGACGGAAGTTCGTGTTCCGTCCAGCAAGATGAAAAAAGTCATCGCTGAACAATTAGTCAAAAACGGCTACCTTGCAGATGTTAAACTAGAGGACGCTAAGCCTCGCGGTGTGCTGGTCGTTACCATCAACGAAGAGGGTACCAACAGCACCATCAACGAGATCACCCGTGTCTCAAAGCCAGGTCGTCGTGTTTACGTCGGCTCGGCAGAGATTCCAAAGGTGAAAAGCGGCCGCGGTTTGGTGCTCATCTCAACTTCAAAAGGTGTCATGACTGGCGCCGAGGCAGCCAAGGCAAAACTTGGTGGTGAGTTGTTGTTGAAGGTGTACTAAACATTGCAATAAACAAAATAAACGCTCTTGTATAGGGCGTTTATTTTTTATATGCCTAAAGATTAGTCGGTCCTCACTAGAGATAGCTTTTAGTATAGCGTGTTCTGCTATACTGTAAGACATATGCGTAGCTTCCTCCATATGACAAAAACATCAGACCAAGCAGAAATAACTGTTAAAGATGTCTTAGTCGTTGATTTTTTACCTTTTTTATTATCTATCGTCATTATGGTGCCACTGTTATACGGAATAGGCTGGCTTATTGGCGGTGCTGACCCCAGGCAAGGAGTTCCTAGTTATTATATTCAGGTACTATTTATGGAAAATCCTCTCGTTGAGTTAATCATGGTCACCGCCGCTTGCTTTATCGCTGTCGGGCGAGAACCTCAGATACGCTTCTGGTCGACAGTGGGAGTGGCTACATTCATCGCTCTAATTGATGCACCAAACTTTCTTTGGCATATCGATGTCAGCGGCTATTTAAGTATCTTCGCTGGTATTCTGTTAATGATCTCTGGTTGGCGGCTATGGGATTATTACGAAGTGCATAACATCTACACCATGACAGAACCGTATTTGACCAAGGCCGCCCTAGCGACATATATCACTCTCGGCATTTTGGCGATTATTCTACTCATCCCGTACGGTAACTAAGCAGGACGATCAAAAACCTTGCATCTCACCCCTAATCTATGCTAAAATACCAGGGTTAATATCAAATCACACGAAAGGTGAGTAATGAGTCTGAGTCGAATCGGAAAACTGCCGGTGGTTATTCCGGCCGGTGTGACAATCACGGTTGACTCTGGTGATGTGGTCGTAAAGGGCCCGAAAGGTGAATTGACACAATTCATCACGCCAGCAGTTGAGGTGAAAGTCGAAGACGGACAAGTCACGGTTCATCCGAAGGATGAGTCCAAAACTGCTCGCGCCCAGCACGGTCTGATGCGCGCGCTGATCAACAACATGGTAATCGGCGTGACCAAGGGCTACGAGAAGCG
>CAUPXC010000039.1:0-4798 GCA_963514965.1 uncultured Candidatus Saccharibacteria bacterium | reverse complement strand
AGCAGAGGACTTCTAAGCCTAAGGTCGTAGGTTCGAATCCTACTCGGGGCGCCATAGTATTACGAGTATCAATTATGGATGCGAGTCGAAAACCACGCATGTCTCGAGAACTGATGATGAGACTATCTGATCCTCGACGAGGGTCGATTGACGGTTTTACGGCGTATGGACATACGGGACGAAGCATTAACAGAAAACATCGGGCAAATTCAGATCGCCAATACATCAATAATTATCAAAGCTCTGCCATGGCTAGCTGCCATGGGCATGTGCGTCGCTTTGGCATGGAATTGGGGGTTGTAGCTTCGGGGTATGATCATAAATCCAAGCAGTCGGCAGAGCAGAATCTTTCAAACAGAAAACCGCATGCTGCCAAGACTGAAACAGATAGGCCGAATCGGCAGTCTGCAAACGCGAATGCTCACCTAATGGGGCTTAACAGACCACGGTCATCTTTTCATGAGCCGCCTTCCCGTCGGTATAACCCATATGGATAAGGCAAAATAAAATCCTCACGTGTGTGAGGTTATTTTTTGGAGGGCCAGGAGGGGCTCGAACCCTCGACACCCTGCTTAAGAGGCAGGTGCTCTAACCAGCTGAGCTACTGGCCCATACGTGTGATTCTAGCACATATTATGCCACAAATCAATGCTTGGGGCGAATGATGGGGGTCGAACCCACGGCCTCCGGAGCCACAATCCAGCGCTCTAACCAACTGAGCTACATCCGCCATGCGCAAGCTTCTAGCATTATACCATAGCTGATACCTGTACTCAAGCAGACTCATTTGGTAGAATGATAGAGATGAAAATACTGACTGGTACAGATTTGGCAAGTTTTATCAAAGAACGTCAAGCCAAGCAAGTCCGCGCATTGCGCCAAGCGTGGCATATTCAGCCGCGTCTGGCAATTGTCACCAATACTGACAATCCAGTGATTGAAACCTACATGCGTTTGAAGCGTAACTATGGCGCGGATATTCTGATCGATACAGAAATCCATCACGTGGAGGATGTGTTGGCAACCGTGCGGCAGCTGAATGCGCGAGAAGATGTACAGGGGATCATCGTCCAATTGCCGTTGAAAGATCCAACTCAGACGGACGAAATATTGGCTGCGGTTGCGCCAGAAAAAGACGTTGACGGGCTGAATCCTCGTTCGTCGTTTGAAGCGGCAACGCCAACGGCTATCAATTGGTTGTTGTCAGGGCATGGCATTGACCTGTCGAAAAAGCGCATCGCTGTGGTTGGACATGGTCGACTGGTGGGCGCGCCATTGGCGGACATGTGGCGTCGGTCTGGTTTGGAACCGGTGGTATTTGACATGGGAGATGATCTGGCAGAGTTGGTGAACTTTGAGGTAATCGTCACCGCCACGGGTAGCCCTGGTATTATTTTGTCTGACATGGTGCAGCCTGGCGCGATCGTGGTAGATGCCGGCACCGCGTCTGACAAGGGTAAAATAGTTGGCGATGTTGCCAAAGAAGTGCGTGACCGACGGGACGTGTCAATTACGCCCGAAAAAGGCGGCGTTGGACCGCTAACAGTGGCGGCGCTGTTTGATAATTTGATCAATGCTTGCCTGGCGATTGCCAATCGGCAGAAATAGAACTAGCCAGCCTAGCCGATAACGTCTTTGACTTTGCTGACCACTTGGCGTGGTGTCAAGTTCGCTTTGACGATGTAACTGTGAATGTTGAGATCTCGCAGTTCATCGGGCGCTTCTTCTTCGCTCAGGTTAGTTAGGACGATGACTGGCACAGTTTCACCCCACGCGTGAGAACGAATTTTTTTCAAGGCGGTCAATCCGTCCATTTCTGGCATTTGTAAATCAAGCAAAATGATATCTGGGGTAAATTTCTCAACTAATTCGACGCCCACTTTGCCATCGGCTGCGAGTCGTACATCAAAATCATCAGCCTCAAATTTCATGCGGTACATCTGGCTAATAGCTGGATCATCTTCGATAATGGCAATTTTCTTCATAGGCTCATTATAGCATAGATATCTGGACGAGAAGGCCTAAATCGCTTATATTTATATGCATGGATAGAGACTATGGGCAATCTCTGAAAAAAGCGACTCATGTGTTGAAGACCAGTCGCATGCGCAAGCAAGAATTTTTTGCTGAGATGGGCATGTTGTTACTGCGCAGCACTGATTTGGACGTATTTTTAAAGCGCATGAAATGTTTTTTGCGGCGGTCATTTCAGGCGGAATCCGTGACGCTAGCGGTAAAAATTGGTGACAATTTTAGGCTAGAAAGTACCAGCAAACGAGTTCTTCCGGCGATTGACGTGGCACGATTGACAAAGCACATCCATCGGCACTATCGCTACAACGAAGTGGTGCTCGTCAAAGATTTGGCGGATGAATCATTGCAGCAAAGTTTGGCGATGTACCACATTGAAGTCATCTTGCCGCTAGCCATGGACCACGAATGTGTTGGTTGTGTGTTGTTTGGCAGACGAGCCAAGCGCTACACGCGGCGAGATATTTCCCTCCTGGAAACCATGAGTGGCGAATTGGTGGTGGCAGTCAAAAACTCACTCGCCATGGCTGAAGTACGGCAGCTTAACGAGACGCTGCAACAGAAAATCATCGATGCAACGAGGGAACTCAGGATTAGCAACCGCCAACTACAACGACTGGATGCTGCCAAAGACGAATTCATCTCTATGGCGTCACACCAGCTGCGAACTCCACTCACCAGCATCAAGGGTTATTTGGATATGATGTTAGAGGGTGACCTGGGGCCGATCAACGCGACGCAGCGCACTGTATTGACCGAAGCCTTTGGCTCAAGCGAAAGAATGGTGCAGCTGATTGGCGACTTTTTGAGTGTATCCAGGTTGCAAACGGGTAAATTCGTCATCAATCGTCAAGCAACTGACTTGGTGCAGCTGGTTAAGGATGAGGTCGCATTCCTCAAGACCATGTCCAAACAGCGACATGTCAAAATAGCAGTGGACATCGACAAAGACATCCCGCAACCTATGGTGGATGGTGAAAAATTGCGACAGGTGATGATGAATATGATTGAAAATGCGCTGTACTATTCAAAACCCGACACGACCATCAAAGTAAAACTGACCAGAGATGGTGGCGACGTGGTATTTACCGTCAAAGACACTGGTATCGGCGTTCCTGACGCTGAGCAAGCAAATTTATTCAGTAAGTTTTTCCGTGGCTCAAATGCTCGCAAAAAACGCCCAGACGGTACGGGGATCGGGCTGTTTTTGGCGCGCAAGGTTGTCCTGGCACACGGCGGCCAGATGGTATTTGAATCAAAAGAGAGTAAAGGCAGCACCTTTGGGTTTCGTCTGCCGGTGAAGTAGATGGCGTCAGAATAAGCTCATGACGCCCGAAACAATGATGATGAGCGCAACGATGATGATGGCGACAGTACGCGCAATGCTGAGTTGTCGTTGGTGATCATGACGCCACTGCCCAAACCGTGAGCGGTTGACTGCACTAACGCGAGTGATTGATGGTCGCTTGGTGGCAGCGTCCACACCAGTGTACTTTTTGTTGCGTTTCTTCTTTTGCTTTGCCATGACTATTATTATATAAGAAACGACGCCAAATGAGAAATGAAGCGGAAAATTGCTTTGTCCACTTGTAGACAACTGACTGATAATTTGCTATAATTCGTGACGTTGGCCTTATCGTCTAACGGTTAGGACACCAGGTTTTCATCCTGGCAATCCGGGTTCGATTCCCGGTAAGGTCACCACTATGGAATCAAGAGGCTATTTGGAGCCTTTTTGTTTTATTTCTAGTTTTGCAATAAGCTTATGCTTACTATAAAATCAAAAGTAATTAGTAACTAATAGTAATGTGGGTCTTCAATGGCAAAAAACGGTATAACAAAGACAAGACAGACAAACAATAAGAATACTCGCGTCAGCAAGAAACTGCCCAAGAAAACCACACTGAAAAAGCCTAAGTCCAAGCAAAGCATAAATGTAAGACCTTGGATTGCTATTGTTATTATCATCTTGCTTGCTGTTGTCGTGCAGTTTATTGTCAGTACTAGCAATAATCTAGCACGACAAAATGACATGGCTCGGTATCTAAGGAATAAATATGGCAAAGAATTTGTAGTAGAGAATTATCGTATTGAAGGCCGTGGTATTGGCGTTGAAGGAGACCCAACGGCTGATGCATATCTTAAATCTGATAAAGATAGCGTAAGATTCAAAGTATGGGATTATGGTGATCCTAACGGAAGCTCTCATCAGTATCGGGATAATTACATTAATCAGCTTTGGAGTAGGGAATATCTTGATGAAATAAAACCTGAGATAAAGGCTATATTGTATGATGACGTGGCATATGAGGTGGCTGTTTATTTTAATAGCAGCAAGGCTGGAAAAATGGATTATAAGAAGTATATACCAAGCTTCAAAGAATATAGAGCTACTGGTAACAAGGAGCATATATCTATAGAGCTCATCGTGTTTGATATGAGTATACGCGACAGTAATAGACTATGGAAACTTGTATCCCTCCTGCAGAAAACATCATTAGATAGTCTATATTTACGCACATGTGACACTAGTTACAGAAACTGTCGAAGGTTTAGCGAAGGTTCTGTTAATAAGATTCATAGCGAGGTGATATAAAAAAGTATCTAGATGGCAATATGAAGGGGACAAATAATGGTAACTACTGAGCAATATTTAGCGCTGAGTGCTTTAGCTTACTCGGACTTGACAAAATTTGAAGGCTCATCTTTAGGCGAACTTCCAACTGTTTCTAGATGTCCGAGTAGATTGAACTGTCCAGTATAACGT
>CAUPXC010000038.1:0-5061 GCA_963514965.1 uncultured Candidatus Saccharibacteria bacterium | reverse complement strand
CCATACTATTGGTATATAACCGACCGCCTTCGCCAGCCATCAGCGCCAAGCCAATCGTAAACGCCCCAACCGAAATCGCCAGCGCCGTCAAAATCGTCCGGCCTTTCGACTGGCGGAGATTGCGCCCCGCCCGCTTGATAATATCGATTCTTCTCATGCTATACTCCTTGTATTTTCATTATACATAGTACTATGTTATACAAGGTACTATAAAAAGTCAAGCTACTTTAAGAAAAACAATACTAAAGGATGTGAATAATTGCCAGACTAGACTCTGTTCTCGACGTATATTGCCGATTATTAGCCAGCCACTTATCGACCGCTCGCGCGGCGCCTGGCAAAGCTTCATTGGCATAGTCATCAACGATGATAGTCGCCGTTTTCTGAAATTTGCCGCCGCACACGCGGAATGAATCTGCAATTGATTCATAAAAATCGCCATCAAAAAACGCAAAGATGATACTTTCCGGTACGTCGTCAGGGGTGAAATCAGCAAACCAGCCCTTGTGAATAGTTGGTAGTTTTAAGCCAGCCTTTTTGAAATTCTGGATGAAGGTTTTACGTGGCGCCAATAGTTCGCCCGCCTTGAACTGCTCGCCGGCAGCGCTGGCGTCTAGCTGAGTCTTTTCTGGCAAGCCCGCAAACGAATCATAAACATGAAATTCACCGGTAAATTTATAGACGTCCAGCAGCCGCCGAATAAACAAACTAGTCGTGCCGACGTAACAGCCAAACTCGACGATGTTTCCCGCCGCACCGCCTTGCAGTAACTTTTCCAGCTCCCGCAGCAAGACGCCGAGTTCTTTGGTGTCAACTTGGTCGGAGATGATGGGATATTTGGCGAGGAGTTGATCGGTGATCATTATTAAATTATATCGCAATTATTGGATTAATGTCGTTCGCTATTATTTCCCCATACCGTATTGTCTGAAAATATTTACATACTTTTGCATAAACTCTTCTTTGCGATCCGCATTATACTGCATAATAAACCGCGGATGCTCCAACGGCACGATAGTATCAAAGAAATGATGCTCATTATTTATATTGGTCAAAAACTTAAAATTCTCACCGCTGCCGATGCAAAAACAAACGGTTGTATCAATATTAAAATCGATCTGGCACCTCAGCGAATCTACGATAAAAGGATGTAAACATTCTTTCAGAGCTGCATTTTCATAGTAATTACAATTTACCCAATTACCTTTCAAATTTATCTTTTCAATACCTAGTGGACACACAAAACTCATGTAAAATTGCTTATAAAAATTCTGGCGCCCACCGTATTCTTCCATCACTTCATACAAGAAACTTGACGAGCGTTTATTCGCTCCAAAAGCATCTAGAAAAATCCCGGTGTCTTTTTGTAAATGATTAACGTCTTCAAATGGCACACCGGTAAGCACTGTCCCGCGTCGTGCTGGCGAGCTGCCCAAAATCATAAACCGCCGCTTATCATCATAATAGTACTGACGATAATACCGATGCGTTATTTGTGCTATTCGCTGCCGATCGTCGTTAGTAAACGGATTGATTAGACGATGTTTTCCTGGCAAATTTATACTGGTATTCCTCAGCGTATCGTTAAAGGCTACTATTTTTTGGGCAGTGGTTTTCGGTTTCATGCTTGTTTTTTATTGTAAATTATTTACATTAAAATATACGCTGAAAATTTCTTATTTAACTAAAAATTCATCGCGTTTCCGACAGTCCAGTAATAGCAATGATAATGGTACTAACGGCGAGGCTTCCGACCAAAAATTCAAGCGGGACGTCGGGTTTCAAGTAAGCAAAAATTGCCGTGCCAATCCACATCACGGCGATGATTCCCGCGGCATACGGATAGCGAACTTGCATCACCCATTGTTGTAATTGCTTCATGATAATTCTCCTTTTTGTAGCAACATAGCGTAAGCGGCTCTGTCACGCTCCGCAACCTTGCTCATCCAGTCCATCACTATTTCTTGCGCCAGCTCAATACTCATCGGCGACGAACGCACCGCCTCGCTGATTCCATAGATATTAGCGTGAACTTCGGCCAATTCCAGGGCGTCATGGACAATCCGCCAATAATGCGTCCTTCGATATTCATCGCCGCACGCCAACCTAGCTGCTGCTAAATAATGGTACAAACCGCGCTGCAACATGATATCAACGCTGTCTAACCTGACAGCAAACCGATTGCCAGCGTTCAGTTCATTAAGAAACAGTTGGGTTATCTGCCGATTGGCAGCGAATGTACTGGTTGTCGACTGAAGCAGCGTGTTCGCATATTCATAAATAGTGCGCGTCAAGCTGCGATCTTTGGCGATCACATCCAGCGCTTGGTACAGCGTATGATCATAAAACGCCAGCATTGCCAGCGCCAATAAACCCATGTCAGCTCGATCTTCATATAACGCGCGATACTGCACGATCATGTGGTAAAACGAGGCGCGATGCCGCGGCGCTGCCACCGCCAAACCAAAGTCGATGAGCGCAACTCTGTTGTCTCTCAGCAAATAAATATTACCTGGATGCGGATCGGCCATAATGATATCTGCTTGTAAAATTGCAATCAAAAACTCACTGCCAACCGTCACTAATTGCTGCTGCATGTCAGAGCCAAGCTGGTCTTTGACAAACTGGTAGGTATCGCTACCCGCTTGCGCCCGTTCTACCACCTCAGTTAGCGGCAGCCCTTCTATATAGTCCTGAACCAATATCCGCCGCGTTGAATAATCAGCCAGCGTCTCTGGTACCACAACTTTGTCAGTGCGTTTAGCAAAATATTCACGAATTGCCTGAGCTGTAATTAACTCGCGCTGATAATCGGTTTCGCGCTTGGTGGTTTTGATAAACTCATCAGCAAGCTTGACCAGTGGAAAAATATCATTCTTTATCATAAACTGCCCCGCCCAACAGCAAAAACGCAGCACCGCAAGGTCGAAATTCAGATAGCGCACCACGCTGGGGCGAAGGATTTTGATAATATACCGGCTACCTGGACGGTCAGCTACGCGGCAGCGATAAACCTGAGCAAATGAACCCGTGGCAAACGGCTGGTTTCTTTCGACGACTATTTGACTCGCTTTGTTGCCGAGCTCTTGCCGTAAAACCTCGGCAACATCAATTGGCTCAACTGCCACATCATCAAAAGCATCCAGCCGATATCCAGACGCGGCATACACCTGAGCCATCAGTTCAGTCGATGACAAATGCTGTAAAAACTTGACATACACGCCGCCTAATCTTTGACATTCGTCTGATAAAACTTTGAGCCATATTTGATCGCTGCGCCAAGCTCGCCACACCCGAAACAACGCCCGAACCACAAATAATAAGCGCACTTACCTAGCCCTCCGGAACCCAATGAAGTACAACACCAGCGTCAAAACTAACACGCAAATATACAAAAATAATGGATCAATGCTCGTATTTACCAACAGCAGCATAGCCAGCCAAATCGCCACTATACTCACGAAAACAAAAGCATATCTCACATGTTTATTTTAGCATACAGCCCAGTAGCTCTCCAGAGGTTGTTAGGTAAACCAGCTATTGATAAAACTGATCAAAAACTGCTTTGCTTCAGCAAGTTACTGTGTTTAAGGTTTCGTGTTTTACCGCGCCTCACACCTGACGGCACTGGCATGGTAAAAGTAAATCATGAAGATATCCAGCTCTGCGTTCGCCGAAAACGCCAAAATACCAAAAGTTTACTCCAAGCTCGGCGGTAACCAATGCCCGCCACTCGAAGTCAGCGGCGTACCGGCAGACGCCAAAAGCCTGGCGGTTGTCTGCCACGACCCTGATGCGCCTGGGCGCGATGGATTCTACCATTGGACAGTTTGGAATCTGCCCAGCAAAACCACTGAAATCACTGGCGAATCGCTACCCGCGGGCACCGTCGAAGGTGTTACCAGTTGGGGTCGTCCCGGCTGGGGTGGGCCGCAGCCGCCGTTTGGCACGCACCGCTATCAATTTTACGTGTACGCGCTGAACACGACACTGGACTTACCAAGCGACACCAAACCAAAAGAGCTCATCGCCGCCCTCACATCGCACATCATTAGCCAGGCTGTACTGACCGGGAAATTCAGTGTGTTGGATATTTTGCGGCGGAGCTAAGTTACCAATTCATCGAATAGATATTTTAGACAGAAATGTCTTTGCTTGATTTTACTGAGAAATTGGCGAGGCTCATAATCAATTTGGGGGTAAATCTGTGAGGCATAGCCAGGATCATGAGAGGTATTAAATATTTTCGCTTCAATAGTATTGACGGTATCTCTTCATCATATGATTTGGATGCTTGACTGCGTAGAGCTGACCACGACTGCTCTGCATTAGGAAATGTATTAACCATTTTTGCATCACTTACTCTCCATAGCAACAAGTCATTTTGATCATGTGCTACAATCTCCTCCATGGCTATCTTGGATATATATTTCCATCTATCATTCAGGAAGTCTCGTTGATTGTATTTAACTAGCAAAAGTATCGCCGACCATAATACATAACTCCTATTATGAAAATCTTCTTCAATAGGATCTCCGGCTCCAAATAAGTGAGCTACCACTTGTTCAGTTGAGTAGTACGGACTAGCCAATCCACTACCGCTATCCAGATGAGTCATAATTATATTATTTGCCAATTGCCGCAAGCCTGTAACCATCGTCTGGTTGGTGTCGGCAATTCTGGGTTGTAACAATAACGAATTAAAGTAACTTGGAGTAGCGCCCTCACTAAGCATCACTTTATTACTAGATAAAAATGAAACCTTATCAGAAAGATTTTTTGAAATATTGCCTACTTCGCGATTTGATAACTCAAGATAATTTATCGCCCCCGAGATATATCCCAGAAGCTCAGTACATCTAAGCCTATGGGCTAATATTGGCTCAGAGAAGTATCCGTAAGTTGTATCTACAAATGAATCACGATTATTAGCCACTTCATTAATAAGGCAAAAAGACAACCTATCTATCTCTTCAAGTATTAAACGTTCTGTTGTTTCGTATTTATTCTCATTCAGAGACCACTTGTTTGTATAATACAATATAGTCAATAGTGTAAGAA
>CAUPXC010000037.1:0-6351 GCA_963514965.1 uncultured Candidatus Saccharibacteria bacterium | reverse complement strand
TGAAAGATTCTAGAACCAGTCGTGGCGTGAAGCGGGAGTTCATCTCGCGTTGCTATAACAGAATTATCAAATGGACGTCAGGCATCAAGTTTAGCGATGCACAGTGCGGTTTCAAGGCGATTCGCCGGGATGTTGCCGCAAAATTCTTACCGAAAATCAAAGACAACGAGTGGTTTTTTGACACTGAGTTGTTGATCAAAACTGAGCGAGCCGGCGTGCCGATTCATGAGCAGCCGGTAACCTGGATTGAGGATACGGATAGCCGCGTGAAAATCGTAAAAACGGCTGTCGATGATCTGAAGGGGCTGTACCGCGTCAACAAGGAACTAGACAAACGGTCGTGGTTTGAGAAATGGACGCTGCCGGTGCTGTTGGCGCTGACTGGCGCGTTATATTTGTTTGGCGCACTGCATAACGGCATGGCCAATAGTTACTATGCGGCGGCGGTACAGGCGGCCAGCCAGGACTGGACAGCGTGGCTGTTTGGCAGTTTGGACGCGGCGAATTACGTGTCGGTTGATAAGCCACCACTGGCGACAATGCTGATGGGTTTGAGTGCTCGACTGTTTGGCTTTTCAAGCTTTTCGATGTTACTACCGAGTGTGTTGGCGGGAGTTGGTTCGGTGTGGCTGGTGTACGGAGCAGTGAAACGGCAGTTCGGTTTCACTAGTGCTGTTATTGCCGGAGCGACACTGATGCTAACGCCAGTGGCGGCACTGATGTTTGGTTTCAATAATCCTGATGCGATTTTGACCTTGATGTTGACCGCTAGTGGCTATGCGTTTTTACGCTCGCTGGAAGGGAAACGACCACTGTTGTGGCTGAGTCTAGCAGGGCTATTCACGGGGTTGGCGTTTAACACTAAGATGCTGCAAGGATTGATGGTGCTACCGGCGATGGTGCTAGTCTATCTGGTGTTTGCTAAGCCGCCGATTGTAACGCGATTTTTGCACTTGATATTTGCGGGTGTAATTACGACGATGTCGACGCTGTGGTGGAGTGTGTTGGTCTGGCTGACGCCAGCTGGTAGTCGGCCGTGGGTAGGTAGCACTAATGATAACAATATTTGGAGTTTAATATTTGGCTATAACGGCTTTGGTCGATTGCTTGGCGGACGCGGTGGCGGTGGTGGCCCAGGTGGCGGCACGCCACCAAGTGGCGACATGGGTAGCGCCACGCAGACTATGACAGATGGCGCCGGTATGATGCCGAGTGGCATGGGTGGCGGTCCCGGCGGTGGGCATGGCCCAGGTGGCACTGGTTTTGGTGGGCAGACGGGAATTTTCAGGATCTTTAACAATGATTTTGGGCCGAACATCGCTTGGCTATTGGTGTTGGCGCTGGCAGGTGGTGGATTGATGCTATGGATTTTACGCAAAACACCACGGACAAATCGTGGGCGGGTGGCAGTGATTTTCTGGATGCTGTGGCTGCTGATTCACATTGTGATTTTCAGCATGACCAGCGGTGTGATCCATCCGTACTACGTGGTGGTGATGGCGCCGGCGGTGGCGGCACTCGTCGGTATCAGTCTGCCGTTTCTGTGGGGCGCCTATACCAGACGTAAACCATATGGATGGCTACTGCCGGTGCTGGTTGGTGTGACGGCAGTGATTGCAGTGATTATCCTCGGTTATACCGGCACGATGACGTGGCTGATGTGGATAGTCGGCGTACTGGGGTTGGTGGGGATGCTGGGGATGCTGGGCTTGCTGGTTAACCTGTATGCGTCGCGGCGGTGGCTGCAAAACTTGGCAATCATCGCTGCTATAGCTGCCTGTACACTCGCCCCGACGGTGTATACATTGGCGACAGTCAATATCGCGCACACTGGCAGCATCCCGACGGCTGGGCCGAGTTCCACGGCGATACAGGGTAGTAATAATGAAAAATCTCAGGCGGACAGCCAATTAGTGCAATATCTCGTAGAGCATCAAAACGGCGCAACATGGCTGGTGGCAGTGGCCAGCGCCAACGAGTCGGCAGCGATTCAGCTGACCAGTGGCCAGCCGGTCATGGCGGTCGGTGGATTTAACGGTAGCGATACGCCACTGACGCTGGAACAATTTAAACAGTTAGTGAAGGCCGGCAAAGTCAAATATTACGCCATCAGCTCACGTAGTCGCGGTGGCGGCGGGCCAGGCGGCGGTAACAATGAAATCACGGCGTGGGTTAAGCAAACCGGCACGGTCGTTAATTATGGAGGTAGCGATGTAATACTGTACGAATTATCGAGAGAGTAAATTAACGAAAGGAGAAATTATGGCAATTTCACAAACCAAGCAAGCACAACTCACCACGCCAGAAGCGGTCTATGATCAGCCACCAGCGCCGCGTCCAAACGGCACGAACTCTGGCAAAAGTGGGTTAAGTGCCGGGGCAATTACTGGTATAGCGGTCAGTGGCGTAGTGGCCTGCGCCCTGAGCTTCGTCGTCGGTATGCAGGTCGGTGGCACGCAAAACGGTATGAATAATCAGGCTGGTGGTCCGCCAAGTATGAGTCGGAGTCAAAATAGCCAGCAGGGCGGGCTGGGTGGACAAACTGGCGGCGCACCAGGTGCTAACCAGAATCAGACTGGTCAGAATTCCCAAACACCAGCGGCGCAGACTAATAATGTCACAGCGTCAAATAGCCAAGCTGCTTCGCTGTCACAGACTGGCTCGGCGCAGCCACCAACCGCCAATACCGCGCCGCAGGCCAATTAACCAGCGGCGAATCAACAAAAAGCAGCGCCTACCTCCTCGGGCGCTGCTTTCTTGATTGTTAAAAATAGCAAATCAGACGTATAATAGATGAGTGAAAAAACGTCAAAGTACAAATAAACGTTGGCTATTGGCTGCAGTGGTAGTTGCAGTGCTTCTTGCGGTGAAGGTTGCTGGACGAAACCTGTCCATAGAGCTGCCCAAGCATTTCCAAGACTTTATCACCCTGAGCTTGAGCGTCATCGTCGAAGCATTGCCATTTGTGATGCTAGGCATGTTCTTTTCTATGGCGGTTCGTGTGTGGTTGCCTCACGACTGGCTGCTTCAGCATTTGCCAAAACAGCCGTTCTTGCGTCGCGCGCTCATCTCGCTACTTGGGGTGTTTATGCCGGTTTGTGAATGTGGTAATGTGCCGTTGGCGCGTGGATTGCTTGCTAAAGGCTTAACACCAGCAGAATCACTCACTTTTCTTCTGGCGGCGCCAATACTAAATCCTGTGACTATCATTACTACCCAGCAGGCATTCTCTGATGATAATACAGTACTGATTGCTAGGATTTTGGGTGGCTTTTTGATCGCCAATCTCATCGGTTGGATATACAGCTCGACGCGGCAAGAGACCATGTTGCGCCCAGAATTTATCGCTAGTTGCAAAGAAGAAAATGACCATTCAAACAGGCTGGTTGACGCGCTTCATTTTTTCAAGCATGAAACGCGCACCATGATGCCGGCATTGATCATTGGTGCGATGATAGCTGGCTTTATCCAAGTTGTCGTGCCGCGCGAAACCATTTTGCTGTTAGGAAACAGCCCAGCCTGGTCAGTGTTGGTCATGGTGCTACTGGCGTTTGTGGTGTCGATTTGTTCTAGTGTCGATGCATTCTTTGCGCTGGCATTTCGCGGTACGTTTACATCTGGCTCACTAGTTAGCTTTTTGACGTTTGGTCCGATGATTGATATCAAAATGCTGAGCTTGATGCGCACGACGTATCGCCGAACGGTACTAGTGCAAGTGTCATTGTTGGTGGTGTTACTGACGGCGCTGCTGGGATTGGTGGTAAATTATGTATTCTAAAGTATTACACTGGATCAATAAGCTGGACGAATGGAGTGGCATCCTGCTGATGCTAGTTGCCAGTATCGCTACGATATGGCTCTCATTCGAAGAAAAACTCAAGTGGTATATTCATCCGCGCTATGAATTATTTTCCTTGGCGCTAGCAACAACTGGTGTTTTACTCGCCCTCGCCACGATTATCACTCTGCCAAAGCACAATCACAAAACCTCACCTAAACGATATCACTCGTATGGCACTGCGGTGATAGTTATAATTTCAATAGGTATGTTGCTAGTTATTCAGCCAGCAGCGCTAACCAGCTTGACAGTGAGTCAGCGAGTGATGAATAGTGGGGCGAAGGCAACTGGTGATGCTCGTGAATCGGCCATTCTCAAAGAAAGAGGCAGCTACACCAACTTCACCATCAAAGATTGGTCGCTCTTATTATCCCAATCCAGTGACCCAAAACAATACCAAAACAAACCAGCTAAAGTCAGCGGATTTATCACGGCTAGCAATGATGAAAATGTTTTCTTTGTTTCGCGTTTTGTAGTGACGTGTTGTGCTTTGGATGCTCGCCCAATTGGTGTACCAGTGTACAGCCCAGGCTGGCGCAAAACCTTTGCTCCAGATCAGTGGGTAGAGACCAGCGGGGTGTTTATCGCTAATCCAAATACCAACGCTACCGAGCGTACGGTCCTGTCACCTGATTATGTTAGGCCGATTGATAAGGAGAAAAACCAATATGTCTATTAACTTCGTGAAAAGAATTCAGCGGTGGCAATGGGTGATGGCGGTCGCGATTATTGCTGTTGCTACTATGTTTGTCCTGGTCGACAGGCAAGGTCCACGGTTGCGGCGTGCCGAATACATTCCGGCACCAAAATCTGGTAGTGTTGCGCAGTGGCGGTTCTATTTTAATCAGTCAGTCAAAGACCCTTCGCCAGATAATGTTCGTCTGTCAGCCGGGCGCTTATATGGCGTGACGACAACCAATGATGTTGTCACCGTGCAAGTGCTCAAAACAGGCCCAGAACCAACAGAACAGCACATTACTATCATTGATCTGCAGAGTAAATACGGTAATCGTAGTAGTACTATAACGCACGTGGTTCGCAAGCCAGACACATTGTTTTATACTCCTGCTAAATAATCATCGCTTACAGCTTTTTTAAAGATTGGCAGCGTATCATCAAGATATCACTAACAGAAAGGATGATTATGAACAAGGTGCAAGCAAACGAAATCAACTTAACCACTAACGAGGCGCTGGTGCTGCAGCAAGTCTATGAAGACGGCGGTGATGAGGCGGCTATATTGGCGGCACAAATGGGCATGCCGCGCCGGACAGCGATGCATGTGTTGGCGGATTTGCGGCGCAAAGGTTTGATGGCGATCGACCAGGCTTATGGCGATGCTTGGGTGCGGCTAACCACGCGCGGTAAACTACTAGTGCAGCGGATTTGGCCGGAGGCGCAGGCGATAGTATACTAAAGGGTATGAGATATATCCTGTTGCTTCGGGGAATTAATGTTGGCGGTAAGAACAAAGTCTCCATGAGAGATCTCACGGCAAGCCTCGAAGGTTTGGGGTATCAAAACGTAGTCACATATATCAATAGCGGTAACGTCATATTTGATACTAATGATGACCTGACTACAGTTAAAGAAAATATTGCTATCGTATTAGGGCGTTTTCCGTTTACCATCAAACACGTTATTTTGACGAAAGATGAGTATTTAGATGAAGTATCAAATCTGCCAGAGTGGTGGCACCGGCCTTTGGCGCGAAAAGATGTATTGTTCTATACCGATGGCGTCGATTCTGAATATACCAAGGAACGGATCGGTCAAATGCCGCTTCACGATGAGATCGTTCATTTTGGTAAAAAGGCTGTCTTTTGGGGTAAATATACGGAGAAAGAATTTTTGCGTACCTCATATCACAAGTTACTAATGAAAGAAAAGTTTTACCCACTGATTACAATCCGCAATGGGCGAACATTTGACGCATTAGGAAAGATGCTGGGGTAGGTCGTGCGGATTTTACTAGTAGAAGATGATATGGCAATTGCCCAGTCGCTGAAAGAAGGTTTGGAGGATGAAGCCTATGCGGTCGATGTGGCACATGACGGCGACGAGGGTTACCGGACGGCGACGGCGGATGAGTATGATGTGATTATTCTTGATGTGATGCTGCCGGAAATGAATGGCTATGAAGTCTGCCGGGCGCTGAGAAGTGACGGCAATCAGACGCCGATTTTGATGTTGACGGCGCGTGATGCTGAGCGGGATATTGTCGAAGGTCTGGACATGGGCGCTGATGATTATTTGGCGAAACCGTTTAGTTTTGAGGTATTGTTGGCGCGTCTGCGGGCTTTGCTACGTCGTCCGAATGAGAAGCTGGAAGAAGTTTTACGGGTTGGTGATTTGATGCTTGATCCGAGTTTGAAAAAAGTAATGCGTGCGAACCAGGAAATTAGCCTGACCGCCAAGGAATACGGCGTTTTGGAATATTTGATGCGCAACGCTGGCAAGGTCCTGTCCAAAGAGCAAATCATCTCGCACGTGTGGGATTTTGATGCCGATGT
>CAUPXC010000036.1:0-6377 GCA_963514965.1 uncultured Candidatus Saccharibacteria bacterium | reverse complement strand
TCCTGGTGATATACAACCAGGCACGTTGTATAAATGACATAGATCTCCTTTCTTGATTCTATGTCAGTGTAGCAAGTGTGTGTGAAGGGAATGTGAAATGGGTATATTAAAGAGTGCTGAGCATAAAAAACAAGCAAAATTTGTATACACTTTGTTGACATAATGTATACACTTTTGTTATAATTACAGCATCACCATGGCCAGACAAGCCTAAGGTTTCGACCGAACGCTGCTTCTGGCCTTTTTGTATTCTAATTTATTTCGAGTATTACCGATAATATTGATATACCCGCGGTATTTTCTCAGCAGACTGGAGTATCGTTTATTTGGACAGATTAATGCTAAAAGTTTATCAGTTTGTTGCAAGTATTCTACGAGGCAGCCAAAATCACCGTCACCAGAGACGATAACTGCTTTGTCATACTCATTAAAACATTTAGCGGATGCATATAGTACCAGCTCAGCGTCAACATTCCCCTTGTACGTTTTCTTGCCATCCTCACGGTATTCGACAGTTGGCTTGAATACGAGCAAATATCCCATCTCAAGCAAGCTTGTGTATAATTGCTCATTACCCGGTACTAAACCGATAAATAAATAAGCTTTTTCAACATGGTATTTATTCTTTAAATAGAGGCGGAATTTCTTAAAATCAAGCTCCCAGCCCTGTGACCGTATGCCAAGATTGAGGTTTTGACTGTCTATAAAAGCATACACTTTTGGTATCTTTTGTTCATGCTCCATGGGTATAGTATAGCAAAGTTTTATTTACTCGGCTTACTCGTTGCGTCATCCTACTCTTTAAGCTTCTTTAATGGATAATCTACCATTACACTAATCAACCCACTCGGTAAGTGACATCACCTGATAGCCGTATTGATCAATGTCTTCTTGTTTCCAAAAATCAACTTCTTTCGTGCGTAAAACTTCGCCGACTACGTGACGAACTGTGCGGCCGGTCGGCGCTCCGTCATAATTTACCTCAATCTGCTCCAGAATGTCGCCGGGTTGGATGTCAAAATCGGCCACCCTCATATCAAATGTCTTCTCACCTGCTAGGACTTTTTCGAATAAATCAGGGTAGGATTTTTTGGTGATGATTTTCATACGTTTTATTATAAAGTCACTCAACTTAGGCTACAAGCCGAATCAACATCGATTTTGAATATTGCCCTGTACTTTTGCCGTATACAAAGTGGTGGTGATGAAATTTGTTTGGTGATAAGTATCGTCCGCTTACTGACTAAATCTATCCTATGCAGTCCAGATGAATCATGAAACCGCCTACTATTCTTGCTATAATCAAGATTGCCGTATGAACAATTATTCAAACATCCTGTTCCCAGAAATAATCAACAAAGCATTTCCAATTCTCAACAATGCATCATATATTCGCCAGTTGGCGTCTCTCGTACCGCTCTGTCCTGATACAACGTTTCATCTGTTTACTCATAACGGGCAGTGTTTTGCGCTGGTAATGACAGACTATCCTGACCCGTTTTATCAGAGCGAAGAGCTCAAGCAAATTTCTGGAGAATATAAATTTGAGTTCATTAATATTATCAAGCCTTATGCCAACAACCAGAATATTGAAATTCGTCCGAACGAAGACATGGATGACAGCTTTTTCGTTTCAGACCCGAGGAGCTATTATCGGTATTATTTAGCTGCGGTTAGACAAAATAGCCGTTAACTGTAAGGTTCCTGCTCATCAATAAGCCGTCAAGCTCAGCTTACCGTCCACATACTCTCCCAAAAACACATCGCCATATGCATTCATCCTTTGCTTTTTCGTTTCTCTCAGCATCCACTTCTCGTCCCTGCCAATTACCCGCAAAATATCAGTTCGCAATTGCCCATTGGTTATCAACGCCCTGTCGTCGATCAGCTGCTTTGCTTTCACGTTATACTGTTTTATCCATTTCAATGTCAGCACCAGCGCGCACCATATGCACAAAATACCGATGTAATCCAAAATCTGAATGCTATTGTTATAAATGATGCCTCCAATGATGCCACCCAGCACATAGTTCTGTACTTGATCACTAGCAGATGATGGCGACAAGTTACCTTTTCCGGAAACGTTGATGATTATCGTCAGCGCGAAAAAGCCAATCAATAATTTTATTGCTACTAAAATGAATCATCCATGGTTTAATTTTAGTACAGACAGCTAGTGCTTCGGTATGACATGTTTGACGATGGCTATTTTGTATCAGCCGATGAGAACTAACTAGCCCTAATAAATTCATACCCAAAAGTAAGGTATAATATAACTTAGAAATAATAAATTAACAAAAAGGTACAAAAATGAATTTATTTTTATGTTCGCACTTCTCAAGTGTTGGATCTATCATAGAAGAGCAGGTTGCCAATAAAAAGATTGCCTTTATTCCCACAGCATCGATACGCGAGGGTTATACGGGCTATGTTAGATCGGCGCGTAAACTATTCAAAAATTTGGGCGCTCAACTAATAGAAATTGAAATCTCAACTGAAGAATCTTCAAAGATAGAAGAATCACTCGAAGAAGCTGATATTATTTATTTTACGGGTGGTAATTCATTTTTCCTTATCGATCAGTTGCGGAGAACTGGCACAGACAAACTCTTAAAACAACAACTTAAGAATGGTAAACTATTCATCGGAGAGTCAGCGGGTGCTATCGTGTGTGCACCTGACATCTCTTATATAGAGAAGATGGATCCAATTCCGAAAGATTATTCTCAGAGCAACAATGCAGCACTAAACCTGATTGATTTTTACGTTTTGCCGCATTATCTTACCGCGCCGTTCAAAAAGGTTACGGAGCAAATTGTGCAAACATTTCCAGACATTGATTTATGTGCCATCAATAATACCCAAGCGATTATCGTAAAAGACAATACAAAGAATATTGTAACTATTTAATCAAACCTCACCACAAACCGCATGCCCCGCCCGTGTGGCGCAAACTCATAATCCAGACCCTTGGCGTCGAGCAGCATTTTCACGGTGTAGAGGCCGATGCCGCTGCTGTCGGCATGTTGTTTCGTGCCGTCACTGCTCCGATAAAACGGATCGAAAACGTGCTGGAGTTGCTGCTTGGTGAGTGGTTTGCAGGCGTTTTCGATGGCCAGCTCATTCTGGTTGCAAGTAATTTTTATCACGCTTCCCGCGTCGCCGTGGCGCACCGCGTTTGACGCCAGGTTCGAGATGACGTGGCGCATCATGTCGCGGTTGGCACGAATGGTCGTCGGCTCTGCATTAACCTCGAAAGTCATGCCGCACGTTTTTGCTAGCAACATATAATCGTCAACCACCTCAGCGGCCAGCTTATCGATCCTCAGCCGTTTCTCCTGGTGCAAAGCCTGCTCGGCAACACTGCCAGAGCGCAAAACGTCATTCACCATCGCCGCCAAGCGGTCAACCTGCGCCACCGATTCCGCCAGATACTGATCGCGATTTTTATACTCACCGATGTTCAGCTGCATATTTTCGAGCATGATCCGGAGGGCTGCTAGTGGCGTTTTCAGCTCATGCGAGGCCGCACGGAGGAAGGCGATTTTCTCTTTCTCAAGCTGGGTTATCCGCTTATTCTCATGCTCCAGCGAGCGAATCGTCTGCCACAGGTTTTGATAGAGCTCATTAATATTTCGTCCCAGCACGCCGATTTCATCACGGCTATTTACCGGATAATGTGCGTCCTTTTCCAGCCGCTGCATGGTCGTGGTCACCGCCGCCATCTGGCGAATCGGCCGTGTCACAAATCGGCTGTAGATGTACGAGAATAGCAGTGCCACTAACAGCGAGCCGATCATGGTATATGGCAATACGTGCAAGGTAGCGAGCTTAGCCTGAGTGACAGGTGCCACGTCGGCTAGTAGCTTGACCGTAATCGTTTGACCTTGGCCATTCGCCACACTACCCTGCCGCAAAATCACCGAGCGCGGATCGACCGTTTGCCCGTCAGCAATTTTCACCACGCTAGTATCAACCGATTTACCGCTATCCGTCACGATGTTGATCGACTGAAATCCCTGAAAATACTGGTCGCGCCCATCAATTGTCAGCGTGATGTTCACATTTTTCATCTGAGCGAACTCTTGACTGATCCGGCGCATTTCCTCAGTCGATTTACCGCGTAGTTCGGTTGTCAGCGCCGTGAGATTATCCGCCGCCTCGCGCTCTTTTTGTTGCAGATAAAATTGCGGCATCAAGGTATAAATCAGCGCATGCACCAGGATGATCAGCGCTGCGAATAGGCCAATTGACACCAAGAACGTTTTGGGAAATAATTTAAGCCGCTTCATAGCGATAGCCCACTCCCTTCACCGTGATGATGCAGTCCAGGTGCAATTTCTTGCGTAAGTTTTTGATGTAAACGTCAATCACTCGGTCGAACGGCACCTCATCATCACGCCACAATTTATCAATGATAGCCTGCCGGCTCCAGACCATGTTTGGATTATCCACCAGTAGCTTGAGCAGCTGCACTTCCTTGGGTTTGAGGTGCGCATCACTGTCATTATAAAACCCTTGATAGGCCATAAAATCCACCGAGGCTAGACCATGGTGCCACAAGGTTTTGGCGGGCTGCTGGCGGCGAAGTAGCGCCTTGATCCGCTTCTCTAAAATCACCAGCGAGAACGGCTTACTCATATAATCATCCGCCAGCTCGTCAAAACTGGCAATTTGCGTCGGCTCATCATGCAGCGCTGTCAACATCAATACCGGCACGTCGCTGGTCTGGCGAATTTGGTGCAATACTTCAATGCCGCTCATCCCTGGTAGCATAATATCCAGGACAATCACATCTGCCCGAGTAAATTTCTTTAGCGCCTCCTCGCCACTGGTCGCTGTCACCACCGTAAAACCGCGCTGGCGGAGGAACTGCTCGGTGCCAGTGCGAACTGCCGGTTCGTCTTCAACAAGGAGGATGTTCACCGCTCGTACACCCATACGTACATGTCGTACAGCTCTTTTTTGTATTGCTTCACAGACTTATCTCCTGGCCATATCAATTCATGACCAATGCCCATGTGTACTGGCGTCGTTTCATTTGTAAACGTGGCACCACTGTTTTTGGCCATCTTTTCTGCAATATCACGCGCCATGGTGCTGTCAATCAAACGATCCTCGCTACCGATGATCAAACCAACGTGCTTCAACCCTACCGCCTTCAAATCGTTGCGATAATTTTGCTTGACGATGACATAATTTGCCAATGCTCGGTATGACAACGCACCATCAAAGAACTGGTCTGGCAGCAGATGATTGCCGTAGACATTACGCAGCAACGCCACTTGCCACTTTGGCACCTGAGAAGCGTCTGGCTCATAGTATGGTGAGAGTAGCAACACCCGCGAGAACAATCCATCACCATATTGTGCTAGCCACGTTGCCAACGTGCCACCGCCCGAATGGCCAATCACGCCCAGCTCATCGCCCAATCCACTAACCAGCCCGGCACTATCGCTCATAAACTTCACTAATTCATTGGCGCGCACCTGCCCGTGTAACTTGCCGTCTTTTAGACCATGATGTGGTGCTCGCGGCACGTACACATTGTAGCCCGCTTGGTAAAACCAATCCGCCAACTCCGCCATCGCCGACGGCTCACCGCTGACGCCATGAAGAATCATCACTGCCCGCGCGGTTTTCTTGCCGTGAGTTTTGATGATTGGGCGAGATTCTGGACGCACCTCACCATTCGCTACATCATCAGCGATAACCTTTTGAATATCCTTCACTGATTGATCATAATCACGCCGCTGAATGTGAGCTTTTTGCAAATCAGCACTACGACTTGGACACAGAAAGACCCAAGCAACAGACGCCGCAGCCAGTACCGCCACGACACCAGCTATTGTTATCATCAGCGCTTTACCACGTATTGCCATGAAACCTCCTTGCTCCAATCAACGGATCGTTATTTTGCTTCCTGCGCCGCCAAAATCCGCGCCTGAATCTTGTCCAGCTGAGTATCGTCCATTTTTGGACCATCAGCCGTAGTTATCCAACCTGGATATTCCGCGTAGAATGCTTGCTCATGCGACAACGGCGAACCAATTCCCTTTGCCAAATCGCCATGCAGTGGCATCAACTTAGCATGTACATGCGCCACTCCCGTACCCTCAAAAATCAACGCCACTCGCGGTGTATCAAAGGCCTGCTCCAAAATATTAGCAACCTTTTTCACCGCCACCATCATCTCAGCGTACAATTCATCATCCAAAGAAAATACATAATCGCCTGGATTATACTTCGGTATCACCACGGTAAAGCCTGGCGTGTTTGGAAACGGCGTCAAAAATGCCAAAAACTTCTCGTCTTCCCAAACTTTCCAAGATTTCATGTTGCCTGATACAATGTCGTCGAAAATTGTGTGATTCATA
>CAUPXC010000035.1:0-6761 GCA_963514965.1 uncultured Candidatus Saccharibacteria bacterium | reverse complement strand
CATAGTGGCAGAGCTTGATAGAGAGCCTGAGTCTTCGTCTCGTTCCTGCTTGTCTGCGACCGTACTGGCCGCCAGAGAGTCTGCATCCTCCCCTTGCCCAGGTTCCTCCACGCTGTCCGCGTCTACGGTACTTGCCGGGGCGCTCGCCCGGTTGCCTTGCTCAGTGTCCGCTCTGCCGGCCACGTCTAGCGAGCTGCCAGGATCCTCCGCCAGTGAAGAGCCGTGCCCCGTCGGCACTACCGCAAGGTCAACGACGCCCATCACATACCGCCAACACGCCTCCCATTGTTTTGAGTGGGGTAGGGAGAGGGCGACCATAAAGTAATCTCACATACACGTCATGGAATTGTCCGTGACGTGTTTTATAATTATTGGTATAATATCCAGTAAGTAGTAGCCAAATGCGAGGAGATTTTATTTTATGGAAGCCCCAAATTCTATCTATGATATATAAAATGAGCGCGTCAGAAGAACTTTGACTAGACTGGGTGGAACAGCCAGTATAGCTGTTTTGGTAGAGGAAATGACTCTACCAGGAGAAGACTGGGTGCCGGCTTCTGAAATTCTCCCAGTAATAGTGGATGCAAGTGATATGCATATAGATTTTAATGAGGCACTGGTAGTACTAGACTGAGCTAGTCTGTAATTTATAAGATATTTATCGAGGTCGCTCAGCCGCAACTTGTTGCGCTGTCTGCGCCAGGGTATCAACGTCAAGTGGCTTGAGATTGTCGGTCGATATGCCGCGTCGTTCCAAGGCTTTGGCTATCAAAAAATCAGCGATCGTTGGATTTTTCGGCAATAACGATCCGTGCAGGTAGGTTGCTATGACGTTATTGAACCGGACCCCTTCGGTGCCATCAGTAGTATTATTGCCAGCGCCATGGACTACCTTGCCCAGTGGCTGAACTGTGTCGTCCAAAAATGTCTGACCGCTGTGATTTTCATAGCCAACGATTGTGCCAAATTGGTCACTTTCCAGAGTGATATTGCCGATGAGCCGTTCCTCTCCGGCGGTTGTGTCCACTGGCAGCACGCCAATGCCACGAATGATGGAGCCGTCGTTGGTAACAAATTGTCGCCCAAACAACTGATACATACCACAGATAAGCAACATAGGAACGCCGTTATTCGCCAGAGTTTTCAATTCTTCACCGCGTGACAACAAGTCGTCTTGAATAGCTAATTGCCCAGCGTCTTGTCCGCCACCACCCACAAAGATATCTCCAATCGAAAAGTCGGTCGTATCTCCTGGGTTGTGGTCGATGATTTGGACACGAAAGCCTCGCCACTCTAGCCTTTTTTTGAGCACCAAGGTATTGCCCCAGTCACCGTAGAGATTCATGTCCTTAGGGTATAATTGGATGATGGTGATCGTTGTCATGAGATATCCTCCACGTCTGTTTTTTCGCTGAGTAATCGCCGTAGGGCAGTCATGGCGGTGTAGCTACAGAAAATTTGCTTTGGCTCTGTCGGCTCGTGTGCTAAAAATTCATCCAGCGCTTTTGCTAAATCCTGTTCAACAGTACCAACGGCCACTTCGTCATAGCTTAGCCGCAGTGCCATGTCATAGGCTCGGACACCGCTAACGACGCTGACATCTTCCAGCACAGAAAAATCAACATCCCACAGCCAACTCATGTCGCGACCGTCAGCATAATTATCATTGATGGCGATCATAGTCTGGCGTTGTCGCTTACCAAATGACAGGAGACTGAGTCGAAAGCCGCTGGGATTTTTCACTAATAGTAAATCAATGGACGTACCGTTATAGGTGATGGTCTCACCGCGACCGAACGCTGGCTTGACTTTTGATAGTGCCTCCAGTAAGACAGGAATTGGTGCTTCTGGCACGATGGTTCGAACGAGCGCCAAGGCCGCCGCCGCATTCAACAGGTTGTATACGCCACTAAGCGCGACTTCAGTTCTGTGGCGTGTGCCGTCTATCAAAAACTCAGCGCCCTGTTGCTCTACAGCTGTGAGTACCACCTCTGCAGGTACCGATTCATTAGCTACAGCATCACCAGTCTTCAGGGAATCATCGGTCGGCATCAGTCGCAACAGGTCAGTCGTTAAACCAAAATAGGTTGCTGCTGCCGAGGTTTTTTCATGGATGCGAAAGACCCGTGGATCGTCACGATTCAAAACTACACGTTCGGTGGTGGCTGCCGCAATTTTTTCCAAGAAACCGGCTGCCGTGTCTATCTCGCCAAATCGATCCAGCTGATCACGCATGACGTTGAGCAGCAGCGAATATTTTGGCTGCACCTGTTGCACAAATTTAACAGCCCAGGCTTCGTCTAGTTCCAGGACTGCGATATCAGCGTCCAATTTGCCTCGCTGGCTAACAGCGCCTAACAGTGCCGCTGCCACGCCACGAGAGAAATTACTACCAGTGCGGTTAGTGAAGACTTTGAGGCCTGTCGCTTCCAACAGCTCGACGACGATTTTTGTTGTCGTAGTTTTGCCGTTGGTTCCTGACACTACGACCACGCCGTAGGGCAAATCTTGCAGCGCGCGAGGGATGAAACCTGAGTCAATTTTTTCTACCACTAGGCCTGGCAGGGCCGAGCCGCCGCCGCGTAATCTCATGCCGCCACGGACAGCTTTGCCGATGGCGGTTGTCACTATGTGTCGAATCATATAGAGATATTATAGCACCAACCGCGCGAGTCGTGATATACTGATAATATGTTTTTGGTGGGAATCTTTCAGTGGTGGTATGGAACTGGACTATATAAGCACGTCAGGCAAGTCTATGTTGGTCTATTAAAAACAGCTGATTTTTTCTCAATTGGCTTACTGCTCAAGACTTTGTTTAATCCATTTCGGCAAATATCTGCTGGTGTGGTGCAGGGCGGATTGCCGGAGCAATTTCGAGCGTTTCTTGATAGATCATTTTCCAGGGTGTTTGGCGCATTTTTGCGGACAATCTTGATAGCAGTTGGGCTTATTTGCCTTCTGGTTAGAATGTTGTGGAGCGTGCTGATCATTGCGGCTTGGCTGCTGCTGCCATTGGCGCCACTGATAGGCATCATCTTTTGGCAGATGGGAGTAGCGTCATGAATATCGAGCCGATAATTCGCTATGATAGCCAGCGGTCGCAAAAGGCGCGATTTTCGGTTCGTTTTGGTGATGTTTGGCATTTACTACTGGGTCTGTGTAGTCTAGTGATGATCTTGTTGGGCTGCTGGTCAGTGATTCATCACGGGCCAGTCGGTTGGTTGTTGGTGGGTATGAGTGGGCCATTTGTGATGCTGACGATTTGGTGGCAAGGTGACCTTAAAACTGCTGAGATGAGTAAGCATCCGATGACACTTGATGATGTTATGGCTGCTGATCTGCTGGGTCAATTGAGCAAAAACCCAACGCCACAAGAACTAGTGATGGCTATTTCAAAAACTCGGGCTGGTCAATTTTTGGCAGTGCGTCTTGGGCTGACGCCGAACTTCCTGAGTAATATTGCGTCCGATGATCCACGGATGACCGACGCCATCTGGCAAGCGGCGATTGACATCTGGCAGGAGACTGATAGTCCCAAGGTGACGGGCGCGGTCGTAGCAGCAGCTATCGTTAAAGTGTTCCCGAGCCATGACGCTATTTTGGCAAGTTTGAAGCTGGACTTTCAGGATGTGCTGGAGGGAATTCGCTGGTATGAGCGGCTAAAGGCGCTGGTTGAAGATTTCAAAGAAAAGCCGCTGCGCACTGGTGGTATAGCGCGGGATTGGTCGTTTGGTTACACGCCGCTGCTCAGCCGATTTGCTCAAAACCTGAGTCAGCAAGTGTCGGGCGGTACGATCATGACGCGTTTGGATGCGCATACTGACGTGTTGGATCAAATGCTACAGATTTTCAATACGGGCGGTCGTCAAAATGTTGCCTTGGTTGGTCCAGATGGCGTCGGCAAAAGTACGCTCATCGCGGCATTTGCAGAAATGCTGATCGATGGACATAAGGAAGTGCCGCCTAATTTGCTGTATCAGCAAGTGTTCTTGCTGGACGCGTCGGCGTTGATTTCTGTGGCGGGCGGTCGTGGTGAATTGGAACAATTGGTAACGAGACTGCTCAATGAAGCGTTTGCCTCAAAAAATGTTATTTTGTGCTTGGAGAATGCTCAGCTATTTTTTGAAGAGGGCGTTGGTTCGGTGGATATGAGTAATTTACTATTGCCCGTTTTAGAAGCCGGTCGCCTGCGTATCATTTTGTCTCTAGATCAGCAGCGATTTTTGCAAATTTCTCAACGTAACACCCAGCTGACTCATGCGTTAAATACGCTAGCAGTCCAGCCGACGGATCGTGCTGAAACCATGAAAATTATGCGCGACCAATTGATTTCCTTTGAACATCAATTTAGCGTGACGTACATGTTGCAGGCACTCAATGAAGCGTATCGAGTTGGTGATCGCTACGTCCAAGATTTGGCTATGCCAGGGCGAGCGCTGAAGGTATTGGAATCAACCGCCAGCATCTCCAAAGGCGGTCTCATCACTGCGCAGTCAGTTGACGATGCGGCGGAAAAAACCATGGGCATCAAGATCGCTGCGGCCTCTGGTGGCGATGAACGTGAAAAATTGTTAAACCTTGAATCATTGATTCATCAGCGCATGATCAACCAATCACGTGCCGTGTCAGTAGTATCCGATGCCATCCGTCGAGCGCGAGCTGGCGTGAGAAACCTCGACCGCCCCATCGGCACTTTCTTATTTTTGGGGCCAACTGGTGTTGGTAAAACTGAATTGTCAAAGGCCTTGGCAGAAGTGTACTTTGGTGGCGAGGGCAATTTGGTGCGACTGGACTTAAACGAATTTGTTCGCGCCGAGGACGTTGCTCGTTTGATCGCTGACGGCGCAAATGATCCACTGAGCTTGACAGCTCAGGTGCAAAAAGCGCCGTTTTCAGTAGTGTTGCTTGATGAGATAGAAAAGGCGCATCCACAAGTACTGACGACGTTGCTGCAGCTGCTGGACGAAGGTATTTTGCGTGATGAGAAAAACCGAGAAGTTAGTTTTCGCGACTGTATCGTCATTGCGACGTCAAATGCTGGTGCTGACCGCATCCGTGAATACATTGAGCGTGGCTATCAGCTGGAACAATTTGAACAAACCTTCATCAATGAACTGATCAATGCCAATTTGTTCCGTCCCGAGTTCTTGAACCGATTTGATGAAATTGTGTTGTTCCGTCCTCTAGGCAAAGCTGAACTATTGCAAGTCATCGACTTGATTTTGGCGGGAGTTAACCGTACGCTGGAGCCTCAGAAGATTCAAGTTGCTGTCGAACCTGAGGGTAAGCAGCTACTCGTTGATGCTGGATATGATCCACGCCTTGGTGCGCGACCTATGCGACGCGTCGTGCAGCGCGCTGTCGAAAATACTGTTGCCAAGCAGCTGTTGGCAGGCACAGTTGTGCCAGGCAGTACAACCATCATCACTGCTGAGCAGATTCGCGCGGCAGTAGGTGAGGCCCCGAGCGACCGTCAAATTGGTTAGGATGTGAGGTATCAAAAAACCTCTGCAGTCTGTTTGCAGAGGTGTGAGTATCGTGTGTGGTACCCCGCACAGGAGTCGAACCTGCAACCTTCGGTACCGGAAACCGATGCTCTATCACTTCGATAGATCAACTCTACTACCATTATAACATAGCTTTTGCATGAAGTTGTTGTAATTTTGTATTAACACAATGAGTATACCTTTTTGTTGTATTTAGACTTTGATGACCAAGCATTTCATTAACATATCTTATATCAACGCCACGATTTAAAGCCTTTGTAGCGAAACTATGACGTATTGTATGAGGAGTTACATTTTCAAATTTGGAATTCAAACAGGCAAAGAAAAATATATGACGAACAGAATATGGTGTTATCCTACTACGAGGACCTTGATTTGTTAAAAACAGAGCAGGCAAATCGTCAGAACGAGTAGATAAATAATCATCAATAGCGGCTTGAGTATCTGCATTAATAAAACAAAGGCGCGGATCTTTAGACTTACCTATAACCTCAAAAGATCCATCACGAATATCGCCTCTATTTAATGCACACAATTCACCAACACGAATACCAGACGTAGCCAATAAACGAATAATAGCTATATTACGAAGACGATTGACGGAAGAGTAACCACGACACTGACGACCAACAACATTAATAAACTCATCAAGTTCACTCTCAGTTAAAAACTTTGTTTTTGTTTTCAAACGCTTTGGCAAAATAATATCTGAATAATCCATGACACGATATTTATGCTTATGTAAATACTTCAAGACTTGCCGCAAATGAGAAGCACGCATGCCAACAGTATCACTACAAACATTAGTAGCAATGTAAGCACGTCATTCAGAAATATCATCAACACGAACACGACGCAGAGAAATGTCACCAAAAAAACGAACCAGAGAGCGACAAGTATATTCGTAATTATCCAAAGTAGATTGTGCAAATCCACGCGGAATGAGTACGTTAACACGATACATTAAAAAAGCTTTTGAAATTTTCATAAAAAACCACTTTCTACCCTCCAAATTATGTTGTATAATTACACCATATATCACAAAAAAAAGAAAAAAAAGGAGAAAAAACGTGAATAGCTTTAATATGGCAAATAATATAGGGTCTAGCCTAGGAGCGGCAGGATTAATCATTGTCATAATACTGGCAATACTCGGCATTCTTATGCCTCTATTCGTGGCTGGAATATATGGCTCAGTCAAAAGGATCGAAAAACTGCTCAAGGAAATGCCTGAGGTGAAAGCTAAATACA
>CAUPXC010000034.1:0-6812 GCA_963514965.1 uncultured Candidatus Saccharibacteria bacterium | reverse complement strand
ATGTGGCGTGGTTACCTTGCGCAGGCATTTGCTGGACGGCCATTTTGCAAGAAATATGCGACGATTGGCGTGCTATGGGGACTGTGGCATATTCCGCTGATTGCCCTAGGGTATAACTATGGCGCAGCGAATGCACTTCCGGGAGTAGTGCTGTTTGTGGGATTTTGTGTAGTTATGTCGCTTGTGCTTGGTTTCGTCGTTGAGCGGACCCGAAGTGTATGGCTCGCTGCAGTACTGCATGGGACATTTAATGGCTTCTCGAATGTTATGTCGCTTTTGGTCGTTGGTGGGAGCTCACTACTCGCCAGCTCGGTAGTGGGTGTTGTCTCGCTCGTGGTATGGTTGGTAGTATTTCTCGGCTGCTATATAAGCACTACTTTTATACCTGCCACAGATCAATGTGCCAAAGACGTCAAAGCCAAAATATCTTAACTAGCCATATGCTAGAAATCTACAGACAGGCAGCATGATATGCTATAATAACCATATGCATATTATTCTTGGTGGGACGAGTGGACTTGGCCTGGAGATGGCTAGGCAGCTCAGGAAAAATGGCAAGCGTGTGTTAGTGCTGGGGAAGACGCATAACGCTCAGGAGCACGGCGAGGGATTCCCGTTGGACGTGTACTATCCCGAGCAGGTTGAAGCAGCGCCAGCGCGGATTGAGCAGATTTTGGGCAGTGACGCCATTGAACAATTTGTGTGGGCAGCGGGCTATGGCTGGCGTGGTAATTTCGAGGATCAGCCTGACGCGCGCTCCATGGCTGAGGTGAACTTCGCTGGTGCGTTGCCGTTGGTACAGTGGGCGTGGCGCAAGATGGCCCGTCAACATCAGAAGTCAGTGTTAACCATCATCGGCTCAACCAGCAGCGTCAAAGCTCGCGCTGACGAAGCTGTCTACGTTGCAACCAAGCATGCTCAAGCAGGACTAGCTCGCAGTTTAGGCATGCAGGCTGATGAACAGAAATTGCCAGTGAAAGTTGCACTATTTTTACCAGGCGCCATGAAAACGCCGTTCTGGAATGGCCGAGAGCTACCAGTTGACTATCTGTTCTTTAACGACCCAGCCAAAGTGGCTGCGCACATCATTAACGCGGTTAATCACCAGCAGCAACCATTCCTTGAATGGGCGCTACCAAAGGGTACGTTGACGTAAGTTTTTTTCGTGATATAGTCAAGCTATGGAACTGATGGGTATAAACATTGTCGTTATCGGCGGCGGTACGGGTAGTTTTACATTACTGAGTGGATTAAAAAATTATACACACAACATTACCGCCTTGGTTAATATGGTGGATGATGGTGGATCAACAGGACAGCTGAGGGATGAATTGGGGGTTTTGCCGGCTGGTGACGTCCGGCAGTGTTTGGTGGCGCTGAGCACTTCGCCAAAGGTGAGAGACCTGTTCAACTACCGCTTTGATGAAGGTAGTATGAAAGGCCACGCGTTTGGCAACCTCTTCATGGCAGCCCTAGAAAAAATGACGGGTAATTTTACTGAAGCGGTCAAAGTCGCTGGAGAAGTGCTAAATATTCGAGGACGAGTAGAACCGATTACATTTGACAATATAACGCTTGTTACGCGGCTGGCTGACGGTACGGTTGTGAGAGGTCAACATGAGGCTGAATCATTGATTATCCCGGTTGGTGAGCGTCCGTGGCTGGATTTGGAGCCGACTGCTCGCATCAATCCTCAGGCGCGGCAGGCGATACTAGACGCGGACTTGGTGGTGATTGCGCCGGGGCTGCTGTATGGTAGTCTGGCGCCGGCTCTGTTGGTCAGTGGCGTAACGCGCGCGCTCGCTGAGACCAAGGCTAAAAAAGTATACGTTTGTAATTTAGTGAACAAGCCTGGTCAGACTGATGAGTTCACGGTTGCGGATTATGCCAGTGAAATTGAACGGTTTGCGGGCGTCAAATTGGACCACGTGCTATACAACAACCATCGTCCGTCGCAGGAATTGATTGATCGGTACGCTAAAGATGGTGAACTGTTGGTCGAATGGAACAAAGAAGAGCTAAAAAAGAAGCATTTTTACGCTTCAGGCAAACGATTGATCGCTGATGAAGTTTGGGAGAACACCAACGCTGCTAGTGACCCGCTGGCAGCGCAACGCAGTTTGATTCGACACGACGCTGACAGAGTGGCGCGTGAGTTGATGCGAATTTATTTTGCCTAGATGAATTGAAGATGCAAGGGAAGCGCTGTACTTGCAAAATATTATATTTTGTGATATAGTGTAAGCTGTTGATTATGACAAATAATACACAAAAGTCAGAAAAGATGATTGATAATTCTGGTAATCCCTCTCGGAGAGGCGAGATATTCTTTCATTCTGAAGCCTTATCTAAGGAGCTAGTGGAGACGTTTGGTGGTCATCACATGACGCCAGCGCGTCGTTCGGCAGCAAAGCTCATCATAGAGATGCCGACGGATATCGAGGAGAATGAGCGGATTGATTACATCACCTCGGCACTTGATAATGATGAAACGATAGTCAACGAGACTCAGCGAGATGTCGTGATTGGTATTCTTGAGGACTATAAGGTCTTGCAAGGTTTGTTTGCGTCATATGTTGAAGGAATTGATGAGACGACATTGCAGGGTAAAGCATTGCGGCTAGAAGATGGCCAGCAAATCCCTGATGATTTAGGGAAAGACAATACGCAAAGTCCATGGTCTGAAAATCCGCCGATGCCAGTACCACGTATCGATGATTTGATCAAAACGTTCTCAACGAAAGGTGAAGATGCTCAGGGTATTGGGCTAGAAACAGCGATGATCGTTGGGGCGGTAACACTTGCCAAATTAAAGACTACTCCATATCACGACGCAGCGGCTTACAAACAGGCAGTGCTTGCTGAAAACTTTTTGGCCCCAGTGTGTGAAATGACTGGTCTTGATAACCTAGCGTCTGAGTTTCATGACGAAGTCAATATCATCGCTGGGCGAAATATTGGTGATGCTGTGGACGGTAGTGATTTGAGCGGTAATATTGACCCACTGATTGATGAAGTAGACAGGGTCGTGTCGCTACATTTTGGCCCCAAGGACTCGGTCAATCCTGAGCGATTTAACTTTGCCATGAATAATATCAATCAAATCTTTGCTCGGTTGCTTGGTAAGTCAGATTTGCGGCCGGCTGTGGAGACAACCTCACCCCACAATACGCTGTTTGCAGTTGGTACTGTGACAGCGCGAAACGGTATTAAGGCAGAGGCACGAGCTCGTGGTAAGGGACGAGGCTCGTACTTTATAAAGTTTTTACGATCCATAGGATACTATGAGCCGCACTCTCAGCCACTGAAGGATGAAGGTGATCTTCACCCGATTGATCTGTATGGTACGGTGGTGATCGCCGATGACGATAAGCAGATGGCCGATTTGTATGTTGAGGCGGTGGTTAATGCCTTGAGTGACGAGAAGATTACGCCATATCCATCACCTGGACGCGATAAGGAATGCTTTGTCATCAAGGGATCTCCAGAATTTCAGGAGAATATTCGCAGGGCAGTCCTTGAGCGGATCCCTGACGCCGACATGGAGCTGTTTAGCTTTAAAGACAGTGGTAGGGACTTTACCGATGCAAAAATTACTGGTTTTTCTGAGACGGGTGACAAGCGTGTGCCATTTGCGCCATTTGAGACGCAGTTCTCGACGCCAGATGCTCGTTTGGTGGCGCGCACTGGTAAAGAAGCGGCACACTTCTTCTTTAAGCTGCGCAAGATATATGGTGATTTGGTGAATATGACTGACGAGACAGCTGATGCAATAATTGACATTTGGCAGCGTAAACAGGATTACTTTACGAGTCCTGAAGATGGTTCTAGGGAAGATCACCTGACAAACCAGAGTCGTGAACGAGTAGCGCACTTTAAGGAGCAGGCATTAGATAGGCGTAAATCCTTGCTTAAACGCGTTCGCGATATGGCGAGACGAGCGCTGGATAGTATATAATTACCTATATGACGATTTACTATACTGACGGTTCTGCTTCGCCAAATCCTGGTCCGGGTGGCTTTGCGGTCATTCGTGATCTCCAGCCGTGGATCTTGGGTTCCGAGGACGGTGAGACGACCAATATTCGCATGGAAGGCAAGGCGCTGATTGCAGCGCTTCGGGATGCGGACGAAGCGCCATGTGTGATTTACACTGATAGCGAATTTTGGATCAACGTAGTAACTAAGTGGGCTCCAGGCTGGCAGCAGCGCGGCTGGACAAAGAAGGGTGGCGAGATCAAAAATCTGGACATCGTGCGTGAGCTATATGAGCTGTACTCAAATTCGCAGGCGGAACTCCGCTGGGTGCGCGGTCATGAGGGCGACGAAGGTAATGAACTGGCGGACACCTGGGCCAACCGAGCGCGTGAAGGCGAAAGATTGACTAAATAATACATTTCTGATATAATATAAACATGAGCGAATTACACGTGCCAGACCGCGTGCAGCTTGAGTTGCATCCGTTTTACTCCTATCCAGATTCGGCTGATCAGCTGTACGCACGCATTGGTGTTGCCACGGCGGTTGATCTTCGTGGCGATGCATTATATGTCAGGGCGGGTGTTGGTGATAGTAAGGATCACGGTAAACTAGCTGGCAAGGTTGATCCAGGTAGTGATAAAAATATAGTACTACCGTCTGAGATGTATGCAAAGCAGGGAATAGTGACTACATGGTATTATCCTAACATGGGAGGTAGGCTTGAAGGGCTGGCTGGTCCGATGGTGAAGAAAGGTCTTAACCCAGAGGCCAACCTGACACGTGAACAGACGACGCAGTGTTTAAAAATGGCGGCCTTGGCAATCGGTTTATTTGTAGTCCAACCGCCACATAAGGTATTGAAACAGGAAGATCTCAGTAAGATTATGGTGGATGAAACAATGTTGACTGAAGCAGATAGACAATTTGGTCGATATATAACCTCCTAGCTGGCGGTGTCTAGTAAAAATTGCTATACTAGGGCAATGGAAGAAGTGAGGGAAACGACTGATATTTTTTTGTGGGCAAATCAAACTGACGCAAAAAAGAACGATTTACAGATAGAGCTGTTCTTATTTAATAAAAATTACACGCCGTATTTCATGCCCCTGAAGGGCGACGTTGAGCGGCAGCTGCGACCGTTATTCTTATTTGATTATATTAATCAAGTTACTTTGGGTGCGGGCACTGGCCTTAGTGTGCGTGATTATGAGCTGAGTGAAGCGGAAGACAACGTGCTGCTGCGAACAGACCTCGCCAGGGTCGGCCGAGCGGAAACCTTAATTCATTTGATCGAGCATGAGCGTGATGACATCGTGGAGTTCTCGGAAGCTGAGCATGAGTTCAAGCGAATGAAAGGCGTGCTGGCACGGTTTGCTGACCCGAATGATCCAGAAAAAGTCTTTTATACAGCGAAGCTAATCCAACAGGGACAGACGCTCAAAAGCGCGCTAGCGTGGGAGTTTTCTGACGGCAAGTTTGGCGCGTTTAAGGCGGAAGTCGGTTTTAAGGTGCCGGATGATAACCAGGTGCTGATCATCGGTCAGGATATTTTCGCCTTTAATCCAGGCAAGTTTGAGCGGATGTTTGGCTATGAGTATAAGAAGCAAGTGATTGCCGATAAGAAAGTGGCGGAAATTGAAAAGCAATATAAGCTAAGTTTTCCTGAAGGGCTAGATCTGAATGCACTGGTCAAGGAGCGCAAAAAGACTGTCAATAAGTTGCAGAAATTGGAGATTGGCGAGGTCAAGCAAGAGCAGGTGCTGGACTATGCTGACGAGATGCAGCTAGAGCTGATGAGTGATGATAACGGTGCAATCATCATTATGGACGGCAATGATCTGGATATGTTTGTGAACTTGATCAACGAGGACTACATCGAGAGTAAAATTACCGGCAAGCGCTACGAAATTAAGTCGAAAAAACTGCTGGGCGAGCCTGAAGGCGAACCGCCGCGAGGTTAAGCATGGATCAAGAATTAGCGCTGGCGATTTTGATGAGCGGTCGGTCGGCGCTGCTGACGGGTGCGGCTGGTACCGGTAAGACGCACCTGCTGAACACGTTTATTGTACAGGCGCGTGACCAGGGTAAAAAGGTGTCGGTAACAGCGACGACGGGCTTGGCGGCGACGCATTTGGGCGGCAATACTATTCACAGTTGGAGTGGTATTGGTGTCAGTGATCACTTGGCGAACAACTTTTTTGATCGGCTGTCAAAAACGCGACGTGAGATGATTATGAAGACTGATGTGTTGGTGATTGACGAGATTTCCATGCTGCATGATTTTCGGCTGGACATGGTTGACCGGGTGCTGCGCACTGTCAAGGAAAATGACCAGCCGTTTGGCGGTGTTCAGCTGGTGATGAGCGGTGATTTTTTCCAATTACCGCCGATCAATCGTCCGGGCGAGCAGGGCGGTGGCTTTGTGGTGTATTCGGAGGCGTGGCAGGAGTTACAGCCGGCGGTGCTATATCTGGAACAGCAATATCGGCAAAATGACGAGCAGCTCCTCGAGATTTTGACGGCACTGAGGAATGACGATATCAGACGGCATCATGCCGAGACCTTGCTAGCGCGGACGGAGGTCGAATTGCCTGATGGTGATATCACCGAACTACACACCGTCAATGTTGATGTCGACGCCATTAACAGCCAGAAGCTGGCGGAACTGGCGGGTGGGGAACGAACGTACCAGCAGACGACGACCGGTTCAAAAGTATATGTCGAGAACTTGCAGCGGTCGGTACTGGCGCCGAGCGAACTGGTGTTGAAACTGGGTGCGTTGGTGATGGCGGTGAAAAATTCGCCCCAGAAATTGTATGCCAATGGTAGTA
>CAUPXC010000033.1:0-6987 GCA_963514965.1 uncultured Candidatus Saccharibacteria bacterium | reverse complement strand
CACTTTACAGAGATGCCAAGCAATAGCCTCCCCTTCGCGGTCTTCATCGGTGGCCAGCCAGACATTGTCTTTACCAACGGCCTTAACGTTTTTCTTTAGCTCACTGATGACTTTCTTTTTCTCAGGATCGACTTCGTAGACAGCAAAAAAATCATTCGCCACATCAATCGGCGGCGTGCCGTCCTTGGTTTTTTTGACAATCGAGCGGATGTGTCCCACGCTTGATAAGACATGAAAATCCTTGCCCAAATATTTCTCAATGGTTTTGGCTTTAGCTGGTGACTCGACGATGACGAGATTTTTCATAACTTTATATTATACCATATCGGACGACCCATCAAATAATGGCCGTTTGAGCGTGGCGGTTTCTGCGCTATTTCTGGTTACTATCCATCAGATCGCGGGCGCGCTTAACGTATTGTCCAGCCGCTACTCCTGCCACAGGAAGATAGCCGGCAAAGCTCAGTGTACCTAGCCCCTTCAGTGCCTTGGCGGTTTTCTGATAACCCAAGGACTCTGCTGACTTGCCGATGATGAGTAATGTCGTGGTTGCTGCGAGCAGTGCGCTGCTGACTCGTCCTGCTTGAGTTGGGCGAAGTGGCTCGCGTTCATCAGGGAGTTGCTTGTGTTTGCATTCGGCAACAGCGGTAGCAATGGCTTTTGTTGATTCTAGGCCAGCAATTGTCGCCACCATGGCTTTTGATGTGGGGTCCTCTTGTGATAACTTCAGTAGTGCTGCTGCTCCAACGATTTTATCCCTGATGGGGTCTAGCTTGATGCCTAATTTTGACTGTTGGTTAAGGGCCCTCGCCAGTGAACCATCGACTTTGTCTGACAACTCACCAGCAACTAGTGCTGCCATGCCCTTGAGGGAGTCGGCATGCTTGATACCGTATAGGCTGAGCATCGCACCTGCTACCGTCACACCGTTCGGTAGTGTTACTATGTCGTCTGAGACAGGTTGTTCTTCTGGGGACTTGGTGGGACGAAACTGTGGTTGATGTTCTGCATTCATTGACAATATAATAACACTATGGTGAAGTATATTCAAGCATAGGCGTTATCGTAGCGTCCAGTTGTTTGCCCCGAGTGGCTTGATCACGCCATTAATCTCCAACATGGTGAGTGCGGTGGCAAAATCAGCTGCTGGCAGTCCGGACTGTTTTTGTAGCTCATCGCCGTCACGTACGCCATTTTTGATGAGCTTGGCGATGGTAATTTCAGCTGGTGTAGAACCAATTGGCAATGCGCATTGGGTGGGCTGGGTGGATTTCCAAGTTGGCGCAATGGCGTTCAAAATATCCTTGGCTGAGAGCGCTGGATTGGCACCTTGAAGCAGCAGGTTGTTACACCCTGCGGATAATGGGCTGGTGATGTTGCCGGGAACGACAAACACGTCACGCCCCTGCTCGAGGGCGTATGCTGCGGTATTGAGCGTACCGCTACGTTCAGCCGCTTCGGTGATGATGATAGCGTCTGCCAGCCCGCTAACCAGGCGGTTTCTTTGCAAAAAGCTCCATTTGCGTATTTTCATGCCGTCGCCGCGCATCCATTCTGACAGGACTGCGCCGCCCTGTTTGATGATGTTTTCTGCTAATCCTCGGCTGCTGCGCGGTGCAATGTCTGGGAGTTCTGAGGTGACGACGCCAATGACCGTGCCGCCAGCGTTGAGGGCTGCGGTTTGGGCGATGCTGTCAACGCCAAGTGCTAGTCCACTGATGATAATCACCCCGGCTTGCGCCAGGTCTGTCGCTAGCCGTTCGGTAACCTCGCGTCCGTAGTTACTGGGTTTGCGTGTGCCGACAATTGCGACTCGAGGAGCGTGGGTGTCTGGGAGCTTTCCCATAAAACATAACCTTTTTGGTGGCTTGGCAATATTGACCAACCTCTTGGTGAAAATATGCCCCTCTGGTAGTACTGTATTGATTTCCATAACTTTTTATTGCAAAAAGTATTGACACTATGTCAAATCTTTGCTATAATGATACACGATTGGTTGATCAGCGAGTTCAACCAAATGCACCTTATACCCCCTATTCTAACTATATGTTAGGTTGCGCGCAATGGCATTAAGTATCTTACCCTCCACTTTTTGCGTTAAACGTTACGCGCATACTAACCCCTTTAACTGCCCTTTTGATTAAGGCGACCTCTGTTTCATGGTGAGTACGCACTGTATTGACGATTCGTCAGGCGCCGGTCTTTTGGAGTTTTGACCGCAGACGCTTTGCCATGACATGGAAGCTCGGGTGGGTTGAAGGGTAACAAAGCACCAGGTGATGCCCACCCTTACCTGGTGCTTTTTTAGTTGAGAAATTATTTTATTTCGTTTGATGTTTCTGACAATTTTTGCAAATGCCTTCTAGTTCAAAGTGGTGTTTGACGACGGTAAACTGATGTTTGCGGCTGAGATAGCCGACAAGCTGCTCCAATTCTGGTGTTTGGATAGGCTCAGCGTTTTGACAGCGGATACAGTAGAGATGGTGATGATGCGGAATAAACGGCTCAGCGAGCTCGTAGTAGTTTTTCCAGCCAATAGCAATGGCGCTGACGATGTGTAGCTGATCAAAGGTAACAAGGGTGCGGTAGACGCTGGCTCGGTCAACGTTTTTGCACTTTTTGGCAATATCACTAATGGTTAGTGGAACAGCTGACTGCTGCAATACCCCAAATACTTGCTGGCGTGGTTTCGTCAGGCGCAGGTTGTGCTGTTTAAGCAGTTCGTCTATTGTCATATTGTTGCAATTATATCATTTATTGCGACAAATTTGCAATAAATGAGAGGGTTTGGCATTATGAAAAGCTATGGATATAGCGATTAGAACAGTAATGAATTTGCATGAGTTTGCGCCATCACCAGATGTGAATGCGGCTTTTTCTGGTTTGGTGGCGGCAGTCGTGCAGGCAGCAGCTTTACCGAGTTGGTGCAATGAGGAGGTGCGTCGCGAAGTGCAACGCCGTTGCTCCCTGTCGGAGTCAGAGATGGAAATGTATTGGTCGCGGCGAATTGCCAGCTCAGCCCGTCCGCAGCAAGAGCTGGAAAAGTTTTGGTATATTGATAATTACCGCGAGCTGGTGCGGCGTGAAGTTGGTCTACTGGGTGGCTCGGGTTTGATGTTGAGTGATAGTAGTCGCGTGGCGATGATCGGCAGTGGTCCTCTGCCTTTGACCGCTTGGTGTTTGTGGTATCAGACAGGCGCGATGGTTGATTTGGTAGACGTGGCGCCGGCTGCTTTGGTGCAGTCGCGCGAACTAGCACGGGCGATTGCTTGGCCGGTTGGCGAGTGTCTGGTGGCGGACGGAGCGGCGGTAGCTTTGCTGGGTAAGGCTTATGATGTGGTCTATGTGGCTGGGCTGGCGGGCGATTCAGCTGAAGCCAAACAGCAAATTATTGATAATATTTTGCCAGCGCTCCGGCCTGGCGGGCGGATCATCGTGCGCAGTGCACGTGGTGCGAAAACGTTGCTGTATCCAGCGTTTGACCCGAATAGTTTACAGCGCGTGCAGTTGTTGGTCGAATATAATCCTGACGACGATATTATCAATTCAGTATATGTGTACAAGAAAGGCTAATTATGAATGATAAGATTGCGTTATATCTGGTGAATGGCGCGCTGGGTGCCGGCAAAACCACGCTGGTCGATTTTTTGGTGCAGCAGCCTGAGTTTGCTGGCGCGCGAGTGATTGAGAATGAGTTTGCGTCGGAAAGTATTGACAGCTGCAGGCTGGCGCAACGCGTTGATGAGCTGGCAACAATTGCTGGCGAGTGTATCTGCTGCAGTAGCGGCGAAGAGTTGATTGATATTTTGCACAATTTTGCAATAAGCGGAAAAGCACCAGTGATTATTGAGTCAACTGGTGTCGCTAATACTCTGCGGGTGGTTGAGAAATTGCTGGCTGGTGATGTCTTTGAGCAGTATGATTTGCAGCAGTCGTTGTATGTTGTGGATGGAGCTGAAGCTAGAGCTGATGGTTTGGCGGAGGCGTTGCTGGCGGAAGCTCAGGCAGCGGATACGGTACTAATCAGTAAGCTGGATTTGCTGGCTGAAAATGACCGTCAGCAGCTCATTGAGACATTGTCGCAACAAGGGCTGACTAATGTTATGAGGATGGATCACGGCAAATTTGATCTGGCCCAGCTTGGTGACAAGTCGCAGATTTTGGATTATTTACTACTGCACGAGCCTGCGGAAAACGCGTCTGAGAATGCTTTAAATTATAGCGTGGTTGATGTGGCTGAGTTGGCTATTAGCGCTGAGAAGATTGAGAAGATCTGGGCTAGTTTACGAGATAAATATGCTTTGCGGCGCATGAAAGGCGCGGTTGCTGATGGTGACGAGATATTTCACATCGAAGCAACGCCGCAGCAAATGCAGGTCACGCGCGGTACCACTGACGAGTCATTAAAATTAGTTGTCATTGGCGAGCGGGCGCGTGAGATTACGCGCGCAGTAATTATGAAGGAGTTGGGATGATGGAAGGTATGAATAATGCGAGAGCGGCGGTTGATAAGCTGCTTGATATGTATGATGAGTATAAGGCTTTGACAGCAAAGATTGCTGCTGCGGAGCACCGTTTGGCGTTGGCGAAATTGAAGAATAGCAGTGGCGAACAGATACGGATAGAGCTGGACGACTTACGGCATAGCCAGCAGCAACTGTCTGATAATATGACGTTTGATACGCCACTAGTTTGGGTGATGTACAAGTTCGAGGCCTACCAGGATGAGGCACAGCCGATCAAAACCATGCACGATTTTCGCTTGCACTGTTCAAAGCCCGGCTATATTTGCACTAAACGCTTCACATTTTTAAATGCACACTTGTGCAATAACGGGCAACGTCCCCTGACGGACAGCGAACAATATCCCGACGAAATGCTGCTCAGTGAGATTTTTCCGCTCCTTGCTGACATTGAACAAGATGAAGCTTTCTTGTCTAGTTGGTGCGCACATGAGTACTATCAGGAGGCTGGAATTGTCAAAAAATGGCAGGACTATGTGGACTGTAGAGAATAGCCTTTTGCCCGCTGGTTTGAGGTAAGTGTAAGATTGCGCTGCATAGATATGCTATACTAAAGCAATATGAAACATCTCTGGCATTCACATCATCCATTTCGAATTTTTTGGTTTTCAGCACTATTGACATTGATTTTGGGCGGTTTGACGTTCATGCACTTGGGTCTTGGCGGCCTCTGGTTATTTGCTATTTTGGTAGTGCTGGAAGTTACGTTTAGCTTTGACAACGCGGTGATTAACAGTAAGGTGTTGGCTGGCATGAGCTCGGCATGGCAAAAGGTATTTTTGACGGTCGGCATCTTTGTGGCGGTCTTTGTGGTACGGTTTATTTTGCCAATTTTTATCGTTATGGTGGCGAGTGGTCATGGTTTCACCGAGGTGGTTGACTTGGCTATCAATAAGCCAGCCGAGTACGGCCATATTCTGCATGAGGCATCGCCGATGATTGATGCGTTTGGTGGGGCGTTTTTGATCATGATTGGGTTAAGTTATTTCATCGACTACAACAAGCGCATTCACTGGGTTAGTCATGTTGAACCGTGGCTGGCTAAGGCTGGACGGTTTGAGAATTTCAAAGTATGTCTGATGTTGGCAGTGGCGACGATTTTGTACTTTACGGTGGAGCCGGCACACCAATCGCTTATTTTGATCTCATCTATTTTGGGAATTATGCTGCACATCGGGCTAGAATTGTTTGGCTCCTTTTTCCACGAGGAAGATGCTCAATCTATCAAAATCAAGACTGGTTGGGCGGCATTTGCAAGTTTGTTGTACCTTGAAGTGTTGGACGCTAGCTTTAGTTTTGACGGCGTCATCGGTGCGTTTGCTATCACCAGTAGTGTCCTGTTGATCGTTGCTGGGTTGGCGGCTGGAGCTATTTGGGTGCGGTCTTTGACAGTGTATCTGTTGCGCACGGGCGTGCTCAGCAAATATAAGTATTTGGAAAATGGCGCACACTGGGCGATTACGGCACTTGGTATGATGATGATCGCGAAGCTGTTTCATCTGGAGCTGCCAGAATGGGCAACGGGAGGCTTGGGGCTGCTGTTTGTGAGCTTGGCGGTTGGTAGTAGTGTTCTGGAGGCACGGGCCATCAAGTTGCGAGAAACGGCAGCAAAAATCAAGCACCGAAAACGATAAGCATTTTGCAACGTTGTTGCAATTAGAGCTTAATGCTCAGCGGCTCAATGGTGCTGTTGAGAAATGCCTCGGTCAGTTTGATTGATTCAGGGATTGTCCAATCGCGGAGAATCGTTCGTTCGTCGGTGTTGAATTTACTGAGGACAAAGTCAACGTCGCCAATTTGTCGGCGCAGTAAATTGTCAGTGCCGATGCGGATGTGCCAAAACTCACTGCCAACATGTCGATGCAGTGATTTCAAACCGTTATTGCCAGCACTTTCGCCGCCCTTGCGGACGCGAATTTTGCCAAAATCAAGTGCCATATCGTCATGGATGATCAGCAGATCATCGAGCGTTACCTTATAAAAATCCATGAGCGCTCGCGCTGCGATGCCAACTTCGTTATAATACGTCGTTGGCTTGACAAGCAGGATTTTTTCTCCAGACATGGTCAATTCGGCAATATCAGAAGAGAATTTGGGCTTATTGCTAAATTGTGCACTCTGCTCCGCCGCTAACTGGTCGACCACCAAAAAGCCAGCGTTATGCCGCGTGTATGTGTATTTGTCGCCAGGATTACCGAGGGCTAGAATGACTTTCATACCTTCAGTATATCACCTTGGCTGGGATGGCGTATAATAGCTATATGGCGAAGCGCGATGATGATTTGGAATTTAGTATCAATGCAGCATTTGACGAGGCACGAACGATTGTTGACAAGGTGCCGCTGTATTTGGTAAATGGCTCGCTCGGCGCTGGTAAAACCAGTGTGCTGGAATTCTTATTGCGACAACGTGACTTTACGGGCGCGCGAGTGATTGAAAATGAATATGCCAACGAAAATGTCGA
>CAUPXC010000032.1:0-7124 GCA_963514965.1 uncultured Candidatus Saccharibacteria bacterium | reverse complement strand
CAGATTTTGAGTCTAGCGCGTCTACCAATTCCGCCACCGCGGCACGAGAGAGCGCTCCAAAACTACTGGTTATTATATCACGTTATCCTCGCCCTCGACAAGGGGATATTTTTGTTTTTTTGGTGATTTTCCTGTATCATTAAACATAAGTATGAACCCCGGAAGTCCACGACCATTCCAACCGCCAGCGCGTGACCAATCATCAACGCGCAATGCTGCTGCTGATGTTATCCGCGGGCAAATAAACTCGATTTACACTGGTAATTCGTCTGAAGCTGCACCACACACCACACCCGCACCAGTCAACACAACCCCACAAGAGCCAACACCTCAACCTCAACCTCAACCACAAGCCACTACGCCAGTAGTCAAACCAGTTTCACAGACCGAACCACAGAGCCACCGCCTCAACACTGCACCGCCTACTGGCACGACCGCCGCAACCACCAGCCAGCCCACTCAACTAGCCAACAGCACACCACAAGCCACGCCCGATCAGTGGCAGCAATACCACAGTGCCTGGCAAAAATATTATCAAATGTACTACGAACGGTATTATGCCAATCACCTGAACGCCCAACAGTCTCCAGCTCAGCAGCCGCAAACCAGCGCTCCAGAGGCAGCAGACACCTTGTCACCACAACAGCAGGCCATCCGCGATCTGCGCTCTAAAATCCGCAATACCGTCAATGACTCCGCCAAAAAAGTGCGCAATTCTCGACATTTCATCCCAGCTCTAGCTGGAACCATGGTCATGTTGGCATTTGTCTTCCTGCAATACAACCGAGTCATTTTGGGTACTGTTGCAGCCTACACCAGCCCCGGCAATATTGAGCCGCAGAACATCATCGTCGACCCAAGTGTTGATACCAAGGTCAGTGCCGAACCAAAGATTATCATCCCGAAGATTAATGTTGATGCACCCGTGGTGTACGGCGCCGCACCAGATGTACAATCACAGCGCAAAGCCATGGAAAAAGGCGTAGCGCACTTTGCCGTTTCTGGAGCAAGCGCGCTACCAGGACAGGCGGGAAATGTTGTATTGGCTGGGCACTCCAGCAATGACGCCTTTGCCGCCGGAGGATATAAATTCATCTTCGCCCAAAACGAAAAACTTCAAAAAGACGACGTCATATATCTTAACTACGAAGGTAAACGATACACCTATAAAATCACTGGTTCAGAAGTCGTCAAACCAAACGAGGTCACCAAAATCCAAACTGGTACCCAAAAACCAATGCTCACGTTGGTCAGCTGTGTTCCTGTTGGCACTGCCGACAAGCGTCTGTTGGTCTATGCTGATCAAATCAGCCCAGACCCCAACACCGCTTCTGCTGCCGCTGAAAACACCGCAACAGGACAAATACCAGGCAATCCATCGCCAACTGTCTTGGAGCGTATCTTTGGCGCTCGATAATCGGAAAACCACTTCCTTGAGCTTATGATTCGGTCGTCATCTTCAAACGACTGAGGATCAATTTGTCGCCATCACTAACAAACGAGTAGAGATATTTACCGTCAGGGGACAGCGCTGCATCATAACCAGCAGCTACTGGGGTCAGCGTGTGCGCATTGGTGCCGTCAAACTCTTGGATCAGCAATTTACCACTGGCGTCGCGTCGCCAGATATAGAACTCGTCCAGCCATTTGAGCTCGCTTGGTGCATCAAGCGCGATAACTGGCGAAATAGTCTCTCGCTCAATGTCATAATTGACAAAACCAGTCTCATCTTTGAGAATCACCATTCGACCATCGCTGTTTAGCGTCAGATCTTTGATGGTCCGCCCAAACGCCACCTTTTTCACGGAATTCAAAAACTTCTTCACCGCTTCTGAGTCCTCGGTTGGCGGACGCAAATCACCGCGATAGATCTGTGCTGTATCATTGACCGTCACAACCACCGTGTCCTTATTGAAATACTTTGAAGCCTTGATCTTGACTGTATCATCAGTCTGCGCTGACGTAGCCCGATACATGATGCGCGACTGCTCCCAACCTTTTTTCCACACGCCAGCCACTTTGACATTTGCTTCAGTACCAACATAAGCGATCGTCTCACTGCCGTACAACACAAACGATTGAACACCAGACAACACTGGACGCGACAGGGAAGCGCCACCCACATTCATCTGGCGCACATGACCGCCATTTTGCAAGACGTACAATTCATTGCCATTGGTACCGATGAAATGCGCGTCCAAAATATCCACGCTAGCGATATTCGTCACGTCAATCATTTCTTTTGGATTATCTCTATCGAAACGCAGCCATTGGATCTTACTATCAGAGCCCTCTGGAGTGTAAGTGTGCTTGAATAGTACGTAACGACCCGCAAAGTCCCACTCGGCGATGGCAAATTGATGCTTGGTCGTTGCCACATCATACTGCGCCAAATGTTGCGTGCTAATGTCAGTTTCCGTAAATTTAGGATTGTTGTACGACCGAACATCACCCCAAAACAGTTTCGGTGTTCCGTTCACCACGCCAGTACCAGCCATGAACCGCCCACCAGGGGCAAACTTAGCTGATTCTAGCACTGGATATTCTTTCAAATTGGTGGCTTCTTTCTTCTCGGGGATCATCCGAGCATACACCAAATGCGTCACCGTACCAGCCTTGATGTCCAACGTCTTTTGCCACGGCTCATAGCCGTTTAGTTTCATGGTGAATTGGTGTTGCCCAGGTACGATCAGGCCCTTGGTTTGAGTCAGATTAAATGCGTTGCCATCGATTGACACCTGCGCGCCACGCGGAAACGAATCGTATTGCACTAAGCTGTTTTGCTCGATTTTCAGATCTTTTGAATTGAATTGATAGCCAAAGTTGTGCCACAAAAGAACGATGATTAGACCAATCACCATCAGCGTCATGGTAGTGTACACCAAAGTACGACGCACGATTTCTTTTGCGGAGGTATTGTTGTGGTACATAAAACGAATTATACCACATTTTCGCCCTTGCAAAAACCGCTGGCACTTTGTACTATAATATATAGAAGTTCGCGAGGGAACATCGTAACAAGGGGAAGAAATGAAACAAGAATTTATCAATGTCAATGGTAAGGCATACGACCCAGTCACAGGGCTGCCATTACCAATCTCAGTCGCAACATCACCAACCGTAGCGCCAACGCAGCCCAAACGCGTCGTCAAGGCATCAACTGCACGCGGTACAACTACTGCAACTATTCACCGTGTTCCAGTACAGAAATCAGCCACCCTCAGCCGACGCCACATCAAACGACCCCCTCAAAAATCCCTCGCTACTCGTCCGGTTAGGACCCCACATATGACCGTACAGCAGCACGTTGCTGTGAAAAAATTCTCCCCTCAGATAGCTCAAAAACCAGCAGTAGAGGCGCCCAAAAAACCTGTTCAGATAGATCGTCCGGCAGAAGTGCACCCAGTTGTACAACGCGCCAAGCAACGACAAATTGCCAAGGCGCCCGTCGCACCAATCCAAAAGACCGAGCCAAAGCCAGCATCAATTCTCAAAAATGAGGCCATAAGCGAAGCCTTGGCTAAAGCTCAAGAGCCAAAACCAGAGAAGCATCACCGCGCCAAGCGCAAGCAAAGCAAACTAAAGCGCTGGACTAGCCTGGCGTCCGCAGGTCTGGCCATCATGCTGCTCGGCGGATATTTCACCTATCTCAGCATGCCAAATATTTCCATTCGCGTTGCAGCCTTGCAGTCTGGTATCAACGCTACTTATCCTGGTTACAAACCAAACGGCTACGCGCTCAATGGCCCAATTTCCTTCAAGCAGGGAGAGGTCAGTATGAAATTCGCATACGCTGACGGCACCGCCAACTACACAATTTCTCAAAGCAAGAGCAATTGGGACTCAGCTGCTGTCAAAGAATACATTTCAGGAAAATCAGGTGCGCCAGCTACAACCATCGTCGATGGTCTGACTATTTTTGCAGCAGGAGAAAATGTCGCTTGGGTCAATGGTGGCATCTTGTACCAAATCAACAGCCACGCTCCACTCTCCAGCGAACAGATTCGCAAAATAGCTACCAGCATGTAGTATAATGTCATCATGACTATTCGTACTCGTTTTGCGCCATCACCAACCGGCTATATTCATGTTGGAAATGTTCGAGCAGCCTTGTTTCCGTGGCTACTGACACGCCAACAGGGAGGCTCATTTATCTTACGCATCGAAGACACTGATCGGTCGCGATTTGTGCCTGGTGCCGAAGATTTGATATTAGACACGCTGGAGTGGCTCGGCATTGACTGGGACGAAGGGCCACGCAAAGGTGGATCACATGGACCATACCATCAGTCAGAACGGCTAGAGATTTACCACACCTGGGCGAAAAAGCTAGTAGAGAAGGGACTCGCCTATGCCGATCCATACACACCTGCAGAAGTACAAGGATTTCGAGTAGAAGCACGTGCGTTGAAAAAAGCTTTCCTATACCGTGACTATCGACCAGAAAATCCCCCAGAATGGGACGGCACTCAGCCACTCCGGTTCAAGGTAACCGCACCCAAACGATACACATGGAACGACCCTGTCATGGGCGAATTGTCAGCTGGTCCTGAAGCCCTGGACGATTTCATCCTCATCAAAGCTGACGGCTATCCAACCTATAATTTTGCGCACATCATTGACGATTTTGAGATGGGCGTCACGCACGTCATCCGCGGACTGGAGTACATCTCCAGCACGCCAAAATATTTAAGCCTCTACGAAGCTTTGGAAATTACGCCGCCAACCTTGGTTTGCTTACCGCACATCATGGCTCCAGATGGCAGGAAAAAGCTTGGCAAACGAGATGGCGCCAAAAGTGTAACTGATTATCGAACTGATGGGATTCTGCCAGAAGCCATGTTGAACTTCTTGGCGTCCATGGGCTGGAATGATGGCACCGAACAGGAAATTTTCAGCAAGCAAGAGTTGATCGATACATTCAGCCTCGACCGAGTGCAGCGTTCGGGCGCACGTTTTGATGAGAAGCGTTTGCTGTGGATGAATGGACAATGGATCCGCCGGATCAGCTTGGACGAGCTCTATCAACGAGTAGAGAGCTATTGGCCACAATCAGCTGCCCAGTTTGATGCGTCATACAAACACCAAGTCTTGGCTCTAGTGCAAGATCGGCTCAAAACACTGGCTGAGCTGCCCATGATGAGTCGCTTTTTCTTTGAAGAACCAGAGGTCAACATGGAACTAATTACTAGCAACAAGCAACTAAAGAAACTGTCTGATGGTGAAATTCGCGAGCTCCTCAAAATCGCACATGACAAGCTGGCAGAACTGACTAACTGGACTCCTGAAGCCATCCAAGGAACCCTCAATCAGCTGCTAGAAATCACTGGTCAAAAGCCTGGCGTACTGTTCAGCCTCATTCGCATCGTCACGACCTGGGCACCGTTCAGCCCACAGCTCAACGACACTCTGGCATTGTTCGGTAAAGACAAAACGCTCAGTCGCATCGCTAGCCAATTGTAATGATATTCGCATTTAGGGATGACTATGACTTTTGGTCAGTCTCGTGTATTTTTTCCTTGATTTCCTTTAAGAGTCCTAACCGATCACGAGGAGCGTAACCACCCTTGACACCTAACGTTTTAACATCCTTAGTACTAAATCGAGCCTCTTCCGCAAGCGCAGTCTTCAGGCAGTCAGTCTTTACTGGACATTTTTCACACAGCTTAGTAGTAAATGTACCAACCGCTCTCTTAGCACATAGTTTGCGCATATCCCAGTCTGGATTTACTGCATCATGATTACCAACAACCTCATTAATGGCAGCCTGAAGCGGAGGCACAAACCTCTCCGAATTAACAGGCTCCATTACGGCTGGTTGATATCCTTCAGACGCACCACTAAGGTGGTAGTACGTGACGGTCGTATTAGTATCTTGAACAACCGTTTTTTTCAAACATTCAAAAGACCCGTCCTCCTCAGCTTCAATTTCACTTAGTGCTTGTCGAATTGTTTCATTAAACAGACCAGCTTTAATGAGAGACTTGGAGCCGTGAGCTTCGCACCACTGCTGAGATAGCTGCGGCACCGTCATTGATTGCCCATCTGCCAAGCAGTCAATGATGAAATCTTGCACCGCTCTCAAGTCTTCTGGAGACGCTGTTGTTTCCATTGAGGTTTTTCCTAATTCATTCATAATGATAACTATATAATATAGCTCATATTTTACAAAGCATAGACACAATCACTAGTGCTATACCATATAAACCGCTTACTGTATATACATCAAACAACCCATTGCAAAAATCGTAAAGAACGTGCTATAATTTGTAAAAGCAGCAAAAATATTTGACTTGAGTTACATATTGTTGTATAATCAAGCACATAGAAATGATAAAAATATATGCAGGGTGTGGCAGAGAGGATACTTGGAATATACCATGAGCAAACCAGAAATAGCTGACGCGGCAGAGAGTTTGAATACAGCGGTTGCGGATATTCTTGGTAGCATTTCTCAAGAGCGTGAACGTGAAATCATTTCACGGCGCTTTGGACTGGAAGACCGGAAAGAAACCCTGGAGCAAATCGGTGAAATGCTGGGCATCACTCGTGAGCGTGTTCGTCAATTGGAAAAAGCCATCCTCACTAAACTGCGTGCGTCGGTAGCAGACAACAAATTACCATCTGTCAACTCCGCTGAAAAACTTGTCGTTTCACACCTGTCAGAGATGGGGCGTGGTGCTCGCATGCAGAACTTGACATCCCACATTTTAGGTCGTGACGCAACACTTTTGGAACGTTCAGCAGTCGCTTTCTTGGCAGAATTAGCACCAGGCTTGACCGTTATCAATGAAAATGACGATTTCTATCAATCTGCCGTTATCTCATCAGTTGGCGACGAAAAGTCAGTAAAAAAGCAAGTTGAAGAGATCGTTAAATTCATCAAAAAACACGGCCAGCCGATTACCGCTGAAGCAATTCACGAGTCCATGGACTATGAGCATCCACAGAATATCGCAGCGCTGGCCTCCATCAGCAAGAAGCTGGCTGAGCTGAAAGGGAACTGGGGACTCATCAAGTGGCCAACCGTCAATCCGAAAAATATTCGCGACAAAATTTTTGTCATCCTGGATGACAACGGCAAACCAATGCACTTTTCAGAGATCGCCAAGGCCATCAAAGAC
>CAUPXC010000031.1:0-8133 GCA_963514965.1 uncultured Candidatus Saccharibacteria bacterium | reverse complement strand
CAACCCGTAGTATATTAAAAATAATATTATATTCGAAGTTTCATCAAAATTAAGCGACTTTACTAAATATCTTGGAGAAGAAATAATTCAGAAAATTGAATTGAAGCAGAAGAACGAAGAACTTGTTGAGATATTAGATATTTAATTATATTGTGATAATTAGATTACTGGCCCAAAATATAGCATCTACTCAAGCATATAAAAGATCCCTTTTGCATAACCAAAAACTAATAGTGGATATTGGAAAGCCAAAATATGCTGTAAACCTACATCTCAAGCAAGGTACAAGCGAAACATACAAGGATAAAATGCTAAAAGTACTTATTAGTTTACCTAAGTTCTATCGATATATATAACTCAGGCCCGCTTGCTCCAAGCGCTGAATTATACCCTCATGCACCGCAAAGGCATCTTTTGCAGTCACGGGACCATTGACCTCTCTTCGTACCTTTTCTACTCGATCGGACAAACTAGGGTATCTCAACATCAGCCCGCTCTCATGCACTAAATGATCCTGAAATACCTTGCCTACGGCATAGGCTCGCAGCTCAGAGCAGAGTCTTGCTCGGTCATCTTTGGGATATATCTCCACAACTGGGTCCATAACATAATCACGCGCATGATCTGTCTCGTGAGACAAAGTGGCGACATTGATAGCCATAAGTCCACTATTAGCTACGCTGACAACAGGACGAGAATATATATAAAGGTCCATGTCAGTTACCATGGAGAAACTGGTATGACAAGATCCGGTGAGCTTTCCTGCCTCTTTTGTCATAACAGGCGAGGCCTTTATCTGATCATATATTTCATTACCATACACTCCGGCATACTTGTCGCCGGCGAGAGCCTCGTCTATTTTAGCTTTTTGGACTGGCATATGAGACATCTGTTTTCCAGAGATAACAAACTTATCACAACCAATAAGCGGTATAATATTTTTATCCGTCCAATCAGAGTCAGGATGACTATCTCCTAGTTCTTCACCCTCAACCCATTCCATAGGCTCCAGCATTTGAGCCGTGTCATATAACCCTAGGGCTACCGCTCCCAGCTTATCAAGTATCTCAGGATTCTCTAAAGCACCTAATAGTTTATCTTTCATGTACTTTAAAGAATCTAGCGAGATAGGATTATCATAGCTAGAGGTTGGTGGGTTAATGATGTACAGTTCGTCTCTCATAGCTATCTTCGTATTATACATTATACTTGGTATTTTGTCAAGTGTAATGTTCAAGACGTAAGATCTATTGATAAATATGACCCAAGCCTACTGCAATCAAACGCTTCACCAGATCATCATGCACTGCAAAGGCATCTTTTGCAGTCACAGGACCATTGACCTCCTGACGGATAGCCTCAACCTTGTGAGATGCTAATTCAACACGTCCCATTGACCCATGAGTGTCAAAAAAATACTTCTCGATACGATCACTAACCGCATACGCCTTTAGCTCACGGGCAAGTTTAAGATGAGACTTGAAATCTGCCAATGTAGCAGCTGATAGGTCTTCTTTGTCGCAAACATAGAGGAGTGGAGTATTCACATGATCCAACGCGTGCGTTGCTTCATGGACCATAACCGCAATGTCGATTGGTTCAATGTCAGTAGAGTTCATGCCTATAAAAGGCCGACCTGCAACATGAGAAATATCGTCTTTAGTAAGATTAAAATATTTTGTCACTGCGCAACATGTAGCTAGACTTGGACGATCAACCTTCATCATCTCGCTATTATATTTACTATCTAACACACTCTCTAGCTGAGGAATTAATATTTGACCACATTCATCGCTGGCCAGCTTTTTGTTTATGACCCCAAGCTGCACAGGCGTTGGCGCAAGCTTAAAGTGCGAGGTGAATTTCGTACTCCCATACTAGCGGGATACTGTTCGGGTCAGATGCCAATAACTCATCGGCACTAATAATACCGGCCTTGTTGTACGTAACAGGGTGTAGCTGTTGAGCAACCTCTAAAAGGTCCAGTGCCAAGCCTCCCAGTTTGTCGGTGATTTCAGGACGGTCCAGCGTTTCTACCAGCCGGTCCTGAATACGCCCAAGCTCTGCCGGGTTGTTAATCGGGTGCCACCTCTGCCGCGCAGGTGGCATACCGTCAGGACATCGCTCACTCATTAGTTATTACATTATACACTATATTGTTAATACTGTCAATGCTTATACTGTAGCCAACAGGGGAGCAGGACTATAGCTTTGACGGTAACTATTGACATTTTATGATATTAGTGATATAAAGATAGTAGGCTTTTGTTGACGAAGTTTTGTGACTTTGTCCAAAAGTTGTATGTTGACAAGCAGTTGAGAATAGAGCGAGATGAGATTTTATGGTGGTATTTTAAAAATGAAGATGGTGCCATGAAACCTCATCTTGCTCACGTGCCATCCGGGTGCTGAGCAGTGTTTTCCCGAGGGAAAGCACAGGCACTCCGCCTGGATGAGGAGAGAGTGGTACAATGAAGACTAAAACCGTTTGCCGGATCATGAAGGCCCTAGAGGCCAATGACATCGGGCGAAAGATAGGCGCCTCTTCTTATGGAGAGGCTTCCTTTTATCTACGACATGGCGAGAGCCTCTTCGCCATCGCCAAATATCCAACCCATAAAGTCCTACTTTATGTGGATACTCCAGAAAGGTACCAATTCTTAGAATATAAGGAAACACCTTATGTTCTATACGCCATAGACGAGAGAGAACTTAAACAATTCCTCTCCTAATTCCGAGCTGACAAGCCGCCGAATTCTTGGTGGTCTCTCTGCCGCACATATTCTCCTGCTTGTCAGTTCGCTCCATGGATGTGTGTCTGTGCTGATGAGTCGGAAACGACGAAAGCGAACTTTGAAAAGCGGCCCGTCTGCCGTACAATAGAGTTGATGATACAGCTCTACAACACCCTCACTCGCCACAAAGATGAACTGAAACCGCTCGACGGGCAGACGGTTCGCATGTACACCTGCGGGCTGACGGTGTATTCGCAGCCGCACATTGGTAATTGGGTTGGCTATATCTACTGGGATGTGTTGGTGCGGTTGCTGCGCTGGCAAGATATCTCAGTGATTCGCACGCAAAATATCACCGACGTTGGGCATTTGACCAGCGATGATGATGGTGGTGAGGACAAGATGGAGAAGGGGGCGCGCCGCGAGGGTAAGACCGCTTGGGACGCGGCCAAGCAGTACATCGCCATCGCCGACCACGAAGCGTATGAGGTATTGAAATTGGTGCGGCCCGACCATTTGGTGCGGGCAACGGACTACATCCAGCAGCAGATTGACTTTGCCAAGAGGTTAGATGAGAAGGGATTTTTGTATAAAATTGATGGTGACGGCATGTATTTTGATACGTCACTATTGAAAGATTATGGAAAATTAGCGCGACTGGACGTGGCAGGCCTGGAGGCCGGCGCCCGGGTCAGCGTCGAGGGCAAGCGCAACATCACCGACTTCGCCGTCTGGAAATTTTCACCAACCAACGCCAAGCGCGACATGGAATGGGACAGCCCGTGGGGCGTCGGTTTTCCAGGTTGGCACCTAGAATGCTCGACCATCGCTCGGGAGACGCTGGGTGATGCAATCGACATTCACACTGGCGGCATCGACCACATTCCGGTGCATCATACCAACGAAATTGCTCAGAGCGAGAGCCTGACTGGGCAGCAATTCTCTCAAATTTGGCTGCACAATAACCACATCAAAGTTGACGGCCGCAAGATGAGCAAGTCGCTCGGTAACATCATCACTCTCAGCGATATCACCGCCCGCGGTTTCAGCCCGATGGCCTTTAAGCTAGCGATCCTCAGCAAACATTACCAGACCGAGGGCAATTTTACCTGGGAGATTTTGGAGGCAGCCCAGGCGCGGCTGGATCATTGGCGCGGCTATGCGGCGCTGCGACACCAGACACACGACACGCTGGATGATGACGATGAGAAAGATGAGCGGGAAGGCACCGTGTCGCTGCTGGCGGCGCGGCAGGCGCTCATCGAAAAGTTAAATGATGATTTGGATACGCCAGGAGCCGTGGCTCTGATCGACGAAGCGTTTTCGCGACTGGATCATGCACCACTGGAGAAGATTCACCGCGGTGGTTTGCTGCAGTTTATTGAGATTATCGACGAGGTTTTGGGCTTGGATTTGGCGGCATCGACCCCTGATATCACTGACGATTTGAAAAGGTTGATCATCCAGCGCCGCACCGCCCGCGCCGAAAAAGACTGGCAAGAATCCGACCGCATTCGCGACGAGCTGTTGGCGGCTGGCATCGCCATTCGCGACACGCCAAGCGGCAGTGTCTGGACATGGAAATAGCCCGCCGACATGACCAAGCGGGCTAACTCATGAAGTGTACTGGTTAATCTTCGTTTTTGATTTTCTTCACAAGCTTGTTGAGCGGCTTTTCACTTTCAAGGCGATTCTTCTTGGCTTGCTCTAGGTAGTTTTCTAGTAAGACCTTGACCACACCGGCAGCTGGGATAGCGATCAAGCTTCCCAATAGCCCACCAACATAAAGACCGATGGTCACTGATGACAACACCATCAGCGCCGAAAGCTCTAATTTCTTTGACTGAATTGACGGTGCGATGAAATTATTCTCAATCTGCTGGTAGATGATGAAGTAGGCAGCGTAGATGATACCAGCGGTGACGTTGTTAAAGGATAACAGTAACGCGATCAACAGGCCGGCTAGGGTAGCACCAAACATTGGGATAAGTGTCAAGATGAAAGTGACCATGACGGTCAACATCGCCAAGTTCGAGTCAATAGCTGGAAACGCCAAGCTCAAACAGAACACCACCACACCCGACAGCACAGCGTCGATACCTGACACTGTCAATTGTCCAGATACATACCCCGTGACGACATTGTACATCTGTCCAGCCAGTTTTTTGTGATTTTCCATCTTGCTTTGGTCGTTGTACAGTCCCCACAAACGCTTCATCCAGGTTGGACCTTCCAACAGCATCAAAAATGACAAAACCAGCACTAAGAACAGGGAACCGAGGAATGACGCCAGCGAACCTACACTTGAAATCAAGTTAGTGCCAGCACTGGCTGCCCACGACGAAGCCTGTTGTTTCAAGTTGTTCAATGTCGCGTCAACTTGTGGGCGCCAGCCATTTTTATCGATCAGCTCATTGATGCCGTGCCACTGCGAACCAGCTTGATCAACCAAGCCTGGCACACTCTCAACAAATTTGGCAGACTGCTGGACAATTGGCGGCACCGCAAACCACGCCACACAGCCCAGTAGTGTCACCAACATAACATATGCCAACGCCGTACCGCCCAAGCGGCTTTTGCCGGGCAGAAGTTTTGCCAAAGCTGAAACGGGCCGGTTCAACGCCAAAGCTAAGAACAGGGAGATACCAAGGAGAATCAGCGCACTCTTTGCCGAATAAATCGCCATCCCCGCTAGTCCAAAACCAATCACCACCAGCCAGAACCGCACAAATGTTGTTGTGTCTATTTCAATACGTACTTTCATAAGTAACATTGTACAATCTTATACCGAGTAGCGCAAGCAACGCGAGGCGCCCAACCACTGAACGCCTCGCATCATACTGTGTATTTGATGATTAACTTTTTGCCGCTTCATCGCGCCGAGCACGCAAGACCGACAGCGACAATTTGCTGTCATACTGCATGGCACCGTAGCGAAACAGTTTGACCGCCACCACAACCGCCACAAAGGCACTGGCTGCCAAAATAGCCACGGCGATAACCGCCTCGTGAACTGGCAAGTTACCGACGGCATTGCGGAGCAGTAGTGGAATTGGTGCAGTCAATGGGAAATAGCTGAAAAACTGCACAAATGGTGAATCTGGATATGATACAAATGCACTAGCACCATACAGTGGAGCAAATAGGGCAAGGATGACAATAGTAAACCAGGAGGATGCTTCTTTGGCGGTTGGCATCATGGCGCCAACCGCGACCAAAAGACCAGTAAACATCATAAAACCAGTAGCAAATACCCCCAGAGCGATGCCAATTCTCACTGGGTCGAATACCAAATTGCTCAAATCCAACGATGGTATGTGCAGCTTTTGACCTAAGGTGAAGTACAGCACCAATACCGGCAGGATGATAACCAATCCCTGAATTAATGCCAACAAGATCATCGCCAAAATCTTTCCGGTAATCAACGTCTTGGCCTTAACCGTCGTCAGTAGCATCTCCACTGTACGGTTTTCTTTTTCTTCCACCGTACTGTTGAGCATCTGCCCACCAAAGAAGGCGATCAGCATATAGAACAGCACCAAGAAAAAGCCCGGTACAATCATTTCCTTCACGCCGTCAAATTCAACACCGTTACGGTAGGTAGTCGTTTCCGTTTTCACTTTCTTTTGCAAAATCGCCTTGGACTGCGGATCTATTTTCCCCTCAATCGAAGCAGTCAGTAACGTCTCAGCCACCGCAGAGTAACGACTATTTTGGAACATGCCGACATCTTTACCATAGGTCTGTACAGCGTTCTGCTCCAAGTTAACAGGGAAGTAAATAAATCCGTCCAAACTGCCGTCTTTGACACGCTGAATACCTTGGTCTTTGCTACTTAATTTTTCCAGCTTCATCTGTTCAGCCAATTGTGAGTTAACGACGCCTGAGTCGTCGACGATGGCTACTTTGAAATCTTGTTCTTGAAGCTTTTTGGTAGCTTCCATAGTGGCTTGATTTGACCAAAAGACGATGCCGAAAATAGCAGCAAACATCAGCGGGAAGCCGAGCGCCATTGCCCAAAAGCTGAATTTCTTCAGCATGCGCATGATCTCAAATTTAACCACCGTTCCCAAATTGTACATGTTACGCATTGACCGCCTCCTTTTCCTCGCCGCCGTAAATCTTCACAAAAATATCATCCAGGCTCTTACCGCCATATTTCTTTCTGATATCCGCCACGGTGCCGTATTCTACTGCATTGCCATCTTTCAGGAGAACTACTTTGTCGCACAAGCGCTCGACTTCTTCCATCTGGTGCGTCACGAACACCACGGTGGCGCCGGCTTTTTGTCGCTCCTCAATGATATTCATCAACAATCGGCGGTTGACTGGGTCAAAGCCCTTGGTTGGCTCGTCCAAAATGAGCAGTTCTGGGTCACCCATGATGGTCACGCCCAGCTGAATTTTTTGCTGCTGACCACCTGATAATTTATCCAGCCGCGTTTTTGCCTTATCGCTCAAGCCCACTCGCTCCAAATACTTGATTGAAAAATCGCGAGCCTCTTCTTGGCTCAGACCTTTCAAGCGACCAAAGTAAATCATCGTGTCAATGACTTTTTCTTTTTTGTACAAACCGCGCTCTTCCGGGAGATAGCCTAGCTTGACGCCATCTTCAACTGCATACGGTTTGCCATCAACTAGCAGCTCACCAGCCGTTGGCTCGTATAACCCCAGCAGCGTCCTGAGCGTCGTGGTTTTTCCTGAACCATTGCTACCCAAAAATCCGAACACTTCGCCCCGCATCACTTCAAAGCTCAAATCTTTGATGACAGTTTTGGTGCCAAACTTCATACTAAAGTTTTTGATCTGAATAATGGGATTTACCTCTTTACCCATACACCTCCTTGGTTATTGTCACCATCAATTATAGCATTCAGGGTTTTTTCAGAAAACCAGGGTATAATGGACACATGAGACTATTGGTCGTCGAAGACGAAAGAAAAATCGCTCGGGTCATCGCGGCGGCGCTGCGGTCAGAAGGTCACGCCGTCGATATGGTGTACGACGGAGAAGAGGGTCTGGCTATGGCAGAAACTGAGCCATATGACCTATTAGTACTGGACCGCATGCTACCAGGCAAAAGCGGCACCGATATCATCACCTCACTGCGGCAAGCCAACAAATCAATGCCTATTTTGCTACTGACGGCACTTGGCACAACCGAAGACAAAGCTTTTGGTCTGGACGTCGGCGCCGATGACTATCTGGTCAAACCATTTGCTATCGATGAGCTGACCGCTCGCGTCAGGGCACTCCTGAGGCGGCCGCCTTTGACACATGATGACGAATTGACCGTTGCCGATCTGACACTCAATCAGACCCAGCGCACCGTCAAACGCAGCGGTAAAACCATTGAGTTAACTGCTAAAGAGTTCACGCTGTTGGAATACCTGATGCG
>CAUPXC010000030.1:0-9867 GCA_963514965.1 uncultured Candidatus Saccharibacteria bacterium | reverse complement strand
ATATTGGTTGGTTTGAGTGCAGGGCAATGGACTATTTTTCGTGCAGCCTACACGAAGGATGCGCCTCAGGGAGGTGGCACATATTCAGAGGGAGTTTTAGGATCGCTGGAAACCCTCAACCCCTTGTTTGCGCGTTCTAATGCAGAACGGTCTGCTGCGAGGCTAATGTTCGCCAGCCTCTATCAATACGACAATACTGGACACCTCAAGGGGGATTTAGCAAAATCAATCGCCATCAACGGCACCGAGACTGAATATACGATCACTCTGAAAGATAATCTTCACTGGTCTGATGGCCACTCATTGACAGTCGATGACGTTATATTTACGGTTAATCTTCTAAAAAACCCCAAGGTTGGCGCTTCAACTGACGGTTGGGCATCTATTAAAGTTCGGAAAACTGCCGACAACACTGTAACATTTGTAACACCATCCACCTATGCACCATTTTTGCATACATTGACGTTCCCAGTTGTTCCAAAACACGTATTGGAACATGTAGCACCAGCCGCTCTGCGCGATCACTCGTTTGGACGCTCACCGGTCACGAGCGGGCCATTCAAATTCCGACTCTTGCAGACAGACAACCGGGAAAGTGGCAGAAAAGCTGTGCATATGACGGCAAATGAAGCATATCACTTTGGTAAGCCAAAGCTAGACCGCTTCCAGTTGTATGCATATGCCTCACTGGATGAGATCACAAAGGGCTTGAGAACCAGTGAAATCATGGCCACGCCGGAGCTGACCTATGCTTCTCAGCCAGAAAACGTCAAGAAAATGTATGACATGAAAGCTTATGAAACCCACAACGGGGTGTACGCATTGTTCAACAGCAAGAGTCCGATTCTTCAATCTCTATCCATTCGCAAAGCTTTGGTGCAGTCAGTCGACATCATTGCGCTTCGCAAAAAGATGCCACAAAAAACAGGCGAATTGACAGGGCCGATTTTGCCGGAACACACTGAAGCAGAGCTGGAAAGGCCGTTAACCCGTGATGTAGAAGCAGCCAAAAAAGCGCTGGACGCAGAAGGTTGGACGGTGTCTGGTGGTGTGCGCAAAAAGGGTGATCAGTCACTGAAACTATCAGTTGTTTCCTTGCAGGGTTCTAAATATGAAAATGCAGCTAATTCGTTGGCTGAGACGTGGCGAAATGAGTTGAATGCTGAAGTGGAAGTTAAAATTGTTGATGCAACAGATGCTAATCAGGATGTTCTCAGGTCGGTGTTGCAACCGCGTAATTTTGACGTCTTGATATATGAGTTGGTGCTTGGCGGTGACCCAGATGTCTACGCGTATTGGCATTCGTCACAAGACCAGCGCGATCAGCGAGGTCTGAATTTTGCAAACTACAATGACGCCATTTCAGATGACGCATTGGTCGGCGGCCGTGGTAAGCGTTCTCCAAAACAACGCGCGGATTATTATCAATCATTCGTACGGCGCTGGCAAGCATCTGCTGCGTCACTGCCGCTCTATCGTCCAACAGTTGAATACATCAAATTGCCATCAGTTCAGGCCGTGACACAAAATACTCGGCTGGTCTCACCAACTGATCGATTTGCTGACGTGATCTATTGGACAGTTCGCCAAGATTCAGTTTACAAAACGCCATAGTGTCAGGTATAATGATGACAGTCGTGCGGGCGTGGCGGAATTGGTAGACGCGCTAGCTTGAGGGGCTAGTGAACTTAGGTTCGTGGAAGTTCAAGTCTTCTCGCTCGCACCAAATGGAATTATTTGATTTTACTATGACAGATTTGTCACAAAATGATAAACCTCAAGTTCATCAAATTGTTAAGACTCTGACTGGTGTTTTGGTAACAGTTTGGCGGACATCGCCACGGACTATTGTTATTCAAGCGGTTGGAGCGGTATTAACGGCATCCTTGCCGCTTGCGACAACGTATTTTGCAGCGTTGACAACTACCGCACTGACAGAGGCATATACTGGCAGCGGCGACTCACGCCAACTACTCGTGTATGTGATTATGACGGTAGTGCTGGGCGTGATCATGAGTTTTTGGGGAATTGTGCAGGCTTATTTTGAACAGTTAATGCGTTACCGATTGGAGTCGAGCATTAATGACCAAATGTTTGCTCGGTTGCATGGTCTGGACTTTTGGCGGTATGATGACCCGGCGACAATCGATATGTTTGATCGAGCGAGGCGGTTTGCTGGCTCATTTTCATATCTATTTTCGCGGTTAACTAGCATTGCGACGAATATCGTCTCGTTGGTGGTTGGTCTGTGGATCATCTCGTCAGTCAGTTGGTGGCTGGGACTACTGCTTGTCGTGGCTATCATCCCTAGTGGTGTCGTCCAGTTCCGGCTATCTCGTTTGACGTCAAACTATTGGCGCAAAAATACTAATGTTAGACGACGTATGTGGTGGATTGAATATGCGATTAGTAAACCTGAGAATATCGCCGAAATGAGACTTTATGGCCTCATCAAGCATCTGTTAACGGAGCGGGCTGCTTTGCGTGATAAAGACCAGTTGCAGATGATTAGATATGAGCGCAGCTTTATGGCTAAGCGCTTTGGCGGCGAGATGTTGCAGGCGGCCGCAGAGGTAGCGGCTTTGGTGTGGGTGACACTGGAGATCATCGCGCATCGTCAGCCGATTGGTCAGTTCGTGTTGGTGCAGCAGATGGTGAGTCGAGTACTCGGCAGTGTCGACAGCTTGATTTCGACGTATAACTCTATTGACGAGGAGGTGGCAAATATGGTCGATTATCAGCGGTTCATGGAGTTGCCACTAGCTGACACCAGGCCGAACCTAGCACTTAGCATGAGCAAGTCAATTACGGTGCGTAATGTCAAATTCCGATATCCAGGCAGCGAAACTCTGGTGCTCAAGGGCTTGTCGCTAGATATTAAGTGCGGCCAGCATGTGGCGATTGTTGGCGAGAATGGCGCAGGTAAAACCACGCTGGTGAAATTATTGATAGGGCTGTATCAGCCGACTAGTGGCGAGATTTTGATTGATGGACAGGATATCGGCGAGGTAGATGCGACGGCTTGGCACCGACAATTGGCTGTTTTGAGCCAGAGTTTTATTCGCTATGATTTTGCGACAGCTCACGAAAATGTGTGGTACGGCGATGTTTGTCGTGAGCTAGACCGAGAGAGGCTGGCGGTCGCGCTGAAGCAGGCAGAGGCTGATGATTTTGTGAAGAAATTACCAAAGGGCGGGGACAGTTATGTTGACAAATGGATGACGGATGATAGTGATGACAAGGGTGTGGATCTGTCGGGCGGACAATGGCAGAGGCTGGCTCTGGCGCGTAATTTTTACCGTGATGCGCCAATCGTTATTTTGGACGAACCGACGAGCGCTGTTGATGCGGCAGCTGAGGCACGAATTTTCCGCCACTTATTTAAGCAAAAAGACAAAACCATCATCGCTATCAGCCATCGCTTGAGCACGGTGAAAAAAGCCGATGTGATTTACTTCATGAAAGATGGCCGCATTGTCGAGCAGGGATCGTGCAGCGAGTTGATCGCCAAACGCGGTGAGTTCTATGAAATGTTCAAAGAACAATTATAGTTTGATATAATGAGTGAAGTGGCGCGTTGGCGGAGCGGTTACGCAGAGGTCTGCAAAACCTTTTAGACGAGTTCGACTCTCGTACGTGCCTCCAGAATTATGATAGCTCCAGATCTGGGGCTATTTTTGCTCTAGTAGTTCTTTTAGCTCAGGGAAGGTTGGCTGTTGGAAGTGGCTCGGTCAACAAATATATGGCTTTTTGCGCTTGGTAGATCAGACTGAAACTTTGCTAGCTCAGTAAACGGCACCACGGCATCGTCTTTACTGTGGAATAGGTGAATTTCTTTGGCGGATTTTTCGAGCTCAGTTGCACTTGGTAATATAAAATCGCCCAAGTCTTCGTGAGTTGCATCATCATATGGAGCAGCAATTAAGATTAGTCGAGTAACTGGCGTACTGAGAGGATTTTCGTGCAGATACTTCGCTAAGAATATTGCCCCAAGGCTACTGCCAATGAGTTGCACGTCATTGCCCAGGAAAGGCAATATCTTTTCAAAGTAGATTTTCCATTCAGAATACCGCGCATTTTGCTTGTTGGGCATAGTAGGTAGGAGTACGTCAAAATCTGTCATTGTCACAGCGAGCCAGTCGCGCCATTTTGTTTTGTGAAAAAGACTCTCATACTTGAGTGGAGTGTTGCGCAGCGCGGAGAGATAGCGCTCATAGGAATCAAAAGGTGATCCGCCGTGAATATGTACAATTTGCTTCATAAATATAGTATAATACAAGCAGCACTGAGTGGTGAAGTGCCGGTGCATAACTAAAATTAGCGCGAGTGGCGGAATTGGTAGACGCGAGGGACTTAAAATCCCTTGACCAAAAGTCGTGCGGGTTCGATTCCCGCCTTGCGCACCAAATTGCAAACAATGGCTCGTTATTTCGGGTCATTTTTATCACCCAAAAACCTAACCACAAGCAAAACGTCTGTGGTATAATGAAGGGGTTAGCATAAATTGATAAGGAGAATATTCAATGAGCTCAATCATCATAGCACTTATAGTCGTTGGCGTTGTCCTGGTTCTCGCTATCGGCTTCATCGTCGCCACCTATAATGGTTTGGTGACCTTACGCAACCGCGTTGAAGAAGCATGGAGCGACATCACGGTTCAATTGAAACGTCGAACTGACTTGATCCCAAATCTTGTGAACTCTGTGAAGGGTTACGCAACACACGAAAAAGAAGTATTTGAAAAGGTGACCGAAGCTCGTTCGGCCATCATGGATGCGAAAGGCGTGAAGGATACTGCTGAGGCAGAGAACATGCTGGAAGGCGCCTTGAAGAGTCTGTTTGCAGTAGCTGAGGCTTACCCAGACTTGAAGGCTAACCAAAACTTCATGCAATTGCAGCAGGAACTGGTCGACACTGAAGACAAAATTCAAGCTTCTCGCCGCTTCTACAACGGTGGCGTTCGTGACTTGAACACTAAAATTCAGACATTCCCAGCAAACATCGTTGCCGGTATGTTCAACTTCCAAGCCAAGGAATTCTTTGAGGTTGAAGACCGTGCGTCTGTTGAGAACCCAGTAGAGGTTAAGTTCTAATTATCTCGCGTAAAGTACGCAGCCGCTCGCCTACCGTTGGCGAGCGGTTGTTGCTCTAATAATTAATATGTACAGTGCGATTTCTCAAAATAAACGTAACACCGTCATCATCATGGCAGTGTTCGTAGCTATCATTGGTATCATCGGTGTCTTCATCGGCATGGCGGTCAAAAATTATTCACTGGCGTGGATTGTGTTTGGTTGTTCGATGCTGTATGCCTGGCTTCAGTATTATCTGGCTGGAAAATTAGCCATGGCCATGACTGGCGCGCAGGAGATTGAGAAAAAAGATGCACCTGAACTGTGGCGAGTAGTTGAGAATTTGGCGATCGCTGCTGGCATGCCGATGCCGAAAGTCTACATCATTGATGACCCGGCGCCGAACGCCTTTGCGACGGGTCGCGACCCCAAGCATGCCATCGTCGGTGCAACCACTGGGCTGCTGGAAATCATGGACAAGCGTGAACTGGAAGCAGTGATGGCGCACGAAATGAGCCACGTGCGTAATTACGACATTCGTGTCAGTATGATTGCTTTCGGTTTGGTGAGCGCCATTGGACTATTGGCGGACTTGGCGCTGCGCATGATGTTCTTTGGTGGTGATGACGATCGTGATGTTCATCCGGCGGTGTACATATTGGGTTTGGTGGTGGTTATTCTGGCGCCAATTTTGGCAACCATCACACAGTTAGCAGTGAGCCGGCAGCGAGAATATTTGGCGGACGCTTCTGGCGCGTTGTTAACTCGAGACTCAGAGGGTTTGGCGAGTGCACTGGGCAAATTGCAAGAATATGGCCGACCTATGGAGCGCCAAAGCACATCGACAGCCAATTTATTTATGAATAATCCGCTACGCCCCGGCTTTTTCTCAAAATTATTTAGCACCCATCCACCGTTGGAGGATCGTATTGCTCGCCTGCGAAACAATGCGACAAAAATGTAAGGATACCTGATGATGAATAAGCAACGTACATCTGTCTCCAAAAAGAAAGTGACAACCAGTCGCTCACGAGCAGGTAAAAAACTCACATCAAGTTATTATATGCGGTGTAAGCAACACTGCAAAAAGACCTGGCGGCAGCTAAAAACTCGGAGGGCTCATTTTTTGAAGCGTCGACCGCATCGTAGTTTTCGCCTGACGCGACGTAGGGACTATGTCAGGTCACTGCACATCCCGGGTTATTGGTCTCTGACTACCCAAGCGGTCAAAATGATTTGGTCAAACAAGCGATTGTTTTTTGGCTTGGCGCTGGTGTATGCGCTGGTGGTGTTTGTACTGGCGGGATTGATGGATCAAGAGACGTACAAAAAGATTAAAGCCTTGGCCGAAGGTACAGTCGAGCAGGGAGCGGTGAGTGATTTATTTGCAACGTTCTCGATTTTCGGCGGCGTTGTGTACGGCCAGCTCACCAACCAACCAAATAACGCCTTGCAGCAAATATTGGGTGTGTTGGCGCTGATCATGGTCTGGCTGACTACCATTTGGTTGTTGCGAGCAGTCAGCTCTGGCAATTCGCCAACCATCCGCGATGGTCTGTACCGAGCTGGGGCGCCGCTGGTTGCGTTCATCGTGCTATTGTTCATCGTCCTGTGCCAATTATTGCCGGCTGCTGGTGGCGTGATTCTCTATACGACCCTGCAAACAGCCGATGTTTTGAATCAAACGCCACTGTTGATGATTGCTGCAGCAATTACGGGACTGCTGGGAGTTCTGTCGCTTTATTGGCTCACTTCCACGGCTTTTGCCATGATTATTGTTACGCTGCCAGGCACTTACCCAATGCGGGCTGTGCGCATGGCTGGTGACATTGTGGTTGGTCGTCGTATCCGTATCTTGCTTCGCATGCTGTGGCTAGCCATCATGCTAACGTTGCTTTGGGTGGTTATTCTCATCCCAACCATCAAATTGGACGCCTTCGTGACGGGCTGGATTGACCAAACAGCCGCATTCCCGCTGGTGCCAATTATGGTACTGTTGGTTGCTTCATTTTCTGTCGTATTTTCAGCTACCTATACCTACTTATTCTACCGAAAGGTCGTTGCCGATGACAGCGCGCCAGCTTGATAGGCAGGTGGCCGAGCAACGAATTGTCAAACTGCGAGATCTGATCAATGATTATCGCTATCATTATCATGTGCTTGATGAATCGATCATGAGTGAGGCGGCAGCTGATAGTCTGAAGCATGAATTGTCGCAATTGGAAGAGCAGTTTCCTGAACTCATCACGCCAGATAGTCCAACCCAGCGGGTGGCGGGAAAAGCGCTCAGTAAATTCGCCAAGGTTCAGCATCAGACGCGAATGATTTCGCTGCAGGATGTGTTTGACCGGGCAGAGGTTGCAGCGTGGATACAGCGCATGAAAAAGGTGCGTCAAGACATCACTGAAGAATTTTTGTGTGATATCAAAATGGACGGCCTAGCTTGCGCGCTGATTTACGAGGACGGTGTGCTGACGCGGGCCGTGACGCGCGGCGACGGATTGGTTGGTGAAGATGTGACCATGAACGTGCGAACGATTCAGAATGTTCCGCTGACACTACGCGCCAATCAGCGATTCGCTCATTTTTTGCGCGGTCGGACGGAGATTCGTGGTGAAATTGTGATGCACAAGGCCGACTTTGCGGCATTAAATCAGCGTCGGCAAGCGGCCGGTCAGCCAGAATTTGCCAATCCGCGTAATTTGGCAGCGGGGACGATTCGTCAGCTTGATCCAAAACTGGTGGCAGAGCGTCCGCTCCATTTTGTTGGCTATGACATTATTCGCGACAACCTTGAGGACACGCCAACGATTGCCTTTGGCTATCAGATGATGAACGAGCTGGGTATCACCACTAGTCGGCAGACGCAAATTGTCTATGGCTTGGACGAGGTGATGAGCTATGTTGACCATCTGGATGAGCTGCGTCAGTCACTGCAGTTTAATACTGACGGAGCAGTCATCAAGCTCAATGATCGGCGACAGTTTGCCGAGCTGGGCATCGTTGGCAAGACACCGCGAGCGGCAGTGGCGTATAAATTTGCCGCCGAAGAAGCCACAACCATCGTCCGCGATATCGTCATTTCCATCGGTCGAACCGGTGCGGCCACGCCAGTGGCAGTGTTTGACCCGGTGGTGGTGGCGGGTACGACGGTGCAGCATGCTAGTTTGCATAATGCTGACGAAATTGCTCGGCTGGATGTGCGGCGCGGCGACACGGTGGTGATTTTCAAGGCAGGCGACATTATCCCGCAGGTACAAACTGTGCTCAAAGAATTGCGACCAGCGGGCACCAAACCGACTGACTATCCAGTAGAACTGGCGCGTCAATATCCAGAGTTAGAATTTGTACGGCCAGAGGGTGAGGCAGTCTACCGCATCAAAGGGCTGAGCGGTCCGCTGATTTTGAAGCGAGCCTTGGCGCACTTTGCATCTAAAGGCGCGCTGGATATCGACACCTTGGGCGAGAAAAATGTTGAGGCACTGGTCGAAGCTGGGCTGGTTAATGATTTGGCGGATATCTACCGGTTGACGAAAGATGATTTGCTGCAGTTGGAGCGCTTTGCTGAGATTTCTGCGCAAAAACTCATTGATGCCATTGCTGCTAAGAAACAGCCAGCGTTGGAGCGATTTTTGTTCGGCCTTGGCATTCGTCATGTCGGCACGCAGACAGCGATTGACCTCGCAAACCACTTTGAGAGTCTTGAGTCTATGTCTCGCGCGACCATTGATGAGCTGCGCGAGGTGGATGGCGTGGGTGAAATTGTTGCCGAATCAATAGTGGCGTGGTTTGCTGATGAAGATAATGTGAAGCTGCTTGAAAAATTTGCTGACCTTGGCGTGACGCCACAATTTACTAAAAAATCCGGCAGTCTAACTGGCCAAAGCTTCGTCATCACCGGCACCCTGCAATCAATGGGGCGTGACGCCGCCGCAGAAAAAATCCGTAATCTCGGCGGCACTTTCCAAACCGCTGTTGCAAAAGATACAACATATTTGGTAGCGGGCGGTAAAGTTGGCGCCAGTAAATTGAAAAAAGCCGAACAATACGGCACCAAAATTATTGACGAGCAAACATTATTAGAGCTTATACGATAACGGAGGTATAACCATGACTCAGCAATCACATCGCGCCCTCGCCATCAAACCCGCCGACACGGTTGTATTTACTGCCATGTCGAAAAAGTATTTTTACATGAGATTGTTCGTCACGAAATTTGTGCTTGAGCAAGGCGTTGTGCCAATCAATCCGTTTACCAGTTTTGACTACTTTTTGCTCGACGCAGTGGAGCGTGATACGGTGCGACGCGCTAATAATACGCTGGTGGCGCGCGCTGATGAGCTGTGGGTATTTGGCGACATCGCTGATGGTGTGCGGGCGGAAATAGTTCAAGCCTGGCAGCAGCAGAAAACCGTTCGATTTTTTGCATTTCGTAATGATAAACACATCTACGAAGTTAAGATTGGCGACTTGGTGTATGAGGATGGTGTCGAAACATTAACCAGCGGAGGTAATTAGATGGTCCGATTTTATTTACAAAAATTAGTGCGTGACAAAGTAGTGCCAAATTGTTTGGACGACCCAGAAGTGTTGCATACGGAATATCGTGAATTGGATAGCCAAGAATTTCGCCGTGAGTTGGTGTATAAAATTCATGAGGAGGCGGACGAGATTCCGCTGGGTGATAAACAGCGTGATGAATCACTCAAAGAGCTGGCTGATTTGCAAGAAGTTGTTGATGCGCTGCGCCAAGATTTTGGCTTTTCTATAGAGCAAGTCCAAGAGGAAATGGCGC
>CAUPXC010000029.1:0-10441 GCA_963514965.1 uncultured Candidatus Saccharibacteria bacterium | reverse complement strand
TCCTTCATCGATAGCCGAATATTACGCGCCTTGAACTTGCCGTAGCGCTCAGCCGACTTATAATCAAGCTGCCCAGCCGACTCCTTATCAATCCAAAAGGTCGGCTTGTCCATCTCTGATAATTCCGCCAGCTCGGCCCGCGCTTCATTTTCCAGCCGCTTAAACTTCTGGATGGTACCGGGGTTTCGCGACTTTTCCTTCAGTCGCTGATAATCCAATGCCTTTTGTTTGAGGTTAGCTATCCGCTTCTCGACCTGCTCAAAATTATTCATGCCCGCCGCCGTCGCCTGAGCGTTCTGTTTGAGGTAGGCGTCATAATTACCGCGGTAACTGACCGACCCGCCATCTTTGAGTTCAATAATTCGATCCACCCGACTCAGCACGTCGCGGTCGTGCGTGATGATCAACATGGCCTGGCGCGGCTGCGAGCTCATCCAGTCGATGAATTGCTGCTTGGCCACATAATCCATGTGGTTGGTCGGCTCGTCAATCAGCGCCAAATGTGCCTCCGAATGCATAATCTTCACGATCTCCACCAGCCGCTTCTGACCACCCGACAGGGAACCAAGCGGCCGATCGCCGCACCCATTCAGCTGGAAATTATCAAGCTCCCGCTCAATCTTCTCCTCAATCTGGTAAAACCCTTTCTGGTCAAATCGCTCCAGCGCCTGGGTATACTCCTCGATTTTGCGCATATTATCGCCCATGGTTTCAGGATATTCATCAATAATCTTCTTTAAGGCCGAATATTCCGGCAGCCCCGACAAAATGTAGCTCAGCACCGTCTGATTGCCCAAACCATGATGCTCCTGCGCCGTACTAGCCACCGTGATGCCGCGGCGAAAAATCACCTCGCCAGTATAATCACTGTCCATGCCCGCCAATATGCCAAACAGCGTCGATTTGCCGACGCCATTGCGGCCGACCACGCCGACCTTTTCGCCGTCATCCACACTAAACTTGACGTCGCGCATCAACGTCTTGTCGCCAAAACTCTTCTCGGTGATGTGAATGTCGGCTATCATTGGGCTATTGTACCACACGCCATACCGTAAGGGTATTGAAATATATGATTTTTTGTGGTATAATACAAGTTATGGAAAAAGATTCTCATGCTAGCAAAGAAGCTAAAATTATTCCTCTCGCTCCGTATCTCAACAGGAGGAAAATGCGAGAAGCTGGTCGTATTGTGTTTCGACGACTTGATACGGACGCTGGGGAGTCACAGCCAGAACCATTAGCCCGGGTTTATGATATTTCCAGTCGTCTCCCAAAAACTACAACTCCAGAAGCCGCCGCTGAAGAAGACGTCACTACTGGGGAGCAAGATACCGAAAAGGAAGTCATTGCAGAAATGGTGGAAGATATCACAACAAACTTTGAAGCTTTGCCAAAATATGACGGTGACCTAGGAGAATTCTTAGACATCATTAATGATCAACTGGAGGATTGCTATGAAGAACTTAGCCCTGACCAAAAGAAAGCGTTAGCCATCAAGCTAACCAGCGTACTGAGTGAGTCCCACGAAAACCTCTCTAAAGCAGTAGTCCATCACCCAAACTTCGTAAGGTTGCTTGGTGTCGTCCTTAATATGCAATATGACCCCAACTTCCAAGCAAGAAAACGACATCCAAGCTACCGACCAGTCAGAGATGCAATTCGAAAAGCCCTTCTCGTAACAAGCGGCAGCCCAGGTGACTACGACTTTCACACCGGCGTCTACACACCGGCAGACTGATAAACCTGCTATAATGGGACCATGCCAAAGCCCAAAGCAAAAAAATCATCCTCTCATACCGTCGTTAACCGTCGAGCACGGTTTGACTATGAGTTGGGCGAGGAAATCATAGCTGGGCTGGTGCTGACAGGAGCAGAGGTACGAGCTGCACGCGACGGGCATGTCCAGCTCAAAGGTGCCTTTGTCAGCCTGAGAAATGATGAACTATGGCTCAATAACGCGAGCTTTTCGTTGCGGCTGAACGTTCGTGGCCAGGCAAACACAAAAAGCGTCGATACCTCGGCGCGAAAGCTACTGGCTAGCCATAAACAAATTGACCGATTTGCTGCTGCCAAACAACAGGGGCTGACCATTGTCCCGACCAAATTATTGACCAATGGCCGCTTCATTAAAATTGTCATCGCACTGGGGCGGGGTAAAAAGCGTTACGACAAACGCGAGACCATCAAGCGTCGAGATCAGGATCGTGAGACTCGTCGGCAGCTTTCTGGTCGATAAGCTCTTGATACAATTTTTCCAGCTTCTTCACTTGGCGGTTTTCAGTAAATTTGGCCGCTAATTTTTTACTGATAGCCCCAAATTCTTGACGCTTATTGGCATCCTCCAGCAGGGTAATAATCGCTCGGCCAAAGCTGGTCGGATTATCATTTGCGATGAAGCCATTCACGCCGTCTTGAACCACTTCTGACAGCTCTTTGTCCACTAGCACGATCGGTAGCCCTGCGTGAGCCGCCTCATGCAGCACCCAGCCCTGCGTGTCTTTCAGTGACGGAAAGGCAAACACATCCAGCACCGAATACGCCAGACCGAGCTTTTCGCGCGGCATAGCACCAGTGAAAATAATTCTGTCAGCATATTTGGTTGCGGTAGCCATTTCCTCCAGCGTCTTTCGGTATTCAAAATCACCAACAAACAGTAATTTTGCCTTGGGCCGCTTCTTGGCGATGTGCCGTTCAAACGATTTGATCAGCAGCGGCAAATTCTTTTCTTCACCCAACCGACCAACAAATCCAAAGATTTCGTCATCTTCCGCCAAGTTCCACTGCTCACGAAATGCTTTCACCTCAGTTTTTGTTGGACGAGGCAGCGCATTTACGCCATTTGGCATCAGCACCAATTCGTATTGATAATCATCGTACTGCCAGGACTTTAGTTGCTTGCAGCTCTTTCGGCACAAGGCAATGACCGCGTCTGCTTTGCTATACAAAATGGTGATGACGCTCTCAATGATGTCTTTGTTCCACTTGGTAACACCAGCTCGTGGTTTGTACAATTTGGCGATTTCCAGCAAGTCATGACCGCGCAGCCTCACCGACATCGGAAATACTATTCCCGCCAGCGCCAAAGCACCGGGCAGCACTGCTGGATAGTGATCGACGAACTCATAGATGTCAGTACAGTGCTGAATCACCAGCGGAATGTCGTTCTTTTTGGCGGCTTTCACGCCGACCAAACCAATTTGTGATGGCGTAAACACATGCACCATATCGAGTTCCATCTCTTTGATGCGACGCTGTACTGCCGGCGGAAAGAATACCGACGTGTCATAATCATCAAAAAACGCACCCTTGATCGACGGGAAGCGAATGATGCGCGAATCAGCATCTTCGTTGAGCAATTCGGCTTGCTTGGACGGACTCATCGACTTGGCAGGGCAAAATACGTAGACCTCATGTCCCAAGTTTTCCAGTTCTCGCTTGAGCGATTCAACCACAAAAACGATGCCATTGATTGACGGTCGGTAGGTGTCAGTAAACAGTCCAATTCTCATGATTCTACTACGCTCCTGTAAAATTTTACTAATCGCTCACCACCCGCTCGACTGTCAAACCGTTTGGCGATCCGACCAGCTGCAGCAACTTGTTGTTTATACCATTTGGCGTCATTTCGCAGTTTGTCTATCACCTGAACAGCATCTTGAGCCGAGGAGACAAACTGAGCATCTGGGCGGAATGTATCGTCGTATTCATGAATATCTCTCAGGATAATTGGCAGCCCGGCGCCCGCAGCTTCCAGGACGCACATCGGATGATTTTCCTGCTCAGCAGGCAAAAAGAACGCATCGGCTGCATGTAAATAGGTCATGACGTCTGCATGATCAATCACGCCCGTGATGATCACGTTTTTAGGAGCTGATGCTATCAGGTCTTGCATTTTGCCATATTCGGCACCCAAATGCTTGAAGGGAATACCGCCCACCCAGATGAATGTCACGTCAGGCAAGGCTCGGGCCGTCTCAAAAAACGTGTCCAGACGCTTACGTGGCTGAACCTGTCCATTGCCAACCACCACAAAGTCTGACGGCTTCAGTTTCAGCTTTTTACGAGCAGTTTGTTTGGTTTTCGCAGTGGATGCATAGCGGCTCATATCGACCGTATTGTACAGCACCTCCACACGTGTTTTCAGCCTCATCGGACCAGTCATGGTTTCTTTGACCATGTTAGAGCAGGCCAACACCAAATCAGCCTGGTTATATACCCAGCGCATATACGCTCGCACCAACCACTGCATTCTGCCCATGCCTTTGATGCTGCCAACCAAGGAAGCAGGGATGACATGACCAGAGATAATCTTTTTGCCACGTGAACGTTTGAGCATCCACATTGAATACAAACCGATGGTCTGAGCATGGACGATGTCTGCATCAGAGCGAGCTTGATTAACCACGACGGACGTGTCTTTTCTCGCCTTAAGCGCATTTGTCATCTCTACAAAAGCAGTGTGAACACCATGGCCTTGGACAGTAAACTCACTCTCGGAAATCATATCGACATTCAGTCGAGTCTTGCGTGTCATGGTATCTATTATACCACAAGTCGCGTGCCAACCGCTTCGCCCCTGGCAGCACGCACGATATTGCCATCACTCAGCAAGTCGCAAATAATCATTGGCTTTTTCTCTTCAGCAGCCAAGCCGATAGCCGCTTTATCCATCACGCCAATGTCCGGGTTTGCCAAAACCTCGTCATAGGTCAATTGGTCAAATTTGACAGCATCAGCAAACTGGACTGGGTCCTTGTCGTACACGCCGTCCACTTTAGTAGCTTTGATAACCACGTCACATTTCATCTCTAGTGCCAAATTGACGGCTGCCGTATCGGTGGTCAAAAATGGTCGTCCAGTGCCGCAACCAACCACCACTACACGACCTTTTTCCAGGTGACTGACCGCTCGTCGGTAAGTGTATTGATCGACAAATTGATTCACTTCCACTGTCGACAGAGCACGCGTTACTAGGCCATCATCGTTGAAGACATCAGCCAAAGTGATGGCATTGATCAGCGTCGCCAGCATACCTGCGTTGTGTGCCGTCACGTCACCAATACCGCCACCAGCAATTTGCGCTCCGCGCACATAATTACCACCGCCAACCATGATGACAACTTGCGTTCCGCTCGCCACCACTGGCTTAATTTGTTCGGCAATCCACCGCGCTCTGGCGTGATCAAATCCACCAGCGTATTGTCCTTGTAATTGTTCGCCCGAAAGCTTGAGAAGAATTCTGCTATACATAGGTTCATTGTAACAAGTTATGCCACTTCTTGCACACAAGCTCCGTCACATCAAGCCTATACGCAGCCCGCAAAACCCGCTACAATAGCCACATGAAGTTATTTTCCTGGAACGTCAACGGCATCCGCGCAGTCCTAAACAAAGGCGAGTTTACCACATTCATCGAAACCTACGACCCGGATATTATTTGCCTGCAAGAAACCAAAGCCCAGCGCGGGCAAGTCGAGTTAGACTTGCCACAATTTTACGAGCATTTCTATTCGGCAGCCAAAAAGGGCTATTCTGGCACCGCCATATTTTCAAAGCAACCAGCCCTGAACTATCTTGACGGCTTCCCAGCGGACATCGCCAATAAATACCATCTCGCTGCTGACAAATACGGCGATCCTAACAACGAAGGCCGCATCATCGCTGCTGAGTTTGATGGGTTTTGGCTGGTTACGTGCTATACACCAAATTCCAAAGGCGATCTCAGCCGACTCAGTCTGCGCCACAACCAATGGGATCCAGCTTGCCTGGAATACCTCAAAGGGTTGGAGCAGGGACATTACGGCGCCGCCAAGCCAGTGCTGTACTGTGGCGACATGAACGTAGCTCACCAAGATATCGACCTTGCCAGGCCTAAAGACAACGTCGGCAAACACGGCTTTACCGACGAAGAGCGAGCAGGTTTTCAAGCATATCTGGACGCTGGTTTTGTCGATGTGTTTCGCACACACCATCCAACCGCAACAGGTGCTTACACTTGGTGGACCCACTGGGCAAATGCCAGAGCCCGAAACGTTGGTTGGCGTATCGACTACTGGCTAGCTAGCCAAGAACTAGCACCGTCCATCAAACAAGCACACATCCACCCTGAACAACTGGGTTCCGATCACTGTCCAGTTAGCATAGAACTCTAGCCCACAAAAAAAGCACCCGAGTTGTCCGGGTGCTTTTAGTGTTAGTAAGCGCTCAGATTATTGGCGGCGGCTTACGATGTAGGCAACGGCAGAAGCAGCAAGTGAGCCGAGACCAAAGATTGAAAGGAGCGCGTCAGTCGTACCAGTTCGTGGCAACTCAGTTGTCGTTGGAGCTGGTGGGGTAGGTTGCTTAGGAGCAGGAGGAGTAGTCGGAGGAGTGCTTGGCTTACATGCGTCGCTGTCCACTGATGCGTATCCCTCGTTCTTTTGGTCCTTAGTCCAGACGCTGATGATCTGCTTGGTCTTGATGTCACAGACTTTAACCTTACAGTCTTCTTCGTTCTTTGAGTAACCTTCCTTGTTTTCTTCACTCTTGCGTACGGTTATGATCTCACCGGTTTTGGTGTCACAAACCTTGACTTTTTCACAGTCAGCAAAGTTCTTTGAGTGTTTGCTTGTGTCGTATTCACTTTCTTTGATAGTGACAATTGTGTCAGTCTTCAAGTCACAAACTTGAATTTTTGGCTCTTCAGTCACCGTGATGGTAACTTTACAGTTTTGGCTGGTTACACCATTGTTAATGGTAACAGTTGCAGTGTAAGTACCAGCCTTTGTGTAGGTGTGCTCAGCCTTGTTGCTACTACCAGTTGTCTTTTGGCCATCGCCAAAGTCGAAAGTATAGCTACTGATGCTTGCACCATTCTTTGCAGTTGCAGTCGCAGCAAAGGCGAACTTGTTGCGGGTACCAGTGACTTTTTGCGCGCTCAATGCGTCACACGTCAATACTGGCTTTGGAGCTGGTGTTGGTGGAGGTGTTGGTTCACCCCAAAGTGGGTTACCACAGTCCTTGATAACTGCCTGAACGAATTTACCATTACCGTCCAACCATACAAACACTGGCTTCTTACTTGCCACTGGCATAAAGCTGTGACGAATCAAGTAGCTTGGGTATGATTTACCACCAATCTGCTGGTAGTTAATTGGGTTAGTGTAGTTAACGTGACGACGCTGAATGGTTTTTGCATTCGTTGCTACGACACGACCGTTCACTGTAACGGTGTTGTTTGAAGCGTCTGCCACACCTTCGTGCATACCAGCGCCCTCAACCATTGATTGTGTAATGCCGAAGTAGTTGTAAATACCACGGACTTCGCTGTCGCTGTGATAAGCCGACTTCATGGCACTGTGGGTCATAGTACCACAGCGAACGATCTTGATATCTGAGCAGCCGACGGCGTCTGAAGGCGTAGCATACCAAATACCACCGATAATTGCGGCAGTAATAGAGCCAGCCAAAAGTACTCTCTTTACTATTTTATTCATTGTTTCCTCCTCAACCTTACTATTTCTCACCGGTTGTTACGGTCCATATTAGCACAAACTTTTGTATTTGTCAATAAAAATGTATAAATATATTGCTTATGGTTTCCGTAAGTCTGCTATAATAGAAAATATCTAGAGGTAATGCATGAAAATTCAAAGACAATTTCCTTGGAAAGAACTGATCAAATGGGGAAGCGCTGTTTTGGCGTGTCTTGGCGTTGCTTATTTGCTGTATCTCAATAACCAATACGAAAAGAAACCAGTCGACAACACGCCAGGCCAAATCCAGGAAAAGCCCACCGTCGAATCAGCACCGGCACCAGCACCAAAAGAGGTCCAGGTCGCGCTGCCTGGAGCTTCACCAATTCCAGCCAGACAAGAAGATTATCAAGCTGACGGCAGTATCTGGCAAATCGTCAACCAAACGCGCGGCTTCAAACAACCAACCTATGTACCGAGCGATCTGCAAACTGCAGACGTACCGACCTTGCCGGGCAGGGGACCAGAGGAGCGATCTCTACGAGCAGCGATTATGCCGGACCTAAAAGCATTGATGGCAGCAGCCGAAAGTGCTGGCTCGCCAGTACGACTGGGGAGTGGATATCGCAGCTATCAAACGCAAGTCGGGCTATTTAACCGATACGCCCGTCAAGTTGGTGAAACACAAGCAGCACGATTTAGTGCCCGACCTGGCTATAGCGAGCACCAATCCGGCCTTGCCCTAGACTTTGGCTCGCCAGACGGCAGGTGCTGGGTGGACGATTGTTTCAAAAACACCAAAGCAGGGAAATGGTTGGCAGCCCATGCTCATGAATACGGCTTTATCTTGCGCTATCCAGAAGGCAAACAATCAACCGTTGGTTATCAATACGAAGCCTGGCATTTCCGTTACGTCGGCCGTGAACTCGCTGGCGCGCTGCACCAGTCCGGCTTAACTCTGGAAGAAGCATTACCATATCTAGAAAAAGCACAAAATGAACTGAAGCAAAAGGAGACGTCGTCATGAAACTATCAGCTGGGCGGGCAGGGCTAGCATTCGTATTATCCGCATGGATAACGTTTAGCGGGCTGCTGATATGGGGCGGCTTGCAGGCTAGCCAACAGAGCCAAGCAGCCAATCAATTAGCAGCGACATCAGTCTGGCAACCTGACGCTGTCGTGGAGTTCACTCAGAACAATACGACCGAAAAACTGACCATACCAAGCTGGCGACGACTCGATGACAATAACATTTGGGCACACGTCTGGAAACAACACGGCCTCGACCCAAACTACCAGCCAGAGTTGGCCAACCTTGAGGAAGTGAAGGTTGGTAAATGGGTAGAAGACAAGCGTCTGCGCCCACAAGCACTAGACAATCTCAAGCCATTTGCAAAAGCCGCAGAAGCAGCCGGCCATCCCATATTGGTCACCAGTGCCTATCGCTCATATGCTGACCAAGAAAAGACCCGCAAAGAGCTAGCTCGCACCAACGGGCAATTGTACGCCGATGAATTCGTAGCAGAACCAGGCAAAAGTGAGCACCAGCTGGGACTGGCGGTGGACTTTTCATCATACACCGAACCATGTATGGAGAAGTTTACTGCCTGCCGCCTTGACAAAGCTTCCGCCGAGTGGTTGGCGGCCCATGCTCACGAATACGGCTTCATCCTGCGCTATCCAGAAGGTAAGCAGGCCATCACTGGCGTCGCACCAGAATCCTGGCACTTCCGCTATGTCGGCAAGGACCTAGCAAGCTTTATGCACCGCAACAAGCTCACGCTCGAAGAAGTGATGACACAGCTAAAGAAGGCTCGTGAAACATCATGAATTCGCCATACTGGCAGCGTCAGGAGCCAGGCAAGCCTCTGTTTCCTGATGTTGAGTGGAATCGTCCCGAACGGCTTGACCAGTCTGGACGCTTAGCCATCATCGGTGGTAACAAACTGGGCTTTTCGTCTGTCGCTGAGGCCTACGCAACCGCTCAAACAACTGGTGTTGGCCAAGTCCGCGTATTACTGCCCGACGTTCTCAAAAGAAGTGTGCCGTCCAGTATGACTGATGTTTTGTTCGCGCCAACCAATCCATCTGGCAGCCTAGCGCAAGCAGCACTCACGGAAGCCGTGTCGCTCTGTGACTGGTCCGACGTCCTCTTACTGATCGGCGACGCTGGCAGAAACAGTCAAACCGCAATTGTCCACGAAGAGCTGGTCAAGCGCTCACAGCAACCAGTCGTCATCACTCGTGACGCCATCGACCTACTGCAAAACAGTTTTGCGGAGATTTTGGACAATCAGCACATGGTATTCGTGGCTTCTTTTGCTCAAGTGCAAAAAATATTTCGCTCAGTGTACTACCCAAAAATGCTGACGTTCAGCATCCAACTAGCCCAGTTTGTCGACATACTCCATAAATTCACCATCACCTATCCAGTCACCATCTGTACCTTCCATGCCGAACACGTGGTCATCGCCCACGGCGGCACCGTTGTTACCCAAGCCTGGCATGAGCCGATGGCTATCTGGCGTGGAGTCGTTGGCGCAACCATCGCCAGTTATTTGGTGTGGTCACCCAGCTCACCGCTAGCTGCCGCCAGTACCGCTGTCTGCACGGGGTAATTGTTTACACTAACCATTGACATTTTATGTTTTTAGTGATATAATGCAAGGTAGCTTTCGCTCGAAGCTTCGTCAAAGGGCGGAAGTCGCCCTTTAGCTTTGAGCGATACACCTTGAAAGGAGGTGTACCATGTATGGGCGAAATAGCCCAGGGGATTGCTTATTCCCCTTCATTATAGGGTCTACCTATTTGGGGGTGGCACTTTTTATAATTGCCACCGCCGAAAAGGTGTTCAGCTGGCAGACGCTAATCGTCTGCCCGCTTGCGATCATAGTAGGTATTGCATATATCTACTATGGGGCGCGGCTCCTGATTAACAAATAACAGGAGCCGCGCCCCCGCCCACCGAAAATAGCTAGCCGAATCGG
>CAUPXC010000028.1:0-11640 GCA_963514965.1 uncultured Candidatus Saccharibacteria bacterium | reverse complement strand
TCGAAGTACGGTACCAAGAAAGGGGATAAGTAATCATGCCTCGTAAAGTTACCAAGAAACTACAACGTGAACTCAAGCCTGACCGCCGCTACCAAAGCGTGCTGGTGCAGCGCCTGATCAACAAATCAATGCTGGACGGTAAGAAGTTGGCAGCTGAACGTGCTGTTTACACCGCGCTGGAAACGGCTGCCAAGAAATTGGATTCAGAAGATCCATTGGCAGTGTTTGAAAAAGCCTTGAAAAACGTTAGCCCAAACTTTGAAGTGAAGAGCCGCCGCGTCGGTGGTGCCAACTACCAGATCCCATTCCCAGTTCAGGGACACCGTCAGCTGCACTACGCATTTAGCTGGCTGGTGCAATCAGCCCGCGCTCGCAGCGGTATGCCATACTCACAGCGTTTGGCACTGGAAATCGTTGACGCTTATAACGAAGCTGGTGCTGCCTTCAAGAAGAAGGAAGACACTCACAAGATGGCCGAAGCCAACCGCGCCTTTGCGCACTTTGCTCGCGGCTAATTGTTGAGCATGCAAGATATCGTCCGCTCCAGGTAATCTGGGGCGGACTTGCATTTTATGTGTAATTATGATATTATCAAAAGATGAATGAGCAACAATTTTCACCTGACCGAAAGCATAATTGTTACATTGACTTTGTTGGTGCCGCCCAGCGAATGCAGGAGAGGATAACAACTTTTGAGGAGACCCACAGAGGTCAGAGTGGGTTAGGTTATGTTCTTGATGATATCGCACAACCACATAGCGCGCAGGAAATGGTGAGCAGAGTAGCTAAAGGGCTGGGGGTCATCATAAATCCACGGGATCTATCCACTGGTAATCCTTTCCATGATCCGGTAAAGGTCATGATTGAGACCGCCAAAGGTGCAGTTATCGGCCTGGGGCTTTGCAAAGAGCAGCTTCGCGATACCGGCATATCTCCCAAGGACTTAGTACCGAGTGATTTGAAGAGTCAAATGCATAAGCCGGGCGATATGAATGAACTACACAAGCTGGCGGAGCGGTATCTTGAACTCTCCGGTCATGGGCTGGCGTTGATGGACCCAGCTACGCAAGAAATAGTAGAATCCTGGATTGATGAAGCAACCCCGCAAATTGATCGACAAATCTTTACTAAAACAGGTCTAGGCATCTTTCTACGCAATGCTAATTTCAAATTGCAAGAGTGTGACGCGTACAAGATGAGGCACGAGGCTAATGCTGGTGGAGTGGACTGGGACGACTTGCTGGGCTATTGCCAGGAAAATCTTGAGAGTTAAATCATAAAATCAAGCTATTATTTTCTGTAGCTATCTGGTATAATTGGCAACAAGAGTAGTTTTTTGGTGCCAAAAAATTGACCAAAGATCTCGACAAATTAACGTAATATAAAGGAAAATTATGGCAGAGACGAATGTTCCGCTAAAAAATTTTAGAAATATTGGTATTATCGCCCATATTGACGCCGGTAAAACGACGACAACTGAGGGTATCTTGTATCGCACTGGTTTGACCCACAAAATCGGTGTGGTTAAAGGCGACGGCGACGGTGCGACCACTGACTGGATGGCGCAGGAAAAAGAGCGCGGTATCACCATCACCTCGGCAGCGGTGACTTGTTTTTGGAAGGGTCATAAGATCAACATCATCGACACCCCAGGGCACATCGACTTTACCGCCGAGGTGGAGCGTTCACTTCGCGTCCTCGACGGTGCAGTGACGGTGTTTGATGGTAAGATGGGCGTTGAGGCACAGTCTGAGACAGTGTGGCGCCAGGCTGACAAATATGGTGTGCCGCGTATCTGCTTTATCAACAAGATTAACCAAACTGGTGGTGACTTCTGGAAATCTTTGGAGTCAATTCATAATCGCTTGAGCAAGCAAGCGTTCCCAATTCACATCCCAATTGGTTTTGAAAAGACCATCAATGGTGTGGTTGACCTCATCGACATGAAGGCGTACACCTATACTGACTTTGCTGACCATGAGTTGGTGCAGGGTGAAATCCCAGCTGACATGCTGGAGAAATGCCAAAATGCCCGCAGTTTGTTGGTGGAAAATGCTGTTGAAGCTGATGACGAATTGATGATGAAATTCCTCGACCAGGGTGAAGAGGCGATTACTATCGACGAGCTGAAGTCTGCCTTGCGTAAGCGCGTGCTGGCTGGTGACTTCTTCTTGGTCACTGGTGGTGACGGTCGTGGTGTCATCGTGGAGAAGCTGCTTGACTTGATGGTTGACTTCTTACCAAGCCCGCTGGATGTTGACGAAATTTGGGGTAAAAATCCAAAGACTGGCGACGAAGTGAGCCGCAAACCAGACGACAAGGAGCCGATGAGTGCCTTGGCCTTCAAGATTGCGACCGACCCATTTGTTGGTAAATTGATCTTTATCCGCGTCTACTCAGGTGTTTTGAACTCTGGTAGCTACGTCCTGAATACCACGACTGGCGACAAAGAGCGCATCGGTCGTATCGTGCGAATGCACGCCGACAAGCGTGAGGAAATCGACAAGATCGCTGCTGGTGACATCGCTGCGGTGGTTGGTCTGAAAAACACTGGTACTGGTAACACCTTGACTGACCCAGCGCATCCAATTGCTCTGGAATCAATTGAATTCCCAGAGCCGCCAGTATCCATCGCCGTTGAGCCAAAATCAAAGGCTGACCAAGAGAAGATGGCATTGGCCTTGCAACGATTGGCCGAGGAAGACCCAACCTTCCGCATTCACACTGACGAAGAAACTGGCCAGACTATCATGTCTGGAATGGGCGAGCTGCACCTGGACATCTTGATCGACCGCATGAAGCGCGAGTTCAAGGTTGAAGCTAACATTGGTGAACCACAAGTGGCCTTCCGTGAGTCAATCAAGGGTAAAGCTGAGGTTCAGGGTAAGCACGCCAAGCAGTCTGGTGGTCGTGGTCAGTACGGTGACGTCTGGGTACGCTTTGAGCCAAACGAGGCTGGTAAAGGCTTTGAGTTTGTTGATGAAATTAAGGGTGGTGTGGTGCCACAAGAGTATCGCCCAGCTGTCATGAAGGGTATTCGTGAAACCTTGGAAGGTGGTGTTATCGCTGGTTATCCAGTGGTTGACGTCAAAGCAACCCTGTACGATGGTTCATACCACGATGTTGACTCCTCAGAGCTGGCCTTCTCATTGGCAGGTTCGTTGGCAGCCCGCGAAGGTATCAAACAGGCAACGCCAATTCTGCTTGAACCAGTCATGAAAGTTGAAGTCACCACCCCAGAAGAGTTTATGGGCGACATTATCGGTGACCTGAACTCACGTCGTGGTCGCATTGATACCATGGAAGATTTGATGGGCGGCGCCAAGTTGGTCAAGGCCTTCGTGCCACTGGCAAACATGTTTGGCTACACCTCAGACATCCGTTCGATGTCACAGGGTCGCGCTGCGTCAACCATGGAGTTGGCTCAGTACGAGGAGGTTCCACCAAACGTTGCTCAAGAGATAATCGAAAAGCGCAACAAATAATCACCAAAAGCCCCGGTCACTAGCCGGGGCTTTTCATATGGTATAATGTATTCATGAAATCATTCATTCTGTCAACCCAGAAGCTTGCGCCCGCAAAGTTGACTGTTTGGATGACGCTGATTTTTTTGGCAGGGATCACTCTGTCGGCGTTCTTAACGTCAGAGCCGCAATGGGTAAACTGGAGCTTCAGCGCCCTGGGTGAGCGCGGTGAATTGTCTTCGTTTATATTTAACATTGCTATCGCTATGATGGCAGTCATCATGTGGTGCTTGGCGGAGTCGATGTCTGGCATTTTGGAGCAGGCTGAGGCAGTAGCTACTGCCAGGCTGAGTTTGGTAGCACTGCGAACCATAGCTTTTTGTGGCATGGCCATAGCCATCTTTCCTAATGACACCCAGCACGGGCTGCACTACATCTTTTCACGCCTATCCATCATCGTCTTTGCATTCTACGCATTTATGCTGCCGTTTACCACTAGTTTGTTCACACGCCAGCAAAAAAGCATCATGTTGGGTCTGTCAGTGGCTGCTGTCATGGCGTGCGTTCAAGGATTTGTACATAGAGAATTTTCATTTGTAGTGTACGAAGCTGCGGCTGGTGGACTTGGGGCACTATGGTTCTATCTGACCAGTAGATTCACCCAACAAGCTGTCCAAACGTCAGCTACTACTCTGCAGTCGTCGGTGTCCCAACAAAAAGCTTCCTGATTTGACTGCGAATGGGACGGCCAACGGCATTACCAAATGACGCGCCCACAGCAACAGCGAATCCAATCATGACGGCTCGCGCCAAGCTTGCCAGGGCGACAACGTAGCCTGGGTCTGACGGTGCCTGACTGATGATGCCCATCAAGCCATTATATAGTGACAAACCTGGAACCAGCGGCACAATGCCCGCGCCGATGATAGCCAAAGACGGGATGCGCCACAGTCGGGACATGAACGTTGCCACCAAACCGATGGCCGCAGCGGCCGTACCACTGGCCAGCAACACATCCCAGCCAGCATCAGTCAGTAATTGAAATAGTCCCCAGCCACTTGCTCCCACAAGACCAGCCAATATAGTGCCAAAGAACGGCGCGTGATTGCCAATGACAAATGCTGAAGCGATGACTGCCGCACCGATGTACTGCGTATAATTATCCACCAACGTCAAACGGTCTGGGGTGGTTGGAAAACTAATACCCAATCTGGTGGCAATATGAAGGCCAATAGCTACGCCAACCACGATACCACCGGTTGCCATCAGCACTCGCAACAGTCGGGCGTTTGCTGTAACATAATATTCATCAATTGCATCCTGAAACGCACCAACGATCATCATACCTGCCACCAATAGGACGATTCCACCAATCACAATCAGTGTCGGATTGAATGCCAAATTAAACTTGGTATTGACACAGACAACAGCAGTGGCGATGAGTGTGATACAGAGTGACATGATGATCTGTGTGAAAAATACCGACACGCCGACACGCCACAACAGACGCATGGCAGCCGTGCTGAGTGTGCCGACCGCCATAGCCAGGAGTGCCATCTGTAAACTACCGCCATACATCACCACCACACCAGCACTCAACGCGCCGCCTGATAGGGCGACGAGAGATTGGGGATGACGTTTTTCAGGATTGATGATCTTTTCTAGCCGTTCCTCAGCCTCACTCAAGTGAATGTGCTGGTAGCGGATCTCTCGGGACAAGGTCTGTAGTGCTTGGATGGTTTGGTAATTGACATCCACTAGAGTGATGGCGCGAATCAAAGTCAGCGGTTCACGGTTAATGCCGCGGTCTTGCGACACGGTGATGAGCGTTGAGCTGATGTCCATGTGAACTGGCTGTTTGCAGTAGGTTCTGGTGATGCCAAGCATCATATGTACCACATCTCGAGCCGACACACCCATACTGAGGAGCTTTTCGGAGATAGTCAGAACTAACCGCAAAGCGCGCATGTTCGGCGTCAAACTCTCGTCAATTTTTTCGATCACTTGGGCAGGAATTGGCAAGGGAAGGCGAGCAATTTTGCCGAGTGACTGTAGTAAGATTTCTGGTACTTTTTTATTTATCCTGTTCATCAATAATTAGTGTATCAAACTTTATCAAATTTTTGCCAAGAAAAACCCCGCAATATGTGCGGGGACGCGGTGTTTCCGCGATTTCACAGATATTTTTCTAATCATGCGCGCCTCTGCTGGCGCGCCTGCACCTTATTCTTCCTCCTCATCTTTGATGAAGAGGGTGGTGGTCAGGACCGCGAGTGCGGCCCCGATCACCACGAGCGTGACCACCCCTGTAACGGGGCTATTCAACCAGGATGGAACGTCCTGGTTGAATTGGGCGGCCATCCCCGCGATTGCGGGGATGGCCAATGCGATAACCAGAATGGCTATCGCATTGGCCTGTATTCTCCAGATGGGCATAGTACCCACCTCCTCTCTTAAGATCGTGAGGTGCGGCCTTTCCGCGCCTCAAGCCACCAAGCATCTGGCTTGGCGGCGAAGCGCAGTCAGTGACCTCATGAGAGGCACTGAACAGGCTAAATCATAATATAGCACATATTTATGAAAAAGTCAATGACATGAAAATAGCCCACCGAACTGGCTCAAGCCGAATCGGGTGTGGTCGACCCGAGAATGCCATGAGACACTCAATCAGGTTGAGCCGATTCGGCGAACTATTTTCGGTGGGCAAGATTGTTACTTGCCCTGGTTGTATCCCCATGAAAATGACGTGAGGACACTAAACAGGCTCAGCCCCGCCATAATGGCAAAACCGCCTTGTAGCTCATGGGCATTTCCCTTGAGCGGAAGAACCCAATATTGCCCGATGGCCAACAGGGCCACGACCAGCAGCGTGGCATTCCACGTGCTCTTACGACGTACAATCCGTCGCAACAGCGCTACTACTATGAGTAGCACCACGACCAGTAACGCTGCCCCCAGCAAGAACCACATCTTCTTCACCTCCTCTCGAAAACTCAGAAAAAAAGATGCAATTGGACAAGTACTCTTTTCAAACGCCTCACGACAAATGAAAAGCTATTTGCATAGTATCATACAATAGTAAAAAGTCAAGTATGCTGTTTATGTTTCAGTACGTCGCTAAGCCCTAGTCAATTCTACACAGAACCAACCCACTGCGCACTGGTAGATATACCCGTACATTGTCGCCATGCGCCCCTGGTGTGGTGAAATATCGCTGGTTTTGTTGGACTCGTCCGTGACCGCCAAACTGCTGGTCGTCGCTGCTGAGGGCTACTCGGTATGACCCAGCCGCTGCCGGCACGTCATAATCCGTCCACGACTGGTCGGGCGAAAAGTTGATGATGAACAGCAGGTCACCGCGCATAAAACTAACTACGTAGTCATCTTGGCGAATGGTGAGGTAGTGAATGCCGGGGACGTCAACGGTTTTGATGAGTTTCATCAGGTTCGCGTCAAATTCACCGAGCCATTGGTATTTGAGAAAGCCATTGTCGCGTAAACTCCACTGGCGCCGCGCGTGCTTGAACGACCAATCATTGCCCTGACGCGGAAAGTCGATCCACTCGGGATGCCCAAATTCATTACCCATAAAGTTAAGGTAGCCACCGCCGTGCAGTCCAGCGGTCAACAGGCGGATAAGTTTGTGCAGGGCTACACCGCGCTCCACCGTCAGGTCAGGGTCGGCTTTATCCATATGCCAATACATTTCTTTATCAATCAGTCGAAAAATCAGCGTCTTGTCGCCGACCAAGGCCTGATCATGACTCTCGGCGTAAGTGATGACTTTTTCCTCTGGGCGGTGCGAACTCAGCGTATGTGCCAATTCGCCCAAGTCCCAATCTTCGTCGCGCTTTTCCTTCAGTGTTTTAATCCAGAGATCAGGCGCGCCCATCGCCAGTCGATAATCAAAGCCCAGGCCGCCGTGTTCTGTCGGTGCCGCCAGCCCGGGCAGCCCGCTCATTTCCTCGGCAATGGTCGTGGCATCGGGGCGAACAGCGTGAATGACGTCATTTGCCAGTCTCAGGTAGACCAATGCGTCCTTATCAACATCATCACCAAAATAATCATCATAGCTGGTGAAACTTTTGCCCAAACCGTGGTCGTGATATAGCATACTCGTCACACCGTCAAACCGGAACCCGTCAATATGGTACTCATCCAACCACCAGCGGCAATTACTAGCCAAAAAGTGCAGCACTTCCTGCTTGCCATAATCAAACAGCCGTGAATCCCAGGCTGGATGGTCGTGAGCCTTGAAATATTGCGTTGGATCACCCGCGAAATTGCCGAGGCCTTCGACTTCATTTTTGGCGGCATGAGCATGAACAATGTCAATGATGACGCGCAGCCCCAATCCGTGCGCCGCGTCAACCAACCGCTTGAAATCATCGGGCGTGCCAAACCGCGAGCTGACCGCGAAAAAGTTACTGACATGATAGCCGAAACTGCCGTAGTACGGGTGTTCGGCGATGGCCATCAGCTGGATGGTGTTATAGCCGGCCTGCTTGATGCGCGGCAGGACATTGGCGGTGAATTCCTTGAAGCTGGCTACTTTTTCCTCCTCGCTGCTCATGCCAACATGCGCTTCGTAAATCAGCGGCACGTTTGGCGCAGGTGGAATATCATGTTGCCACTGATATGGCTCATCCGGCTGCCACACTACGGCCGAAAAATCCACCGAATTATCATCCTGGACGACGTAGGTGGCGTATGATGGCAAGCGCCAACCGTCGCCGCCCTGCCAATAGACGCGCAGCTTATATTTCTGCCCGTGGTGTAACGCATCCTTCGGCAAATCAACACTCCATTCACCATGCGTGCCAGGCTGCAGGGCAAATTCCTCACGCTCCTGCCAGTCAGAAAAATCGCCAACCATCACTATGCGTGTGGCGTTTGGCGCCCATTCGCGAAACGTCCAGCCTGTCGCTGTCCGGTGCAAGCCAAAATGATGAAACCCTAACGCAAACTCCGTCGGCGATTTTCCATCCAAAACTTTTTCGAGTGTCGACGAAACATACGCCTCACGGGCATTGATGACGCCCTCGTGCGGCGCCAACCACGGATCAAGCTCGACCAGGGTTTTCTTGCTCATGCTTCTAGTATACCGCATGGAGCGATGATTATGCTTGAAGTTTAGGCTAGAGAGGTATACGATACAACTATATGAAATCACCACAAGTAGAGACCGGTGTCAACCTCTTGGGTCGATTGTCGACGGATGATTGGCGGAAAATTGCCAGGGCCAATATGCAGCTTGGCAGTGATAAAGAGGCTGAGGCGTTGGGTAATGTTGAGCGAGTAATGCGCACGGACGAAATTGAAGGCGAGCGAGTGAGGGTTATTGGTTATGCCCAAGCTGAAGACGGTTCGCACGGTCTACAGGCTGTTGAGGGCGTGGCGGACGTGGTGGCATCACTAGAGATTGACCCTGATGAGTCGGCGCCGTTTGCTACGTACACCAAGGAGATGGCAGCTTTATGTGTGCGTACGGTGCAGAATGATACGGCGATGGATTATTATTTCCCAATCGACCGACAAGCAATTGCGGTAGCAGAGATCTTGCCCGACATCAGCGGTGTACCACGTTACATCCGCAAACTGCGCCATTATGTCGATAAGACTGAAGAAGTCGTAGAGGTCAATGATATTCAAGATGCCGCGTCCAAAAGGGAGTTGATAAGTGATTTGAACACGATGCTGAGTGAAATGATTTATGGTACTGGCGTGCAGGTGGAATGTAAAGCGTACATTCGGCGAGTTGGTGCGAATGAATATGGTGTTGATGTTGACGCAGATAAGCAAGTCCTCTTTGGTGATCTACCAATCTTTACTTGGCGCGGCAATCGCCCAGTCCTGGAGATGTTTGACAAAGAGGATCAGTCAATACTGTTTCGAGTTGACGTGAAAGACGTGGTGGACATCATGCCAACTGATGAGGAAGGTATTGAGGACGGCGCGGATTTGTTTGAGACGGTTTTTACTGAAGAGTTTCAGCAGTTGGCATGGGAATTGGCAACTGATCTTTCGCACACTGATGAAGCTGACCTTCCGGACGCGCTGCGTGAACATATCCAGACGCTGAACGATGCGTTGCCGTACGTCGGTGAGCTTGATGCCGTCAGCTTGTCGGGCTTTGTGCTGACGCCAGATAGCGTAGATGGTAGGTTGAAACCTGAATTTATCGACAGCGATAGAGTTGCCCTCGGGGAGACGAACTTTGTCGAATACGATGGGTCAGTTCACGCGGTGGTTGAAGCGACGGTGTTTGATCAGCTGAGTAGTCAGTCGCGGAATGTCTATGTGATACCTAGTCGTGACAAATTATTACGGTTTGAAAACTTGGATAATGACGCGGAAGATCTAGAATTTGCCGTTGATGAGTTGCATAACATTACTGAGGACGCTGGAGGTGTGTTCGAGGAGGCGTTCTATCAGTTTTCTCTAGAAGAGCAGCTTGAGATACTGAAACAATATGACGATGAGGCACACAGTGTACTGGGGCTAATCGACAATCCGCATGAGTTTGAGGGCGAATGTACGGTCATGGCGTATCGTTGTTTACCAAGTGATTTGTTGAACGTTGTTTCGTGGAGCGACGTTCCGTTGCAAGAAGTCGGCGATGATAAGGGCGCTGAGCCGTTTACCGTGCGCGCGGATCGTCTAACGGTGTGGAACCCAGAACTAAATGAACCGCCAAGTCTAGATGGAAACATCCAAAAAGTTACGGACTTACCGCTGAGTTTTGGCGAGCCAATGCTGATGATAGGTGACCGTGAAAATGATATGTTCTATCTGGTGCGCGCTCGCGACATCATCGGCTTGTCACGACGCACTGAACAGGACGTTTCATGACGCTATTTACGCTAATCCTATTCACCTAAACCTCCCGAACGGTACATTTTGTAAAATCAGAGACGATTTCCTTGCGAAATATTATAAAACCCGCTATAATTAAGCGCATACGCCGTGGAGCCTTTAATTGGTCATACCCGCGTGAAATAATAATTAAATAAGGAGAACTTCTACAAATGGCAGATGCATTTGACCGAAGCAAACCGCACGTTAACGTGGGTACAATGGGCCACGTTGACCACGGTAAGACTACGCTGACCGCTGCGATTACTGCAGTGTTGGCAAAGCGCCTTCCAAGCGCAGTTAACAAACCAATCGCGTACGATCAGATCGACAACGCACCAGAAGAAAAAGCCCGCGGTATCACCATCGCGTCTTCACACCAAGAATACGAATCACCAAAGCGCCACTACGCGCACGTTGACATGCCAGGTCACGCCGACTACGTCAAGAACATGATCACCGGTGCTGCTCAGGTTGACGGTGCAGTGTTGGTTATCGCTGCAACTGACGGTCCAATGCCTCAGACTCGTGAGCACGTGCTGCTGGCAAAGCAGGTTGGTGTGCCTAAGTTGGTTGTCTTCTTGAACAAGATGGACATGGCTGACGAAGAGATGGTCGAGCTGATCGAAGAAGAAGTTCGTGAGCTTCTGGAAGCTAACGGCTTTGACAAAGACGCTCCAATCATCAAGGGCTCAGCTTTGAAGGCTCTTGAAGGCGATGAGAAGTATGAAGACGCCATCATGGAACTGGTTGACGCTATGGACAGCTACATCCCAGAGCCAACTCGCGACATGGACAAGCCATTTATCATGCCAATTGAGGACGTCTTCTCAATCAAGGGCCGTGGTACTGTGGCAACTGGTCGTATCGAGCAGGGTGTTGTTAAATTGAACGATGAAGTTGAAATCGTTGGTTTGAAGCCAACCCAAAAATCAGTTGTGACTGGTATCGAGGCCTTCAAGAAATCTCTTGACCAGGGTCAAGCAGGTGACAACGCCGGTATTTTGCTTCGCGGTATCGAGCGCAGCGACATCGAGCGCGGTCAGGTTTTGTGTAAGCCAGGTACTATCACCCCACACACCGAGTTTGAAGCTGAAGTATACATCTTGAAGAAGGAAGAGGGCGGTCGCCACACTCCATTCTCCAAGGGTTACAAGCCACAGTTCTACTTCCGCACCACTGACGTGACTGGTGAAGTCGAATTGCCAGCTGACAAAGAAATGGTCATGCCAGGCGACACCGTAACCTTCAAGGTTAAGTTGCTCGCCCCAATCGCTATGGAGCAAGGTTTGAACTTTGCTATCCGCGAAGGTGGCCGTAC
>CAUPXC010000027.1:0-11645 GCA_963514965.1 uncultured Candidatus Saccharibacteria bacterium | reverse complement strand
GGTGAAAGGACTCGAACCTTCGACCTCACGGTCCCAAACCGCGCGCGCTAGCCAACTGCGCCACACCCCGAAATGAGGTAACTACCTGCAAGGTATTGTAGCACACTGGCGCAGTAAAAGCTAGTCTTGTTGCAGCTATAATTGTATAGCTGGCGCTTACGCTTTGGTCGGTGATATATCGACTGAACGCTCAGCCTTGTCAACTGGCAACGCGTGGTCATGATCAAAGCTATAGACTAAGATTTTACCAAACGGCATTTCCAAGTCTGCGACCTTGTCGTCTGGGATTTGGTCAAGATATTTCACCAAAGCGCGGATGGAATTACCATGTGCCACCAACAGCACATTCTCGCCATCCTGTAGTCGCGGCAATATCTCTGTTTCAAAGTATGGCACGACTCGCGCATACACATCTTTCAATGTTTCGCCGTCTGGCACTGGATAATCCCAACCGCGGCGAATGCCATTGAAAGCTTCTTCGCCAATCTGATCCTTTACTTCCCATTTGTCACTACCCGTCAGCGTACCATAGTCACGCTCATTGAGCTCTGCTGCGTGAATGGTCGGCAATGTGGTAATTTCTGCGCCCTTAAGCAAAGCATCAAGCGTCTGATGGGTGCGTTTCAAAGCAGAAGTATACGCTACGTCAAAAGTCGTGTCTTTCAATAGCTGCCCCAGTCGCACCGTGTCTGAGATGCCTTTTTCTGTCAAGCCAACATCTGTCAGTCCGGTCCATTTGCCCTGCAAATTCCACTCGCTTTCGCCGTGACGGGTGATGAATAGTCGTCCAGAAGCGCCCTTGCGCACTGGCGCTTCACTACTACTGCTTTCGTCACCACCAGTTGTGGAGAATACAATTGTTTCAGTATCAGCATTGTCATCATCAGCAATGGCGGTTTCAAAATACCCCGACTGGTCGTGAGCCCACGCTTTCAATGACCATGGTAACGGCAATTCACCTTTCAGCACTTCCTGTTTACTGATGAATCGCCATTCTTCGATCTCTGGATCGTGTGGACTGATGGCCTTGACTTGTGACTCTTTGATGGACGCCGTAAAGATGAATTGGTAGGTAATGAACCCGTCACCCATGCGCTGCGCCACACCCATCAATGACACATCGCTTGGATTGATGACGATGCCAACTTCATCCTTTACTTCCCGTAGCGCTGCCACTAGTGGTGATTCTTCAGTGTCAACCATGCCGCCCGGTAACGCCCAATACGTCTTGTAGTTTGCCTTAACGATCAAAGCTCGGCCCTCAACATCCTCCAACAGGACGGCAGCGCCGGACGGTCGGGCGTCCAAACTTTCAAGCCATTGACGTCGTTCTGCTCTCATAAACCCATCCATTATTTTGCAAACTCCACTGCCCGCGTTTCGCGGATAACATTAACTTTGATAGTACCCGGATATTGCATGGTTGATTCAATCTTGGTAGCAATATCACGAGACAATTTGATAGCACTCAAGTCATCAATCTTTTCTGGCTTGACAATCACCCGCACTTCTCGTCCGGCAGAAATTGCATAGGCCTTATCGATGCCTTCAAAGCTGGTGGCTACGTTTTCCAAGTCGCGCATACGTTCAGCAAAGTTTTCCGCTGAGATGTTACGTGCACCTGGGCGTGCTGCTGAAGCAGCGTCTACCACACGAACCACCAACGCTTCTGGCGTTGTCGCTTCAATATCATCGTGGTGTGCCTCAATGGCGTGAGCAATTCGCTCATCCATGCCGTATTTGCGCGCCAATTCTGCCGCAATGTGGTGATGCTTACCTTCAATCTTGTGCGTCACTGCCTTACCAGAGTCGTGCAGTAACGTCGCGATCTTTGATATACGAACGTCAGCGCCAATTTCCTCAGCAATCATCCCTGCCATCTGCGCCATTTCAGTCGAGTGCTTCAGCACGTTCTGACCATATGAGGTTCGGAATTTCAATTCACCCAACAGGCGCAGCATTTCCTTTGGAATACCAACAACACCCGCTTCACGCATGGCATCTTCACCGGCCTGCTTCACTTCTTTGTCAATCTGTTTTTGCGCCTTGGCAACAACTTCCTCGATGCGCGCTGGATGGATGCGTCCATCTTTCATCAGCATCTCCAAACTCAAACGCGCAACCTGGCGACGAACTGGGTCAAAGCTCGACAACACCACCATACCAGGTGTATCGTCTACCAAAATGTCGACACCAGTGGCACGCTGCAACGCCTGAATATTACGACCTTCCTTACCGATGATGCGACCTTTCATCTCATCATCAGTCAGTTTCACCGCCGTCACGGTGCGCTCAGCCGTTACTTCACTGCTCATTCGCTCCATAGCGGTAAGCAAAATAGTCTGAGCCCGCTCTTCAGCATCGTCCATAGCTTCGTGCTGCAATTTTGCAACCAATTTGATGAGGTCGTCACGAATGTCACGCTCAGTCATCTGCATCAATTTTTCGGCTGCATCTTTCTTTTTCAGGCCAGCAATTTTTTCCAATTTTTCCTGCTGACGAGTACGAATCTGCCGAATCTCATTTTTCAGATCATCAATCTCATCTTCATGCGCCCGTAATTTTTCTGACCGACGATCTAGCTCTTCAAGCTTATTGTCAAGCGCCTTTTCACGATCTGCCAAACGATTTTCCGTTTTTTGCCACTCTCGACGACGCTCATTTTCAATTTTCAGCGCCTCATCTTTTGCTTTCAAAACGATATCGCTCGCTTTGGTTTTTGCATTCGCCAAATCTTTGTCAATTTGTGACTTTGCCTGTGAACGGCGTACTGTTTGATATCCATAGAGCGCGCCCGCGCCTAAACTGGCCCCAACAAGTGCGCCAATGACAATTCCTGCCATACTTCAGTATTCCTTTCCGACCGACTGCCCCTGAGTATTCGCCTCAGGGAAACGTATCAACAGCCAATCAATTTCAAACTATCTAATCCGGCGAACCGCATCATACAAATCGCCGTAATTTAATTATACACGGTTTCGAGAGTTTTGACACGGAAAGCGAAAATAGTGGCGCTTAGTTTATGTATCGCTATGATTATTTTCGTGGCGCGGTGATGTGAGCCGCAGCACCATACTCTGGCATGACAATTTTCTCGTCTTCACCGGAGCGTAATTTTTCCAATGCTTGCTCCTGCCAGTTCTCGCCCGTCGCGCCAACGATTGGCACCTGCAAACCGTCAGCCAGCGTATTGGCCACCGTCAGTCCAATCCTCAACCCAGTAAAGCTTCCTGGACCTTTCATCACGCCAATACCAGTCAACGCGTGCATGTCGGTGTTTTGTTTGGCTAAGCTATCCCTGAGAAAGCCCAACAGTCCTTTGGCTAAGGTGCGGTCAGCCTGCCACTCATACGACACTGCGCCTTCTTGACTGACAAGTGTCACGTAACAAACCGGGGTTGATGTATCAAGTAGTAATAACATTTCATCTCCTCTCAAAAAACGCATCAATAGCACTAAGTAACCGTTCGGAACGAGCACCATTAGCAGTAACCTCCAACTGTCGCTCTGTTTCAGTCGTGGCGGTAATCGTGATTATCAATCGGTCACTCGGCAGCACTTCATTAACCGCGCCTGCCCATTCAATAACCGTGATGGTTGAGCCGTCTTGCATAATTTCAGAAATTTCATCGCCCATGATGCCAGCTTCACCCAAGCGGTAGAAGTCATAATGACAAAGGCGCAGTCCATCACGCGCATCGTACACGCGCGAAATGGTAAATGTTGGGCTTTGGATTGGTTCAGTGATTGCCAGTCCTTCCGCCAGACCCTTAGTAAGTGTAGTCTTGCCAGCGCCCACATCACCAACCAGTTCTATCACCTCGCCGCCAACCAGCGCCTGACTAATCGCCCGCCCCAATGCTTTCATCTCTGTTTCATCATATATCTTCACACTTTTAGTATATCATTGTTTTTTCAATTCAACTGGTCTATACTAAAGCATAAGTGATATGAGAATCTCAGATAATACGATTGAGAAAATTCTGAAACAGGGTGGGATCTTAACAGAATCGCAGCTTGCTGATTTAAAGACGACCGCCGAACGGTCCAAACGCACCCTGCAAGAGACCATCATCGAAGATAAGGTACTAGAAGAGCGCGAGTTGGCCAAATTGGTTGGTGATTATATCGGGACGCCGTTTGTCGAGATTGAGCCAAAAGATATTCCTGATGACGTTCTAAAACGTATCCCAGAGCACATTGCTCGGCAGTACAATGTCGTATTGTTTGCGGTTGATGAAGATGGCGCACCAATGCTAGCCATGGAAGATCCTGACGATGTGCAGGCTCTCAATTTCATCCAAAAAGAAATCGGCTATAACCTGCGTGTGTTCTTGGCGACGAAAAGCAATATTTTGGATTGTCTGGAAAATTATCGTGGTGATGTGAACGACGAGCTTGACGAAGTCATCGCCATCCAGAGGGACGATAGTGACGCCGAAAACGCCAAAGAAGAAGAATTTGCTGAAGATTCACCGATCGCACAGACCGTCAACCTGCTGCTCGAGTACGCCATCAAATCACACGCTTCCGACATCCACATTGAACCGCGCGAAGAATTTGTCCAGGTACGATATCGCATCGATGGTGTGCTCAGAGAAGTGAACAAGCTGCCCCACAATGTTCTGGGTGCGCTCGTCAGCCGCATCAAGATTTTATCAAATTTGAAAATCGACGAACGCCGTGTACCGCAAGATGGCCGCTTCAAAATCAAAGTCTCCGGTAAACAATACGCTTTGCGTGTATCAACACTGCCAATCGCTGACGGTGAAAAAATCGTCATGCGTGTGTTGGATGAATCAAACCAGGCTATTTCCCTAGAAAAATTAGGCTATTGGGGGTTGTCTTTGGCTACCATCAAAAACGCCATGGCGCAACCAAATGGTATGATTTTGGTGACCGGACCAACTGGCTCTGGAAAATCAACTTCCTTGTTTAGCGTGTTGTCTGAGCTCAACACTCCTGACGTTAACATTTCCACCATCGAAGACCCGGTCGAGTACAAAATCCCTGGCGTCAACCAAACCCAGACCAATGCCAAAGCCGGCATGACCTTTGCTTCAGGACTGCGCGCACTACTCCGTCAAGACCCGAACATCATCATGGTTGGAGAGATCCGTGACGGCGAAACCGCTAACTTGGGCGTGCAGGCAGCGCTGACCGGACACTTGGTGTTCTCAACCCTCCACACTAACAACGCCGCGACTTGTTTGCCGCGTTTGCTTGATATGGACATTGAACCATTTTTGATCGCCAGTACCGTCAAAGCTGTTATCGGTCAGCGACTAGTGAGGCGTCTGTGTCAATCCTGTCGCCAGGCCTACACCCCCAGTCAAGAAGAATTGAACTACATCACCCAAATGTTCAATATCACACCGGAGTCAATGCCACACCTTCACGAGCTCGAAGAACAAGCTGCATCAGAGAGCATCGGCGGTGATACACCAATGGGCACGACAGACGCAACCATCGTTCAACTGTGGAAGCCGTCACCTGAAGGCTGTGATGAGTGTGGACACAATGGTTTCAAGGGTCGCGTTGGTATTTACGAAGTATTGGGTATTTCCGTGGCCATTCAAAAGATGATCACTGCAAATGCCACCAGCAATGATATTCAGGAACAAGCGATTAGCGAAGGTATGATTACCATGCAGATGGATGGATTGATCAAATCATTCCGCGGCGTCACAACCATTGAGGAAATTTTACGTGCAACGAGGGAGCAATAACACATGACTAGTTTTAGTTTTGTCGCGACAAAAAAAGATGGCTCAACGCTATCATCAACCATAGAGTCAAGCGATCGCGCGGCTGCCATCCGCTCAATTCAAGCACAGGGCTTAAAGCTGGTTAACCTCAAAGAGACAGACGCCAAGCCTGGTCGCAAACGCCGTCGCAAAATTAAGTCTGATGAATTGGTGATGTTCACCCGTCAGTTAAGCTCCATGGTCTCGGCTGGTGTGCCAATCCTCCGGTCGTTAGAGTCAATGACAGAACATGCCGAAAGCGCATCATTCCGCTCAATCATTGGCGACGTCTCAAAAGACATCGAGAGTGGTTTGTCGTTTGCCGATGCGCTGGCGCGACACCCCGACACGTTTAATGATGTGTACGTCAACATGGTTCGGGCTGGTGAAACTGGTGGTATTTTGGACGACATCTTGAAGCGTTTGGCTTTGCAGCAAGAAAAATCAGCCTCCATCAAGAAAAAGGTTAAAGGAGCCATGACCTACCCGATGGTGCTGATCGTCATTACTATTGGTGCATTTTTTGGCTTGATGATCTTTGTCCTACCAATGATTGGTAAAACCATCAAAGATTTGGCGGGAGAAGACGCCGAACTACCAGCTTTGACCCAAGCCATGCTGGGGATCAGTGCCTTTATGGTCAATTTCTGGTATATCCTGCTGCCACTGGTTGGTGCAGCAATTTATGGTTTCTTGCGTTACATCAAAACACCTGGTGGCAAGAAAAAATATCATCACTTTTTGGTACATGGACCGATTATCGGCAAAATCATGAAAAAAATTGCCATCGCTCGCTTCACTCGTACCTTCTCTTCCCTTATCGGCGCTGGTGTGGCGGTGTTGGAAGCACTTGAAGTGACCTCCAAAGCAGTTGGTAATAACGTCTATGAAGAATCACTCAATAGTGCGGCCAAGCGCGTAAAAAACGGTGAGGTATTTTCAAAAATCATCGCTGAAGACGAGGTACTATATCCGCCAATCGTGGCACAGATGTTAGCAGTCGGTGAAGAAACTGGTCAAACTGATCAGGTCTTGGTTAAGGTGGCTGATTTTTACGAAGAAGAAGTCGATACCGCCATCGCCAGTATCAGCTCCACCATCGAGCCAGTGATGATTGTTTTCATGGGTGGTATGGTTGGCTTGATCGCCGCCAGTGTGATGATGCCAATCACCGGATTAGCAAATCAAATTAAGGGTTAGCAAATCAAATTGGTTATGGTATACTAAAAAAGAATTATATAAATGTGTGGGCAATATTGTGAGTTCTATATTTTACAAAAATAAACCAATCATTGGATTTGATTTCAGCAAGGTGGGCGCCCGAGTCATGTCGCTGGACGTCGCAAAGATGAGCGTTCACGGCTACGGTGCCATTGATTTCGATCCATCCAAGATGTCTGACGATTTAGAAGTCTGCTCGGACTATATCGTTACGCGTATTAACGAATTGTTTGAAAAAAACCTAGTTGGCAAATTGAACAGTAACCGGGCGGTGCTTAGCCTGCCAACATCACGCACCTTCTCGCGTACCTTTACTGTGCCTAAAGCCCAGGAAGCGTCTTTGCGAGACGCCGTCAACCTGGAAGTCGAACAGTATATACCGATGCCGCCAGATCTGCTCTATGTCGACCACCAGATCATCAAGCGCGACAAAGATTCATTGACCGTACTGATGTGCGCTGCGCCAAAAAAAGACATTGAAGTGATGACGACCATCGCCAAACAATGTGGTATTGAAATTGCCATGATCGAACCAAGCATCAACGCCATCGCTCGCATTTTGAAATCAACCGAGAGCGGCGGACTACCAACCGTTATCTTAGATATCGGACCATCGACCACAGACATCGCAATTTTAGACTCTGTTATACGCGTGACTTCTGGTGTCAATATCGGTGGCAACACCTTCACTCTCAACATTGCCAAAAAGCTCAATACACCGCTGGAAGCAGCCCATCAGCTGAAAGTTCTGAGCGGTCTAAATTCTGGACCAAAGCAAGCGCAAATCACCAGTGCGCTTAAGCCAAGCTTGGAAACAGTCGTCAAAGAAACCCAAAAGATCATCCGCTACTACTCTGAACACTTCCCGAATGAGCCAAAGATGGAACAGTTACTCATCGTCGGTAGCGGCAGTAATATTCCAGGATTGGGTGATTATTTTACTAACGAGCTGATGATGCCAAGCCGTACGGCGAGCCCTTGGCAGGCATTGAACTTTAGCTCATTGCAGCCACCAACAAAGCAGCTGCGAACTCACCTAATGACAGTTGCAGGTTTAGCACTGGTTGATCCAAAGGAGATTTGGAAATGATAAACTTATTACCTCAAGACGAAAAACGTCAAATCATCGCCGGACAAACCAACAGACTGTTGGCGCGTTATTGCATCATTTCGTTGGCATTGGCAGCACTACTGTTCATCTACATCGGCATATCTTACTTCATCTTGATGAAATCCAAGTCAGATGCTGAACAAACCATTGCTGAAAGTAATCAACAATTGTCACAGTACAAAGAAGTCCAGCAACAAGCCAAGCAATTTTCGGACAACCTCAAAGTCGCAAAATCCATCTTAGACAAAGAAGTGCCATACTCAAAAATCGCAGTCAAAATAGCCCAGGCACTACCAAAAAATATCGTCCTACAATCTCTAGATCTGGATGCAACTACGTTCGGTAAGCCAGTCAGTCTCACTACCAAAGGCAAAAGTTACAGTGACGCTCTGGAACTAAAAACTGCCCTAGAGAACAAGAAAGACGTCTTCCAAAACGTCCATCTAGTGTCAGTAACCGCCAACGAAGCAAAGGACGGCTATCCAATGTCAATTGTCATCAGCGTTGTTATTCGCCCGGAGGTGATAAAATCATGAATATACAAAAACTTCAACTAAACGCAACATTAGCTCGCATTTTATTGTCATTAGCCCTCGTCTTGATATTGCTTGTCATGACTGCTGGGTTCTACATGGCGTACAATTTCATGAAAGATTCAGCTCAACAAGTCGCCAGCGTGCAAGCTGATGCGAAAGCTGCTGACAAAAAATTACAAGACGTTAGATCACTCTCGAGCAAACTGGAAAAATATCAAGACAGCGTCAAAAAGGCAGAGAAAATTGTTGCCGAATCTACCAGCTACAAGTATCAAAACCAGATCATCAACGATATAACTGCCTATGCACGACAGGCCGGTGTTGGTATTTCATCATTTACCTTTCAAGATGATAGCGCAGCTTCAAGTGGCAAAAGCAGCTCATCAACAGCCGCTAAAACACCAGCTACACCAAGCCCGTCTGGCGCTAAGAGTACGTCAGTCTCTATCCAAATGAGTAAAGACCTCGACTACGTGCGTTTCTTGCAGTTCTTGCACCTACTAGAGCAAAACCTAACCCGCATGCAAGTGGCAAACATATCCCTCGCTAAAGGAGATAGTCCTCAACATGTTGAATCACAAGCATTAAAATTGGAGCTTTACTTACGATGAACAACTCACCATCTGTCGGACAATTAGGCGTAATCCTAGCGCGGTTCTTACATCGCTACCACATCACGTTGTACACCATGACCATCGTGATCGCAGTTTCAGTAGCCATATTCCTGATCAGCAGTGTCACCAGCTCCGGTGATGATGTTGATGCAAAAGTTGTAGAGACTACCAAATTTGACACCAATACTATCGATCGCATCAAAGAATATAACAGCTCATCACAAGCAGCAAAGCCATTCTCTCTGCCGGGCAGCGGAAGAATTAACCCATTTGTTGAGTAAGGTAGTATAATAGATACTGTATGTTAATTTCAGCCAGCAGATTTATGAACACTCCGGTGATGAGCCTCCAGACAGGTGCGGAGTTAGGCAGGACTGCTCGTGAAATAATTGATCCGCGTAACTTATCAATCGTTGCCTATGAGCTGGAAGGTCCGCTTCTCGACCAGCGGCCAACGCTGCTTAGACTGGACGATGTGCGAGAGATCGGCCCACTCGGTATGATCATCGACTCGGCTGATGAGCTCGTCGGCGTTTCAGACGTTATAGAACTACAAAAGATTTACGAATATAAATTCGTTTTGATGGGCAAACATGTCGTAGAAAAAGACGGTCGTAAAGTCGGTAAGGTCATTGGCTACACCGTGATGGCCGGCAGCTTTCTCATCCAACAGCTTAGCGTGAAGCGTCCGCTGCTTCGCAGTTTTGGCGATACCGAAATGCTCATTCACCGCTCGCAAATCATCAAAGTGACCGACGATCAGATAGTCGTAAAATCAGCAACTGTTCCACGTCAAGAACAGCACGTCGAGAAGCCGGTTTTACAGGCATACGAAAATCCTTTCCGCAAAAAGCAGGCGTCGTAAAGCCTCAGCTATTTACTTCCTCAACATCATTCAAAGCAGACACCACATCGTCATAGGAAAAGCCTTGACGCACTAGATACTGTACAAATTTTTGTCTATCGCCCGCATATCGACGGTGCTTTTTGGCGATAACTTTCCTCAACTCCTGATCGTCTGTTCGGTCAGTTTTTTCAAGCGTTTGCGCGATAATGTCTGCGTGAACACCCTTTGAACGCAGCTCAGCCGTTAGCTTACGTCGACTTACGCCTTTACTAAGCTGACGATTTTCCACCCACCACCGCGCGAACGCTTCATCATCAACATACGCTTTCTGCTGGAGCTTACGCAGCACTCGCGACGCCACCCGCTCTGAATAGACTACAGGATTGTTCATACCAGTTCGGCTCTTACGGAGTGTCGGCTGAGTTTTTCGCCATAGATAATCCCTGACTTCCTTAACTGAATGTGGTCGCCGCAAGCAATATTCAAGTGCTCGCATATACAGCTTGCCAAATTGGCTCTCTTCTTGCAGTTTCTCCAGCTCTCCATCACTCAATTCACGGCCGACCTTAAGGTTTAAGTCAGTCACCTGAGTGATGTCTAAACTGAAGCTGTATACGCCATCAATACTGACATTCACCCGATTATTATTACGCGCTTGGAGGGAGATGTCAGTGATGATCATTACCGATTTCCTACCTTAATTCCAGCTGCATTTTTAGTACAAATTCCTTTAGTGCTTCGACTGAAGCCTCCTCCCTACCACCAGGACGATATAGAAATTGACGCGGATCATAAGTATAAATACCCGTATCACCTGGCGTACGTGGCACAATATGAATATGCAAATGTGGCACTGATTGGCCATAGGCTTTGCCGCCTTCATTCCATGCACAATTAAAACCCTCAGCTCCTACAACAGTGCGAAGTCCGCTCTTAACTAGCTCAAGCAGCTTAAACACACTAACCAATTCTTCAGCAGTCAGTTCATCAATTGTCTTAACGACTCGTCGAGGGCAGACTAAACTATGTCCTGGTGTTATGGGAATATTCGTCGGAAAGGCAAAAGCATGCTCATTTTCAACAAATACTCGTCCTTCATCACGAATAATTGTAGTAAAAACCGACTCCACGATAGCTACGCTTCGATTTCTTTCACTTTGTCCCGAACTTTCTGGTCAATTTCCGCCAGAACCTCAGGGTTTTCTTTCAGATACAATTTAGTTTTGTCGCGACCCTGACCGATGGTCTCGCCGTTATATTTGTAAAAGGCGCCAGATTTTTCAACAATGCCGTGCGTAGCCGCCAAGTCCAGAATGTCGCCAGTCTTAGAGATGCCTTCGTTATACATAATGTCAAACTCAGCGATGCGGAATGGCGGTGCGATCTTATTTTTCACCACCTTGATCTTGGTGCGGTTACCGAGGATATCATCACCAACCTTGATCTGTCCGATGCGGCGAATATCCACCCGCTGCGAGGCGTAAAACTTCAGTGCGTTACCACCCGTCGTGGTTTCAGGATTGCCAAACATCACGCCAATCTTCATGCGAATCTGGTTGATGAAAATCA
>CAUPXC010000026.1:0-11909 GCA_963514965.1 uncultured Candidatus Saccharibacteria bacterium | reverse complement strand
GATTGCCAAACATCACGCCAATCTTCATGCGAATCTGGTTGATGAAAATCACCGTGGCTTTCGACTTGTTGATGATACCAGTCAATTTACGCAGCGCCTGGCTCATCAGCCGCGCCTGCAAACCCATATGCGAATCGCCCATATCACCATCAATTTCCGCTTGCGGCGTCAGTGCCGCTACCGAGTCCACCACGATGAGATCCACCGCGTTTGAGCGCACCAAGGTTTCAGTAATTTCCAGCGCTTGCTCGCCGTTATCTGGTTGCGATACCAGCAGATTCTCGGTGTCCACGCCCAGGCGCTTGGCGTAGCTCGGGTCAAGTGCGTGCTCAGCGTCGATAAACGCCGCCGTACCGCCCTGCTTTTGGATTTCGGCAATGGCGTGCAGCGTCAAGGTTGTCTTACCCGAACTCTCGGGGCCATAAATCTCAATGATACGCCCCTTTGGATAGCCGCCACCCAGTGCCAAGTCCAAACTCAGCGAACCTGATGGAATCACCTCAACATCTACCTTGTGCGCCTCGCCGAGCTTCATGATTGACCCGTCACCAAACTGCTTGGTGATTTGATCCATCGCTAGACCCAATGCCTTTAATTTGCCGTCATCAACCTTTTTCTCTGCCGCTACCGACTTTTCAGTTTTTACTGCCTTTTTCTCATCAGTCTTAGCCATGATATTCCCCTCCTTAATTGATACTTTTATTATACATTCTCTAGGGCTTAAGGCCAAATTTTGCTATAATAGCAGTATATGAAAAAATGTTCTGGATTTACCGTTATTGAATTATTGTTTGTTATCATCATGCTGACTGCTGGCTTGGGTATTGCGGTAGTGCAGGTTGGAAAAGTAAAAAATGCCAGTGATGACAGCCACAAAAAAACAGCCATCAACGCCATGTACTACAGCCTGGAAGAGAGCTTCTACAAACAGCACGGCTACTATCCAGAGACTTTGACTGACGACACACTACCAACCATGGACAAAGCACTACTCACCGATCCGAAGGGTAAAAAAATTGGCGATGCTAACAGCGCGTATCGGTACGAAACACAAAACTGCCAAGAAGGAAAATGCAAACACTTCACTTTGAGAGCAAAGCTGGTTAACGAAAGTGACTTTGTCAAAGAAAGTCGCAACAAATAGCTCAGTTACCAACTATTAGTCATCAACCGGGCGGCCATTCTTAAAGGCTTCAATGGCGTTATTGACAATTCCGATCTGGTGTTTTGGATTTGCTACAAAATGGAAGATGTAGGTGGTTTCTTCACCCTCAGTACTCAGTCGAATGGTTCCATAGTTAAAGATCATCTGTATAATGCCTGACTGACGAAAGCTAGCATCTTCAATACTACCAAGGCTCACTGTCTGCTCATGGCGAGAAAACAAGCTTTCTTGAATTTCTTGAATTACACTTTCATTGGTCATGTAAAATTGGTTTTGTAAATAAACCCAAAGTGCTACCGCTCCGCCCAATGCCGCCAAAATAGCAAACAAGGTCGCGATGCCAAACATAGCTGTTGGAGACGGTACCGACAACAAGCTTCCGCCCGCGATGAGCGATGGATACAAAAAGGCGAAGCCAAATATCACCATGATGATGATAACCGTGATGGCGATTGGCGCAACGATACCGATGGGATGGCGCTTGATATCCAAAATGACATATTCACCTTCACTCAAATTAAGCTGCGGATACTGCGCCACTGATTCTTCATGTTTGCGCTTCAATTCTTCACTAATGACCATTGGCTGTGGCTCAAGATTGCGTACCGTATGAACCACATCTGGTTCATTGGCATACTGGCTACGAATACGTGGATCAAAATTCTGCCCCTCCATTGATTCTGGAAGCACAGTCACATGAGACGGGCGCTGCGTAGTTGTTGGCTGCGACTCTTCAGCTTGCACATCTTGGGGTGGATGATAATACAGTGGCCTACCCTCAACATCATATGCGGCTGGCTGTTGATTATTCGACTGGGGCTCCTTCGTATCCATATCTACAGTTTATCATTTTTTAGGTTGATATCCCAAATGCGCCTGAGCACGCAGGGTGATGCGACGACCGCGCGGCGTGCGTTCGATGAAGCCAATTTGCAGTAAATACGGTTCATAAAAATCCTCAATCGTCGTCGCTTCGTCACCCGTCAGCGCAGCGATGGTGGTTAGGCCCACTGGATTATCGCCGTAATTTTCCAGGATTGATTGCAGCAAATTACGATCAGCTGGGTCCAAACCCAGCTCATCCACTTCCAACATTTCCAAGGCGCTCGTTGTCGTTTTCACATCAATTATCCCATCGCCGTTGACGTCGGCGTAGTCACGCACGCGCTTGAGCAGGCGGTTGGCGATGCGCGGCGTCAAGCGGGCCCGCGTCGACAACAGGTTCGCTGCTTCATGCCGAATCGACGACTCCAGGATGGCTGCACTCCGCGTCACAATTTTCGCGATATCCTCTGGCTCATAAAACTCCAAGCGGTAAATATGTCCAAATCGATCGCGCAGCGGCGCTGCCAGACTACCCGTCCGCGTCGTCGCACCGATGACCGTAAACCTCGGCAAATCCAGCCGAATCGACCGAGCTGCCGGGCCTTTGCCGATGACGATGTCTAGCTTGAAATCTTCCATGGCTGAGTATAAAATCTCTTCCACCGCCCGACCGAGCCGATGAATTTCATCGATGAACAAGATGTCGCCGTCCGCCAAATTGGTCAAAATTGACGCCAAATCACCAGCTTTTTCAATGGCCGGACCGCTGGTGATCCGTAAATTCGTCCCCATCTCATTGGCGATCACCGTCGCCATGGTGGTCTTGCCCAGTCCCGGCGGGCCGTACAGCAGCACATGATCCAGTGGCTCGCCGCGCTTCTTAGCTGCGTCAATCGCTAAGCGCAAATTACGTTTCAATCGCTCCTGACCAACATACTCGCTAAAGCTCTGCGGGCGCAAGCTAACTTCAATCCGCTGCTCCTCGGTATCATCAATATGCGAGCTAGTATCGACTATTCTCTCAATTGCCATATATTCATTATATCATCCAAGCTGGAGCGAACTAAGCTCTTGTAAGCCGACTACGCAGCGCCTGCATAATTTCGCGAAACGTCTCGTCACTCACTATGTGCACCGCGTCCTCTAAGTGCCGCGGCCATTTCGGATCAGGAAACTCCTCGCCAGCAAAGGTGGCACCAGCGAGATACCGCGGATGTAAATGCCAATGTACATGTGTCGGCTGACCAGCCTTAACTGCATTATTCATGAGGCATTCCCAGTTACACACATCGGCACCAAACGCTTCTTTAACTGCCTGCTCGAGTTGACGAATCACCTGATGTAGCTCCATCCAATCTGCCTCGTCCAGATCCGACAACGTTTCCTTGTGCTGGCGCAGAGTGATAAATGACTTACCCAAATAGCATTGGTTTCTATCGAGTACCGCCACCCAACGTTCAGTCTGCAATATGACATTGTCGTCAGCCGCCGTCTGACCAACGAGCAGCGGACAGATTTCACAATCTTTCTGTGTCGTACATGTATTCATAATACCTCCTGGTATGAATTATACCAGCCATGCACTATTTATTCACATTTACAAAGACACGCCCGAGCTTGCAAGAACAGTTTTGCCAATATAGTACGGAGATGATACCTGCTTCTCCTGAGCCATTGGCCAATCCTGAAATATTTCTTGGCTCGGCTCATCCAGTTTTGGGTTAGTGATGAACTGTCTATTCTCGTCAATCTGGTGCACCATCTGCTCAATCACTTCTTCTGCAACACCACACTCTCCCATGTCATTTTCCAGATGTTCTTTATAGTTCGGCAAAAATAAATCCTCCAATTCCTTGAATTGCTCCTGCCACGACAGCTCTCGACATTCTTCAACCCGAAATCGCATGGTATAATTCAAAAAATCCCGACCGCCTGATCGCCAGACATAACCAAGGTCAGCGTGATGTAATAATTTTGCTTGAATACTATCACGACAGATTTGTTCTTTTGGACCAGGGATGGTGCCAATGATTGCACTTTTCATGAACTCATACTCAGCTGAACCGGGCTCATAGTACTCGTCAAGAAATGAGACCGCATAATGCTCTTTGGTAGCATAACCATCTGGCGGCGGGCCAGCCTCAAACCCAGCATCGTGCGCTGCTGCCGCCACCAACAACAGATCCTTTTGATCTGAATTCATTCTGTCCGCCGGGATCACATCCGTCAGCGCACGTATTGAGCGCATCACGTCCACGCCATGTGCAGGCTGATGATATGATAATTCGGGTAGGTAGTCAACAGCTCAGCTGATAGCTTAGCAAGAGAGGCTGCTTGTTCTTTGTTATGAAATAGTGCCGTGAGATTTTCCTGTGAGGTGTATTGGTCCAGCACCTTTGCTGATACCGTTAATTCAGGATCGGTCACTGTTGGGTCTTCTTGGTTAGCACGGTTTCGTTGTTCCCATAACTTTTCGTCAAGAATTTTTTCAGCAGTAGTTCTATTCACAGCCCTATATTATATATTATTTGTAATATTTAGTCAATAGTACAGCGTCGTGAACCCTGCAAGCGAGCTAGCCTGAACGGATATATTTCAACCCTTATTATTTCTTCAGTGCCTCGGTCACCCGCTGCGCCGTTGGCAAATTAGCATCAACATTTTCCAGCGCTTTAGTAGCATCAGCCAAGGTATAGCCCAGTGCCATCAACGCTTCCAATGCTTCGTCAGAGGTGTTCAGTTCAGTTTGAACTGTAGTATCTGCTCGACCATACTGCGTCGGCAAGCCAACCTTATCGCTCAAATCAACCACCACACGCTCAGCAGTTTTTTTGCCGACGCCAGCAGCTTTTTGTACAAACGCACTGTCAGCGTTGGCGATGGCATTGCGCACCTGTTCTGCGTCGCTGAGGCTGAGAATTGCCAGTGCTGCCTTTGGGCCGACACCCTGAACCGTGATGAGCATCTCAAATAGTTTCTTTGCTGCCAGACTTGAAAAACCGAACAATTCTTCTGCCTGCTCGCGTACATGATGATAGGTATAAAACTTGACATCCTGATCCAGCACTACCGCCTCAAAATCACCAGCTGCCACACTAACTTCATAGCCAACGCCGTGAACGTCAATCACCAACGAACCATTAAATTTCTCAGCAACTTTTCCAAAAACATGTGCAATCATAATTCAATTATACCCGATTCATCGCCGCATGGGTAATTGCCGCCGCCAGAGCATCAGCACAGTCGTCTGGCTTCGGCACGTCCTTGAGTCCCAAGTTTAAACGCACCATTTCCTGGACTTGCTTTTTATCAGCCTTGCCATAGCCCGTCAGCGTCTGTTTGATCTGTAGCGGCGTATATTCGGCGATCGGTAGCCCCGCTTTTCGGCCCGTCAACATCGCCACACCACGCGCTTCTGCCACGGAAATTGCCGTCGTCACGTTACGCGCAAAAAACAATTTTTCAATCGACATCACATCAGGCTTAGTCTCTGTAATAATCTCCGTCAAGCTGTCAAAAATCTCCTCCAGCCGCTCATCAATCGGCGTATGAGCTGGCGTTCTGACGACCCCCGCCGTGACCAACTTGAACTTACCGCCCGAAAAATCAATCACACCAAAGCCCAAAATACCTGTGCCTGGGTCGATACCAATAATTCTCATGGTATGTATTATAGCAATGATTTGACTACTCGGTCACTAACTCATCGCCGCAATCTGCGTATCAATTGCGACAGCTCCCATCGCCACTGCCACGCGCCGTAGCCTACCGCCAATAAGCCAACGCCACCAAATACCCACCAACCCCAGGTCGCGCCAGCAACCTGTTGAACACCCGCTGTCGCTGAACCAACAACTGGTATGCTGGCGGTTTTTATTTTCCGACAACGCCGGGTGGTTGGATTGCGCTCAAAACCTTCTGGGCAGTCTTTTAGAATGTCATCGGCAGCGGCAATTTTCTTACAGCGGCCAGTCGCTGGGTTGCGAAATTGACCATCAGGACAGGGCTTCAAGGTTTTAGCAGCAGCCGAGGCAATTGAGCGGCACCGACCCGTCGCCTCACTCCGGTAATACCCCTCTTTGCATAGCGTTACCGTCTTTGCTGCTTCGATTTTCCGACAGCGACGCGTTTCAGGATGCCGATATTGACCAGCTGGACACGGCGCCAACACATCAGACACAGTAGCCGGCGTTGGAATTTTCACGCATTTACCCGACTCATTACGCATATAGCCACTCTGACAATCCGCATATTCTTTAAATACATTGGTAGCACTCTCAGTCACCGCAAACGTTTGCACCCATTCACCGTCAAGCAAACTCCAGGAGGCACCCTTTGGCATGTTGTCATATTCTGTTGCGTCAATTTCCGCGCCAGCCTCGTCCAGGATACGCACCTTACCTTTCATTTTTGGCAATTTTAATTTTGTACGTTTTACCTTGACCGCCCATAATTCACCAGGCTTCAGCTCAATATCACCAAGCGCTTCTTGTGAATTATTACTGCTAGTGGCCAACTTACAGCCAGCTGTCGTGATGGTCGTATCGCTCACATTTACCAGTTCGACAAACGGCTCGTCAACGTGAGAGGCAACTTCATTCAGCCTCAAGCCTTCACATTTGTTCAGCGGTTTTGGTGGCTCGGGAGTTTTACACTGCGGGCGCGCGTATGGCGAAACTTCCTGATCATCAGCTGTTTTGTTTGATGAAAAGTCAGACAGATTATTCTTCGAGTCAACGATGAGATTACCAGCAAAACAGCGCCAGACAGTTTTGATACCGCCAGTCACGGGTGCACCCAAAAACTTTTTTGCCTCACCCCAACCAACAACATCAGCAGGTGACCCGTCAGCCCGCGACAGCACCACCGACCCTTCACCCTGAATCATGCTCGGCACCTTGTCAAACTTCACCGCTTTTGTTAGTGCTGGATCATTTGAAATCACCAGAAAATCATTAGCCAAAACTATCTCATCCTTAAACTCTTTTCCGCCAGTTTTCACATCAGCCTTATAGTGTTCAATTTTCCAACCTGCTAGCTTCACATTACTGTCTGTTGGATTATACAGCTCAATATATTTCTTGTCGGGGCTAATTTTTGAAATCAACAATGGTGCTGTTTTTTCGCGTGCTTCGTCAGTTGTTGGTGCTGGCTGAGAGGTTGGATGTGCCGGCTCGGCAGCTAGTGGATTAGTTTGTGCTACCGGTTTTGCAGTCGGTTGCTCGCCAACTGAGCTTGGCTCTGGTTGAGACGAAGGCACAGTAATAGCCGGGTTGGGACTAGATGGTAGTGCGTCGTTTGCTGGCGCCTCAGCTGTCTGTGATGTGTCACCACTAGACGCTGGCTCAACTTCCAGATTATCAGCCGCCAAAACTGACGGCGACGGCATAATCAATGCCGCGATTAGTATCATAAGTAGTGTGTATCGCAAATATTTTATGCTCGCCCCTTGCTTATGGTTAGCTAACTCTAGTGTAGCGTACTTTTTGCCAAAACAAAAACCGCCCCGAGAATGAGGCGATTTTTTCTGATAATCATGCTATTCTGCTGTGATATTGGCGTTAGTGTGTACATTCACCACATCGTCTAGGTCGTCCAGCGCATCAACTACTTTCATCAATTTCTGTGCGGTTTCTGCATCAGCGATCTCAACTGGTGTATTAGCGATGTAGCGCAGCTCGGCGTCTTTCACCTTCAAGCCCTGCTCGGCCAATGCGTTCCTGACGCTCGCCAGATCTTTCAGTTCGGTGTAGACGATAATCTCGCCGTCTTCCTCAACTGCATCTTCGGCACCAGCATCCAACACTTGCAGTAGCAATTCTTCGCCCGTGCCCTCCACGGTGATCACGCCCTTGCGGGTGAATTGAAATGCCACACTGCCAGCGTCAGCGATGCGCCCGCCGTTTTTGACTAGTGCCGTTTTCACTTCTGGCAAAGTGCGGTTGCGATTGTCGGTCGCGGTTTCGATGATGATGCCGACACCGCCCGGACCATAGCCTTCATAGGTAATTTCTTCCAGCGCTGCTGCGCTTTTGTCAGCTACGCGGTCAATCGCCCGCTGGATATTAGCGCTGGGCATATTAGCAGCCTTGGCTTTTTCAATGGCCATTGCCAAACTTGAATTCAATGTTGGATCAGTGCCGCCACGCGCCGCAATTGCAATTTGGTTACCCAACTTCGTGAAAATCGCACCACGCTTCGCATCAACAATCGCTTTCTGCCGGTGCGTCGTTGCCCATTTACTATGTCCTGACATACGTTCTCCTACCGTTTATCTATGTTCAATCTGTTAGTATTATATATCAAATACAGACGTGAGACAATTTAGACTGGCAAGCCCAAAGATGACAACACGTTTGGTATATCAATTTCACTGTCTTTTTGTACGCGAACAACTGGGTATCCATACTGCTGCGCCTCAGCCTGAATTCGCTGATCGAACAGCCGCGCCCACATAATCTCATATTCTTTCAGCTCATCAGCATATGTGTCAGCATCCGCATATAGACCACGAGTAAATATCGCCTGCCTTAACGCGTCATCGCCTTCGTCAGTCAAGAATATTGATCGTACATCGCTAGCGGTCTGTAATGACGGTAGCAGCGATGGTAAAATATTAACACCTTCCAATACAAAACCTTCACGCCAGGTAAAATCATCCTCGATTAATTTCTTATTGCCAGGCCACGCTTCAACGCCATGCATATATTCTCTTTCAGCTATCTCTTCTGGTGAAAATTGCTGGAAAAACTCAGCTGCTGACAACCCGTGCGCTGACAGTAAATGCGGGTGCTGCTCCGGGCTTGCCATACCCTGCATTATCAACCGTGTTTGATCAGTTGACAGCCACGGCAATGCCAGTCTCCGAGATAACTCCCGCGCCAAGGTTGTTTTGCCGGTTGTTGGCATGCCGCCAATCAAAATTATCATTCTTGTCATGGCATCTATTATATCATTCGACTATATTTACCCTCCCAAGGTTCAATTTCGTCTGCTTCTTCATCCACCATATAGCACCAATCATCGCCGCATACATCGCACCGCACTGCCACCAAGTGATATTCACTTCCATCTGCGCCCACTCCAGGCTCGCCAGCCAATTGGCTGCCTGAATCATATAACCCAGCAGCCAGGTTGTCGGCAGGGCAATGGCCGCACCAATCATCGGCACCAATGCCAGCACACCCGACACAAAGGTCAATAGCATCGCCAGCGGCACGAACGGCAAGATTAGCATATTAGCGATCAGCGCCACATTACTAACCACGCCAAAGCTCATCATCAACAGCGGCAGTGTCGCAAGCTGCGCCGACAACGTCTCGATCAAAATTTGTCGAAATGTGCCAGGGTCTTTGTCGCCAAAGAAATATTTGTGCAGCAGCGGTGCCATAATGATCACGCCAGTAAACGACGCGAAGCTCAGTTGCCAACCCAAATCGCCCCAGCCAAATTGCGGATTGACCATCAGCGTAATCGCCGCCGAGACTGGCAGCAGTACTAGCGGATGAATCGTCCGCCCATAATACCAGGCTGCCAAACTGAGTCCCGCCACCAGTCCAGCTCGCGACATACTCGGACTCAAACCCGTTACCGCCATAAAGCCAATAATCATCGTTGCCGCGCTGAGCATTGCCAGATATTTTGACTGCTTGGCAAATAACCGCCGCGCCAGGCGCACCAAAATTGTCAAATTGTAACCGCTAGCCACCACGATGTGCGTCAGACCAGCAATCTTCAAATTATCGCTCAGTTCCGTCGGCATGGCTCGCCGTAGCCCCAATAAAAATCCCAAACCCAGCGCCGACTCAGACTCTGGAATATGCTTACGCACTCGCTCGGCAAACCAGTCGCGCACCCCAACCGCCACATCGCCCGGAACCGGACGCTCGACTCTAATGATTTTCGCCCGATACATGCTCGCCGAAAAAGCACCAAAACCCGCCGTCAATTTTCCTTGAGCCTGAACGATGTCGCTGCGTTTAACGGGACGCTTGTCAGCCGTCACCACCCATAGTTGTCCTGCTAATTTCTTGCCGTTGATCCGTAAATCGCTCAGTCGCAGAACTGTTTGCCCCTTCTTATCAATGTCGGGATCTTCCAAAACACGGCCTTGAATAACGGCAGTTTTGCCAATCAGCGAATCGTACACCTCCAAACCGGCTCGGCCCAGCTCACCGCGCCACAGCCCGACTAATCCACCAGAAATAATCGCCACAATCATCAACGCCCGCCATCGCCAGACCATCGCCACAGCCATTAATCCTAACCCAAGCACCAAAGTCCGCCAGTCAAACACCGTTGACCGCGACAAATGATGAATAGCAATGACGCCAACTGTCAACCCCAAACACCACGCCGCCACCAACCAAGAAATATGCACTTCTCTGGTTAGATTGCGTATCGTCATATGTCTTTAGTATGACACATATTCTTGAAACGCATATGTTAAAAAGAAGATGTTCTAACGTCAGGATATTCTCGGGAACATATTCTTTGGAATGTTTCACGCAACTCATTCAGTCTGTCAGCTGAAGGTAGTTGATCTCTCCCGATCCCCGGAACTATTTTAGGCAAGTCCAAGATAAATCGCACAGACTGAGACGCCGACTCATCATATGGATCAATATCGTTTCTGGCTAAAATTTCACTCAATTCTCCCCAGAAGATTTTTTGTAGCCTACTCTCTCCTCCATATGTTTTAGTGAGTTCAGACTGGTTAATCCTCTTTCGTGAATCAATAACAATTTCCCGCAACCTTTTAATACACCTGCGAAAGTCCTTTTCATATTCACAGTCAACATTATTGATCTGCTGAGCGACTGTCTTTTGAGAGTTACCTCTTGATAGCGCATTAGATGCCCCCTCTTGCAGCCCATTACCCTCATGACCAATTACCTTTGACAGCAATGCCTGGGCAGATGTCACTAGAGCTTTCTTTTTATCTAGTAGCGAATGTTTAGAGGGCTTGATATCATACTGCTGAAGTAGGTTTTGTGAATCGGCTTCGTCTTGCATACGCTTCATAGTTCTGATTGTAAAATCACGCCGAGCCACAAAAATACTTATATAATAACCAGCACTGGTTTTTTTATCATAATTAAAGTCATCATTACCATCAAAATCATCCAATATTCGTTCAATGAGCGCTGGCAAGCCAGCAGACTGATAACCCTGCCACTTTGCAAATCCATATTCTTTCAAGATTTGATCAGCCCGCTGCCAAAAACGGTCAGCTCGTTGTTGCTGGTCAACTGGCATATCACCAATAAAGTAGATATTGCTTGCCTTTTTATCATCCATTGAACCCGTCTGCATATCATCATCAACATATGAATCCGGCGCTAACAAATTAGGCCTAACAGCTCTTCTTCCCATGTTCGAAAAACATTCACAGTTGCTATTCCTGCCGCCACCCCGGATAGGCTGACCGTTGGAGCAAAGTTGAACCACTCCAATGCCCCGCCAGCAGCACCCGCCAGTGTCGCTCTTCTGACTCCAGCTAAGCCCACGTCAGTGGACATTTTTCGCCTATGTTCTTGTTCCAGAAGATCATCAATATTTGTTAGTACATTTCCAATACCTACTCGGTAACGACAGAGACCCCTTTCTACTATCACTGGATTCTGCCCCAGCTGGATATATTGAGCATAGCCAACTGGCTCTTTAGTAGTCGGGTTGGTTACTTCTTGAGCGCCAGAAAAAATTGGGACACCACACCGCATCCCAACAAAATTCTTCAAATCATCACTATGTTTTTCTACTATTCCAGTATATCGGGGTGGTACATCTAAGCCGTCTAGATACTTCGTCATGTCCAAGGTTTTCTGCCACACCCGAATAACATCACTGCATATGTTCGTCATCTGGAGGGCCCACCGGGGCTTGAACCCGGGACACCCTGCTTAAAAGGCAGGTGCTC
>CAUPXC010000025.1:0-12162 GCA_963514965.1 uncultured Candidatus Saccharibacteria bacterium | reverse complement strand
TGAACTCCCGCTTCACGCCACGACTGGTTCTAGAATCTTTCATCAGCCGCGAACCGATCGCTACACCAGCTTCGCCCACCACCAACGGCTGAATCATTGGCAGAAAATCATCCAGGCTGGTCGACAGATCAACATCCATATACGTCAAAATGTCCGCTGGGCTATTCTGCCAGACCCGTTTGAGCGCTCGCCCGCGACCGCGCTCTGCTAGGCTAACCACCTGCACCGACTGGTGTTTTTCCGCTAAGTTCTTGGCAATTTCCAGCGTCTTGTCCTGACTGCCGTTGTCCGCGATGGTGATCTGGTAGCGATACGGCAGGTGTTTCGCCATATATTCATCAAGTGTCGTGATGCTTCTACGAAGGATCTTCTCCTCATTTAACACCGGTACGACAATGTCAATGAACGGACGGGTAATCACCCGAAATGACGGCTGGCTCTCAGCGGCGACCAGATGCCGCGGCCGTGCCAGTGGTTGGGGTATAATTGCTGCTTTCGTATTCATACAAGCAACTATAGACGAGGGGTCTGTAATTTTGCTTTAAGATACGGGCTTTAAACAATAAGTGGTTAAGGTATGTAACCGAATGAATCTACGTCTTCAATATTATTTTTCAACAGGTATCTTTAAATTAACTCGTAGGTGAGTCGTAAATGATTTAGTAAAATCAATGAACTTATCAAAACCACTAAATTGATAGCGATCATTGATTCCTGAATTTGAACGGAGCTGGAGATCTCCATAACGAACTACTGGAATTTCATAATTGTTATTAAATCGTTTATCGGGCTGGCCATTCTTATTTGTATACTTATAGGTATGCCCTATAACTTCTGAATCTTGCGGAACACCCTGTTCTTCTTGAAATGATGAAGCTTGTATGGATATATCAACATCTTTTAAATCATGGACGCTGAACTTTTTATAATTCTTAAATAGGATAATAAACGTTGGATAAATATAAATATCAGCACCGTTCATATTTGGGAGATAGAGATTATCCACATCCGATTTAATAAATTCTAAGCTCTTATGAACACGTGTGGTTATTAGCTTCCTTTCAAGACTCTCGTCAGCTATGGTACGTTGGCGAAACTTGTCTGTATCTTGTCGAGAAGTTAAGTCCCATATCTTGCAGCACTGAAATAGTTCTTGGAAATAATACGTGGCTTCGTCCCAAGAGCCAGCATCTTTCATACCCTTACGAAATTTAAGGTTAATATATGCATTTTCAAGAGACTTTGCCAGTTCATTAATTAGCTTTTTCTTATCTTGCCGCTTCTCTGATGAGTTAAAAATATATGTGATAAAGTAGTTAAATTTTACCTTTGTAAGCTGCTTGCGTAGTTTCGTACGATTCTCGTATATATCAGTGAGGTTTTTCTTTAACTGTTCAAAATTATTGCTGCTGACAGCGAGTGCTCTGCTCGACGTAGCTATTGCTTCGGGTATTATACATACGTTGACATTCTTTGCCATCACCTATATCTCCCTATAAACTTGCTTACTATATATCGATAATATCACGAATACATAGACAGTATTAAAAGTTGCAAAATTAGTCTTATTGTCGTAAATATTTAAGCAATTTACAGCTCTTTTACAGCTCCACCCACTATACTCACCGACATGACTATTCGCAAACAACTCACCACCTTTGCTGCCATCGGCGTTCTCAATACCGCCATTGACATCACGATATACACTCTATTGATATGGCTCACCGTACCGCTACTATTGGCCGTCATCATGTCAACCACCATAGGGATGATCTGCAGCTATTTTCTAAATAAGCGCTTCACCTTCAAAACCGACCGCCAGCCAATTGTCCAGTTTATCGGTATCACCCTCACTGGCCTGTGGGTTTTACAACCAACTGCCATATGGCTACTTATCCAACTGTTCGGAATAACCAGCACTTTTGGTTTGAGCATAGCAAAATTAGCCGCCACTAGCATCAGTCTGGTGTGGAATTTTGTATGGTACCGAATCGTATTTCGAGGAACAAAGAAAAAACACCTCCGTAGACGTGTCTTTTCTTGGCTCCGGCAGCTGGGCTCGAACCAGCGACCTATTGGTTAACAGCCAACCGCTCTACCACTGAGCTATGCCGGAATACCGTATTGCCATTGTACCGTATCATGACATTATTGTAAAGAACTGAATTAACGGTATATCAGGCACCTTTGACGATATTCAACGCTTTTCTCAGGATAACCGCTTCCTCATGAGCCGCCTCATCAGCCGCGGCTTCACGTTTTTTGGCTTCTTGTTCCAGATGATACCACCATGGCTTGGTCGCGCCAGTAGCAGCAACCTCGTGATTGATACCAAGCTCCAACGACCTGGCTTTACCCTCTCGCTTGATCAAGGCTCCTTGTGCCACCAAACCATCAATGTGCTTGGCTACTGTTGAGACTGATTTATAGCCCAAAGCCTGCATTATCTCTCGAAAGGTTGGACTATATCCCTGTCCACTGATAAATCCTTCGATAAAATCGAGTAGTTGTTTTTGCTTTTTTGTTAGTTTCATATATGTTCTATTCCTTGCTATACTTATAATACAACCAAATAGGAGGATAATAAAGATGAAGATTTTGTTAACTGGTGGCGCCGGGTATATTGGTTCTCACACTGCCATTGAACTCATCCAAAGCGGACATGATGTCGTCATTATGGACGATCTATCAAACAGCTCAGCGGAAGTGATACGACGCATCGAAGATATTACCAAAACGACTATTCCGTTTGTGAAAGCAGACGTACGTGACAAAGCAGCACTAGAAGAGGTATTTACTAATCAACAGATTGATGCCGTCATTCATTTTGCTGGGTTTAAAGCTGTTGGCGAATCGGTCGCTAAACCGCTGGAATATTATGACAATAATCTCGTCTCAAGCCTGGTTCTTTTGGAAACCATGAAAAAATATCATGTTAACAAAATTGTCTTCTCCAGCTCAGCCACTGTCTACGGTACTCCAGAGTCTCTGCCACTAACAGAAGCGTCCCCAACTGGTCGCGGTATCACCAATCCATATGGTCAGACTAAGTTCATGATTGAGCAGATTTTGCAAGATGCCGCAGTCGCCAACCCAGAGTTGGAAGTATCTATTTTGCGCTATTTCAACCCAATCGGCGCGCACGCATCGGGAACCATTGGCGAAGATCCAAACGGCATTCCAAACAACCTACTACCATACGTTGCGCAAGTGGCAGTTGGTAAATTGAATGAGGTTGGCGTGTTCGGTGATGACTATGACACACCAGATGGCACTGGTGTGCGTGACTATATCCACGTAGTCGATTTGGCGCGTGGTCACGTGGCAGCACTAGAACACATGAAGTCAGGCGTGAATATCTATAACCTTGGTACAGGACATGGTACCTCTGTTCTGGAGATCATTAAAGCCTTCTCTCAAGCCTCTGGCCATGACATTCCTTATGTCATCAAGCCTCGTCGCCCTGGTGATTTGGCGGCTTGCTACGCCAACTGCGACAAAGCTCAACGAGAGCTCAACTGGAAAGCTAAGTTGTCTGTTGAACAAGCCTGCCAAGACACCTGGAACTGGCAAAGTAACAATCCAAACGGCTACCAGTCATAATACATTCGGTACTTAACCTGAAACCAGCGGCTTACTACCGCTGGTTTTCTGTACCAAGGACGATGACAATGTCAACATTATACTTACTGATGGTTGGCGGGATGGTAGTTACAACATTAGTGCCATAGGTTTGCTTCAATTTTTCAATGGTCTTTGGTTTAGTACCGTTACTCAAGTCGTAGATGGTATGTTTAGCTTGCACGCCGCCTGGATAGTTACCAACCTGGACCACATTTAATTCTTGCTTGGTTAATTTCGTCTGTTCGGCCGCCGCCACCCCGGCGATGCCAGATCCATTCAATATCACCAGTCTCGCTTCTTCATTCATCTCAGCTGTTGGACTGATGCGTTTTTTAACATAATTTTTGATGGCTGTGTAATTGTAGGTTCCAGCGGTCGGCACCACCACGCTAGCACCTGCGATATTGGAAGTCGTCAGTAGCTGCACCTTATTTTTCTCATCGACTAGTGGTATTGAGACAATCTTTTCCGCATTAAACTCCTTCAAAATCTCAATGATAGTCTGCATCTCTTTGGTCTCAAAGTTGGTGTTAATATTATTGCCCAGCGCATCGATAATCCCCATCATGACATTGAAATCTGCTTTGTTGGATGTTTTGGCTTTCTCGACGATGGCTTTGATAATTTTTTGCTGGTTGCGCTCACGGTCAAAGTTACCGCCACTCAGTCCAATTCCTCCAGCGCTACCACGAGCACGGCTGAATGCTAGAGCCTGCTCACCATTCATGTGAACCGTTTCGCCATTACGGTAGCGAACCTTTGTAGCCACGTCGTACACCATCGATGAGCCGTCATAAGCCTCAACTTTCACATCAATTCCGCCAAGTGTATTGACTACCTCGGTAAGAACGCGCCAGTTTGCGTGCACTTTGTAGTGAATTTCCATACCCAATACTTCTTGCGCAGTTTTGGCGATCTCTGCTTGTCCAGCCTGTTCACTAGCAGCTTGATCTTTGCCGCTGTCTTTGGCGTCTTGTTTACCACAACCATAACTCTCGTTGAGCTTTCCAGCGGTAGTTTTCAGCCAAGACTGACAGGTGTGTTTGACGTAAAGGTCTCGCGGCAGAGACACAGTGTAGGCGTCCTTATTGTCTTGGTGGTAGGACAATACCATGATCGAGTCAGCCAAGTCAGCGCCTTCCCAGCCGTCAGGCGACGTACCAAAGATTAAGACATTCGTGCGGCCATTGTCATCCTGTTTAAGCCGTGTTTTGGTGAATAATCCAAGAATGTCTCCGCCAACAACTCGCGACAGATTGTTATATAGTCGCCACGCCTGAAAGCCCAAAAATATCAGTAGTGGAATTAATATTATCAGTATAATGCGCTTGATGAGTCGTCGCTTTTTGAACTGCTCAAACGACAGCGGTTTTTTGTTCTTTTTCTCACGCTTTCTATTAAGCTTCTCTAGCTTCTTTTCTGCCTTGAGGCGCTTCTGCTCTTTCTTATCTGGTTCTGACCTGACTGGTCGCTGCGGTTGATTATCAATGTCTTGCAGACTAGCTTGTATGTCATTATCCCCAGGAAATGGCTGCTGAAATTGTTGCGGAGCAACTGGCGTGCGGCGTGGCTGCATACCATCAATAGCAACCGGCCTGCCCACTCGCCTCGGAGCGTCAGCACCGGGTTTATTCCCGACTCGCTCTGGTCGTCGACCAGCAGGAATGAAACCATCAACTGATATATTCGGCTTTTTCATCAACTCTATCTATTATAGCAAACATAAGCATCGCAACAAAATAAATATGAAGCGCGTTCGGTAGCCCCGAAAAGAACATCCATTGGAGGACAAACCCCAGGATAATCGGCCACGCTAGCGCTTTTTTGGCGTACGTTTTTCGACATAAAGCCAGCAGTAGAGATGTCAATAATACAACACCTACAATCCCCAATTCTACTGCCACAGACAAGAATTCATTTTGGACAATTTCAAATTCGCCGCTCGTCTTGCCGGACTGTTGGAAAATAGCACGCCCTGCGCCGCCTGCACCAACACCAAAGAGAAATTGCGTTGGGCTCTTCGTCCAAACCTCCAAAGCAAGTTGTGACATACCAGTTCGCTCCTCTGTCGATTTCGCAACATAGCCATCAAACACTGCTTTCGGTGGGGAGGCTGGTATTGCCTGTTGTGAGCTGGCTGCTGAGGCATTCTCTTGAGGCGGTTGTTGAGGCGCTAGGTTTGGTAAGTTGATTTTTCCAAGTGACAGGTGGTTGATCGATTTGGTGATTGATTGATAAAACCCGTCAGCTACCCTGGGGTTAAGTTGTGTAAAGACTCCGTGCCACATCATACCAAGGGCAAAGCTCCCCACTAGCACCGCGATAACCAAAGTTGCGGACCGTAGCCAGTTAGTCGATGTACGCCAATGTACCAGTACTACCTGCACTAGCACCGCCGCCGTCACTGCATACAGTGCGCCGCGGCTCAGTGTGAGGTATAGCGCCACGAACATCAAACAGAGAGAAATTATGTCATATTTCGTGGCTTTGTTTTGTAGTAGTCGGTAGGAGACTAGTAAAATTGGCGCAATCAACAGGCTCCCAAAAAACTGTGGTTCAATAGCAAAACCACTGGGGCGCACAAACCCAAATCCTCGGGCCACGCACCCATTGCACAAGCCCCAGTCAAACCAAGCGCCGTATACAACCTGCACAATTGCCAATAGGCTCATGGCTACTGCGGTCGTGACGGTAACGCTCATCAGCGGACCAACCATTTTCTTGAGCGACGGCAAGCTATATATCACCAGAAAATCGAGAAATAACACACTCCAGAGGCCACTTACAAGGATTGACCTCAGAGGGTTAACTGACCATATGATACTGAGGAGATTCCAACCCACAAACATAGCTAGTAACCAGACGGCCTTTTGCTGCCAGAGAAATTGTCGACGATTCCAGATTTGCGGCAATCCCACTAGTGCCAAAACTACTGCGTAAATAACAGCGATTGATAGTTCCAAATTCGTACCGCTTTGCCGACCAAAAGAAATGGTGGGAAAGTACGAAAACCACACCGCTACGGGTGCCAACAATACCAACTTCTCCGTGACGCTAGCTGCTGCCAGCCACGACGGCAAACTTTGTCTTAGTTTATTTACCAGTCGCATCATCAACTATCCGCTGTAGCTCCTGCTTAAACCTCGCATCTGAAAAAACCTTCGCCGATGCCGAGACCTGCTGTTTATGAAACTTCATATTTTCAAATCGTTGCATTGCCGCCACCAAACTCTCAACTGTCTGCTCGTCAAAGAACGTGCCATTTTTCCCTTCGCTAATATAGTCCAACGCCCCGCCTTGCTTCAAAGCGATCACCGGCACACCAGCGCTCAGCGCTTCAATTGGCGCGATACCAAACGGCTCAATGCTTGGAAAAATAAATCCTTTTGCCTGGGACACCAAGGTGTTCAACTCCTCAGGATTATCAATGCGCGGAATAAACCTGATGAGCGGACTATCTCCCGCCAGCTGCTGCAAACTGCCGTGCTCTGCGCCGTCACCCACCAACACCAGCCGCTGACCCGACAACAAACACGCTTGAATAGCGATATCCAGACGCTTCCAGTTAACCTGCCGAGAGGTGGTGATGAAAAATTCTTCTTTGGAACTAGCGGCCGAGCCAACAGTAAACTTATCGACTTCCACCGGTGGAAACAACACCTGAGCCGACCGATTATAGTACTTTTTAGTTTCGGCAGCTGAATACGACGAGTTAGCCACCAGCACCGTTGGTCGCTGGGCAAATTTCCAATCAATCTTGCGCAGTGGCCCAACCAATAGCTTAAAAAAGAACCGTACGATGAAGTTCAGCTTACCAAAGCCAGGGTTTTTGACATAATCATCATACATCCCCCAAAAATACTGCGTCGGCGGGCCCTGCAAATAGCAAATTCCTGTCTGGTGTGGATAAAGTTTGATACCCTTACTTTCTGCCGTACAAACGGTGATGATGATGTCATAGTGACGCAACCGACGATGTAACCGGTTGAAATAGAGCGCCCTGGGTACCGCCAAAATCTTCCTGAGGCGAGCAGGAAAGATATTCACCCAACCAACATGAACTTGGCAATCATTAAACCAATTTATCTGCTTGCGAGAGTACTGAGAGGTGAAAATAGGTGCGTTAGGGAACAGCTCGTGGATGGATTTGACTACTTTTTCCGCTCCGCCATAGGTCGTCAACCAGTCACAGACAATAGCGACGCGCGGCGCCTCCGAACTCTCAGAAGCCATCATCGAGCTCCCCGCTGAAACAGCACCATCCCGAACGTCTTCACTAAAATACGAATATCCAGCCACAACGACCAATTCTGCACATAGTACACATCAAGCTGACGTCGCTCCTCAAAGCTAATATCACGCCTCCCAGACACCTGTGCTAGACCAGTCAAGCCGGATTTCACTGCCAAGATGGTGTCTTTGCGCTTGTATTGATTGATTTCCTGAGGAATTAACGCTCGTGGACCAACCAGTGAGATGTCACCTTTGACGACATTCAATAACTGCGGTAATTCGTCCAGCGAGGTTGCCCGGAGAAATCGCCCCAACCGAGTGATGCGTGGATCATTATCCAATTGATCGCCATTGTCACGATATTGTTTGATCAGCTCTGGACGACCCATCATAGTAAAGGCTTCTTCAGGGGTTGTGCCATTATATTTAGATTTTTGTGAGCGGAACTTATAGATCCTAAACTCGCGGTTAAATCGTGTCAACCTGGTTTGACGGAAGAACACGGCTTCACGCGGTGCACTCAGTTTCATGATGATCGCCACTAACAGCATGATTGGTGAAAGTAGCAGTAGCGCCACACTACCAACCACGATATCCATCAAGCGCTTCCACACCCGACCAACCCCAAACAACTGGGTTGCCTGAATTTCTATGATGGGCAGTCCAGCAATAATTTCTACGCTATTCATCCTGGATACCATTCGGTCTTGCTGCGGCACGAACATATAGGTCAGGTGGTTTGATAACGCGTAGTGATAGACTTCTTGAGACCGCGTGATGTCCGTTTGCATGATGATGGCGGGGCGAACTGCTTCGACGGCAGTTTTAAAGTTTTTAAAGGTTTCTACTCCCTTACCGCCATAGCCCGCCACAACGCCGACGACATCATAGCCATAATTGATATGTTTGCCAAAATACTCTGCCAGCTCAACAGTTTTTTCGTTATCACCAACGATCAACACTTTTTGCCGACCAAAGCCACGCAAAATCAAAACACTATTGATCAATTTAACAATCTCACGACCCAAAATCATCAAGATAAAATTGATGACCACAAAGTACACTGCAATGATTCTCACTGGAAACACATCTTCACCAGTGAAAAACTCATAGGAAATCAGCGCCATCACACTGATAACAGAGGTCAATAGCACGCGCATATACTCTTTGGGGCGAGACAAAAATATTTCTCGGTTGTACAACCCAGACAATGCGTTGACTATCAGCCACAACGGTAACAAAGCCACGATCAGCACGACAAAGTTACGAATTTGCGGCACAAAGTAATACACGCGGGTGTCCAGGTGAGTTCGGTAATAATAGGCTAGCGCAAATGACAGCACCACCATCGCAACATCAGCCAACAAGAGTAACGCTTTTGAGGTAAACAGGAAATCGCGTTTCATAGTGCTATTTTACCCCTTAATCACTGAAATCCCAAGGCTTTCTTAATGCGATTCACTTGCTTCAATGGAAGACCGTGATATAGCAGTGATTTAATGTAGGCATTTGAGACAGTTTTGGTCTTTTGAATACGGCGGCGCTTAGCCAGTGCTTTTGGCCACAGACCTATGCTTTGTATAAATCCTTTGACTGCAAATTTAAAGCCACCTTTTGGTATTTGATACACCATGAACATAAAATATATGAGGGTAAATTTGAACCACATCGGTATGATCATGGGAAATGGCACATTTTTCCAAAATACCTGCGGCAAGTTTTTGAATACTTGGTTGATGGTAAAACCAGGGATTTTAGAGCTTGTTGCTGAGTGCTTGTGAAACACTATAGCAGTTTTTTCATACCACACTTTCCAGCCGACCAATTGCATGCGCCATGAAATATCAACGTCTTCATTGTACGCGAAAAAATCCTCGTCAAAGAAGCCAATCTGCTGAAAAACTTTCGTCCGATACAAGGTCGCCCCGCCGGTTGCCCCAAAGAGTAAGCCGCTGTCAGGGGCTTGGTCTTTTGGTAAATGCTCCGCACGCAGCGCCGGAATACCCCAGGTAGAATATTCGTCACCCGCGTCATCAATGAAGTTACCAGTGGTGTCCAACATCAAGCTAGTGACTGCACCAACCTCTGGTTTTTGCTCAAGAGCGCCCGCCAAATTTTTCAACCAATCTGGCTCTGGAGCCGCATCATTATTTAACAAAGCCACCGCATCAAATCCCTGTTCAATAGCCCAACGAATACCAATATTAACCCCGCCAGTAAAGCCAGTATTGTTTGGCTCTTGATGAAAATGGAGATTCTTCATCTTGATTTTCGATAATTCTTTGACCGAGTCATCACCCGATCCATTGTCTATCAAATATATCTCAAAATCTTCATGCGTCTGTTTTTTCATGGCAGCCAAACATTTCTTCGTGTCCTGCCAGCCTTTATAATTCAGAATAACCACTGCGGCTCTCATATCATCTCCTGTTTTAGCCTGATGCAATCTATTATACATGGTATAGTATATATATGACCAGAATGCTAGTTACGGGAGGTGCGGGGTTCATTGGCTCGAATTTTGTACATTATACCGTCAAACACAAGCCAGAATACGACATCACTGTTATCGACAAGCTCACCTATGCGGGTAATACTGACAATTTACAACCAGTGGCTGACCAGATTAATTTCGTAGAAGGCGACATTTGTGATGCCGAGTTAATGGATAAATTAGTGGCTGAAAACGACATCATTGTGCATTTTGCCGCTGAAAGCCACAACGACAATTCTCTGCGCAATCCATGGCCATTTGTCGAGACCAATATCATCGGCATCTACACCATCCTCGAGGCTGTCCGCAAACATGGCAAGCGTTTACATCACATCTCGACTGATGAAGTATTTGGCGATTTGGAGCTTGACGATCCAAACCGCTTCACTGAAGACACGCCGTATAATCCATCCAGCCCCTACTCCAGCACCAAAGCCTCCAGCGACATGCTGGTACGCGCCTGGATCCGCAGCTTCGGCATCAAAGCAACGATTTCCAATTGTTCAAACAATTACGGCCCATACCAACACATCGAAAAGTTCATTCCACGCCAAATCACCAATATTTTGAGCGACATCAAACCTAAACTGTACGGCACGGGCGAGCAAGTCCGCGACTGGATTCACGTTGATGACCATAACTCGGCAGTTCACCTCATCTTGGAAAAAGGCGAGTTGGGTGAAACGTACATCATCGGCGCTGACAACGACCATGTCAACAACAAAATGGTGATTGAGCTGATTTGCGAACTAATGGGCAAAGGCAAAGATTGGTACGAGCACGTCAATGACCGCCCAGGCCACGACATGCGCTACGCCATGGACTCCAGCAAACTACGCCGCGAGCTCGGCTGGCAGCCTGAGTACACCGATAACCAAACCGGCATGCGCGACGGCCTAATGCAAACCATTGAGTGGTACCGCGAACACGAAGATTGGTGGAAAACCCAAAAAGAAGCGGTTGAGGCAGCCTACGCAAAACAGGGGCAATAACCATGACTGATACGCCGTCAAAAACGAAAGTCAGCAGTAAAATCGTCTATCAAAATCCTTGGATCACCATACACGAAGACCAAACTGTTAGTCCAGACGGAAACACTGGGGTTTATGGTTACATGGAGTCGCGAGACTCGTGCATGGTTGTAGTGTTAGACGACCAAGAGCGCCTGTATTTAGTGCGCGGTTTTCGCTATCCGTCGCAAAGCTTTGGTTGGGAGTTACCTGGCGGCGGGGGCGACAATGAAGATCTACTAGAAGCTTCAAAACGCGAACTTGAAGAAGAAACCGGCATCATCGCTCGATCTTGGCAAAAACTAGGCGAAGCATACGTCTGTAATGGCCTAATGACGGAGAAAATGGCCGTTTGCCGAGAGCTAAGTTTCACTGGTCAGCGCGAACAAAGCGATGAAGTGTTTAGCGATATGCGGTTTTTCACGCTTGATGAGATAGACGATTTGATTCGAAACGGCGAGATTAATGATTGCCAAACCCTAGCGGGACTGCATTATTATCAACTATGGCGAAAGGATACTGTATGAATTTCGATCCAAGCGATTACAACGAACTAACCGTCACCGAATCCCCCATCCCTGGGCTGTTTGTAGTCAAACTACCAGTCCATGGCGACAACCGCGGCTGGTTCAAAGAAAATTACCAAAAAGAAAAGATGGAAGCACTAGGGCTGCCGTCATTTACCATCGTGCAAAACAACATCAGCTTTAACGATAAAGCTGGCGCCACTCGCGGTCTACACGCCGAGCCGTGGAATAAGTTCATCTCCACTGCCAACGGCCGCGTATTCGGCGCGTGGTG
>CAUPXC010000024.1:0-12466 GCA_963514965.1 uncultured Candidatus Saccharibacteria bacterium | reverse complement strand
TCGGGAACAGATTGAACGATTGAAACACCATGCCAACTTTTTGGCGCAGGGCGTTCAGGTCGACTTTTGGCGCTGTCGTTTCCACGCCGTCGATGACAATGCGCCCGCCCGTCGGCGTCTCCAGCAAATTCAAGCAGCGCAAAAAGGTTGATTTGCCTGAACCACTCGAGCCAACGACCGCCACTACTTCGCCTTCATGAATTTCAACATCAATATCCCTGAGCACGCGGTTACTGCCAAACTGCTTTTTGAGGTTAGCCACCATGATAATTACTGGGCGCTCAGTACTCGGTTGCGCCACTTCTCTCACCTTATTCACTGCCATCTTTCAATCTCCTCTCTACTCGGGTCATCACACGGGTAAATATCGCGGTCAATGCCAAGTACATCACCGCTGCAGCAAACAATGACTGAAACGCCGTGGCAGTTTGAAAACGAATATTATCAGCGCCGCGCATGATGTCATTCAGCCCAATCCAGCCGACGACTGACGTCTCTTTCAACAGAGCGATGAATTCGCTAATCAGTGCCGGCAAGGAATTTTTGAGCGCTTGTGGCAAAATCACCAGGCGCATGGCCTGCCAGCGACTAAAGCCCAGCGAACGAGCTGCTTCCATTTGCCCCTTGTCGACGCTTTCGATACCACCGCGGATAATCTCACCAATATAGGCGCCACTGTTGATACCAAAGGCAATCGCTGCCACAAAAATCTTCGGCATAAACTGATATGAACCAAAAACGACGTAGTACATAATCAACAGCTGAACTAAGAGCGGCGTACCTCGAATGATGTCGACATACACCTTCCCAAGCCACGCCAGCGGATTCCAGCGACTCAACCCCTTGGCCCACGAGTAACGACAAAGTGATTTAAACGGTCGTACGTCCGAGGTTCGCAACAGAGCGATAATGATACCAATGGCCGTACCAAGAAGCAGCGACAAAACGGTTAAAACCAACGTTACCTCTAGACCGTGCCACAAATACAACCACCGACCATCGCCGAAAATCACTTCCAGGAAATTCACGATTCAAGCTCCTTTTTCTTCATCGATTCAAGCGCTGCGGCACCAAAATGCTTGCGGATGAGATTGTCATATCGACCGTCCTTTTTCATCTCCGCCAACACTCGGTTAATTTTTTCGAGCAAGTCGTGGTTATTGTTTTTGATGGCAATCGCATAGTGCTCGCTTGATAACTCACCCGGCAAAATCTCTAGGTCTGGAAAACCAGCCGTGTACTGAGCAGCCGGCGCATCATCCAAAATGACCGCCTCGACGCCACCAGCATTGAGCTCGGTCAACACGCTTGGTGCGGTCGGAAATTGCGACACCTTAGCGCCAGCAATTTTCCCAGCCAGCGTGTCTCCCGTCGTACCTAACTGCACACCAATTTTCTTGCCCGTCAGCTGATACCTATTACGAATTGGGCTACCTTTTTTGACAATGATCCGCTGCGACGCAGAATAATACGGCTCAGAAAATAGCGCATTTTTGGCACGCTCTGGTGTCACCGACATACCAGCCACCGCCATGTCAATTTGCCCTGATTCCAGCGCTGGCAGCAATCCGTCAAACGACATGTCTTCAATCCTCAATTCTTTATTCATGCTACGGGCAATTTCTTTGGCCAGATCAACATCAAACCCAACAATTTCATTGCCCTGCTTGTACTCAAACGGTTTAAAGCCAGCATTGGTACCCATCACCAACACGTCATCACTCTTACCAAAGCCACCTTCGCGCTGCAAAATATCAAACGCCATGAAGCCAATCAACGCCACAAACAGCCCAAGACCGATCCACCAACTAACTCCAAAGCCTTGACGTCGCGTTTTCGTTCCGTTCATGCTTAGTAGTATACGCGCTTTATTACAAAATGATAAGCCCTAAGTTCACCGACACTCACCGTGCATAGATGATATAATTAGATAATATGAAGAAAAAGATCCTCAGCCGTGTCTGTAGTTTTCGCACTTTGGTTCGAATCAGTGTCGTCCTGATGTTGGCTCTCAGTGCAATATTCATCGTTGCCAGCCAGTACAAAACCGTGCAATTTCGCGACGCCAAAATTGATGAAATTTTGTTCTATTTTAACAACGGTCTGGCGGGCGGACAATCCAGTAGCCTGGTTTCAGCAGTTTGGAGCAATGTGCCATATGCTATTGGATTATTTGTCATCTTACTAATCCCTATGCTCCTCAAACTACGCTGGAAAACAATGCCATTTCGACTGCGCCACCAAACCTATTACGCAAGTGGTATTTTTGTTGTCAGCCTGACGCTCCTGGCACAAAGCTTCAGCATCCCAGCCTATGTCAGCGCTCTTACTCAATCATCAAAAATCTACGACAAGCACTATGTTGATCCGCGCAGCGTCAAATTAACCTTTCCTAGCACCAAACGTAACTTGATTTACATCTACGTCGAGTCGCTGGAAAACACACCGGCTTCCAAAGCCAACGGCGGTATGAGCGACAAATCAGTCATTCCAGAGCTGGAGAAATTGGCACTGACCAACACTTCATTTTCACACCAATCCTCAGGCCTTGGTGGCGCCCTACCTGCCCACGGTACCACCTGGACGGTCGCTGGTATGACTGCTCAGTCCGCTGGCGTGCCACTCAAAGACGGTGGCGTGTTCGGCGGTCGCGACCGCAACGGCATGGGTGATTTCAATAAATTTTTACCAGGCGCCTATACCCTCGGGCAAGTGCTCCAAAAAGCTGATTATAATCAATCGTTCCTCATGGGCTCAGACAAAACATTTGGTGGGCGCGATAAGTTACTAGAGCAACATGGCGATTACCACATCATCGACTTCACCTACGCTCAACAACATGGTTTAATTCCTCAGGACTATAAAGTGTGGTGGGGCTATGAAGACAAAAAGCTTTTCCAATTTGCCCGCGATGAAGCCACTCGCCTCAGCAAATCGGACAAGCCATTTAACTTGCAAATGCTGACCATTGACACGCACTTTACTGACGGCTGGCTGGACAGTGACACCTGCAAACAACAATTTGAAGCGAAATATGACAATGTTCATGCCTGCGCCTCCAAACAAATCGCCGCTTTTGTCGAATGGGCCAAGCAGCAGCCGTTTTATGCCAACACCACCATCATCATCAGCGGTGATCACCTCGGCATGCAAACACCATATTATGAAGAGAAAATTGCCGGCGCTCCCTACCAACGAACCGTCTATAACACCTTCATAAACCCCGCCGTTCAGCCAACTCGCACCACCAACCGCCAATTTGCCACCTTTGACATGTACCCATCAACCTTGGCAGCGCTGGGTGTGACAGTGGATGGTGACCGCATGGGGCTGGGTACCAATTTATTCTCAAATCGCCAGACACTGGTTGAACAATTTGGTGGTATCGATCAGCTTAACGCCGAGCTCACCAAACGGTCAACCTATTACGAACGAAAAATCTTAAGCAGTTCGTAAGTGTATCACCTCACACTGCCTCTTGCCGCAACGTAACAATACGGGGCTCAGCCCAAAGAAAAAGGAGGACCACATGCCACCAACCATGAACCAAGAAGAAACCACCAAGCCACTCGAACAGTTTGGGACGGACATCACGGCCCTGGCACGCGAAGGCAAGCTCGACCCGGTCATCGGGCGCGACGAGGAAATTCGCCGCACCATGCAAATCCTCAGCCGGCGCACCAAGAACAACCCCGTGCTGATCGGTGAGCCGGGCGTCGGTAAAACCGCCATCGTCGAGGCCCTAGCGCAGCGCATTGTTAAGGGCAACGTACCGGCGTCGCTAAAAGACAAGCGGCTGATTTCCTTGGAAATTTCTAGTTTATTGGCTGGAGCGAGCTTTCGCGGTCAATTTGAAGAGCGCCTCAAAGCAATTTTGAAAGAAGTTGAAGAAGCCGCCGGCGAAATTATTTTGTTCGTTGATGAAATTCACACCATGGTCGGCGCCGGCAAAACCGAAGGCAGCATGGACGCCGGCAATATGCTCAAGCCCGCCCTGGCGCGCGGTAAACTACACATGATTGGTGCGACGACGTTGGCGGAATATCGCCAGCATGTCGAAAAAGATGCAGCCCTAGAGCGACGCTTTCAGCCAGTCTATGTCGGCGAGCCAAGTTTTGACGATACCGTGGCAATTCTGCGCGGTCTGAAAGAAAAATACGAAGTTCATCACGGCGTTAAAATCTCTGACGATGCCATCGTGGCGGCGGCGCGGCTGTCCACCCGCTACCTGCCCGATCGCTTTTTACCTGACAAGGCCGTTGACCTCCTGGATGAAGCCACCAGTGCTCTGAAGATGCAGCTGGAGAGCGTGCCAATTGCCCTGGACCGGCTGAATAACCGCCGCTTGCAGCTGGAGATTGAAGAAGCGGCGCTGAAAAAAGACAAATCCGACCACGCCAAGGCCCGCACAGAGGAAATTAAGCAGCAAATCGCCGACCTTCGGACTCAGGCCGAGGTGATTGACAGCAAATGGCAGCACGAAAAAGACATTCTCCAGACCGTCAATACCGCTACTGAAAAAATGGATAGTCTGCGCTCACAGCTGGAAATCGCCGAACGCGACGCCGATCTGGCCACCGCCAGCCGCATCAAATACGGCGACCTGCCAGAGCTGGAGAAAAAGCTGGCTGCCGCTCGCCAGGAATTGGCGGCTATCCCGCCAGCCGACCGCCTGCTGCGCGAAGAAGTCACCCCTGATGATATCGCCAGCGTGGTGGCGCGCTGGACGGGCATCCCGGTAGAGCGGCTGATTGAGACCGAATCAAGTAAGTTGACTAAATTAGAGGAACATATCAGCACCCAAGTAATTGGTCAAGACAAAGCCATCGCCGCCGTGGCCAGCGCTATTCGCCGTTCGCGCGCTGGGCTCAGTGATACCAACCGGCCAATCGGCTCCTTCCTCTTTCTCGGCCCGACTGGTGTCGGCAAAACAGAGGTAGCCCGCAGCCTGTGCCGCGAATTATTCGACGACGAACACGCTATGATCCGCATCGATATGAGTGAATATATGGAGCGCCACGCCGTGGCCCGCCTGATTGGCTCGCCGCCAGGCTACGTTGGTTACGACCAAGGCGGCCAACTCACCGAAGCGGTGCGCCGCCGCCCCTACAGCGTGGTACTATTTGACGAAATCGAGAAGGCTCATGCCGACGTCTTTAACGTGCTACTCCAGATGCTGGACGATGGCCGCCTGACCGATGGCCAGGGCCGAACGGTTGATTTCTCCAACACGGTTATCATCATGACCAGCAATGTTGGCTCACAGGCGATTATGGATTTTTCTGGCGACGATTTGTCGGCACTGGATAATCAGATGCTTGACGTCCTCAGACAACACTTCCGCCCGGAGTTCCTCAACCGCATCGATGACATCGTCATTTTTGACCGCATTCGACCAGAGGCCATGCGGGCAATTGTCGATGTCCAGTTGAACAAAGTCGCCCGCCAAGTCAAAGACAGCCGCGACATCACGCTGGAGTTTGACGACAGCGTCCGTGACATGCTGGCCCGCGATGGCTACGACCCGGCCTTTGGCGCCCGGCCGCTCAAGCGCTTGGTGCAAAAGCGAGTGCTTGATCCATTAGCATTGGAGTTAATTGACGGGCGGATTCATGATGGCATGACGGTGACCGTCAGCGTCGCTGATGACCGGGTGACATTTCAACAATAATTTAATTCCCTCGTTCAACCCTATTAGCAATGTCTCTTCGCGCTGCTTGAACTAACAAAACTACCTCTATTTACCAAAAAGCGTCCCAGCTACCAACTGGAACGCTTTTGTTAGATTGTCTCCGCGAGAAAATTACTCGGTTTGATTAGCCTCCGCCCGCGTCAGCTTGTCGATCATCGGCAGGATCAAGTAAATACCGATGATAGCTGCCGCCAGACCAGCACCAACGATGGCAAAGTAGGTTGGTGTTAACACTGGCTTCAGTGTCGTCGAGAACATCTTCGTGAATACTGCCCCCGTCCAAACACCGATACCACACGACAGAACCGAGGTGATCAGCAGCGGCGCCACCGATTCAACCATCACCAAACGCTTCAGCTGAGCGAGGCGCATACCACCGAGACGCAAAGTATATAGCGAACGGCGACGCTCCATCAGCCCGCCAATCGTCGAAACGATCAGGCTCGCCACTGCCACAAATAACGTCACACCAATACCAATATAGGCTAAGCTGGCAAATTCACGAATCGTTGGATTGATATGTGGCTTTTTAGCGTCCGTACCACTCACCACATAGGTCAGATCGTACTGATTAGCGCGCATCACAACCATGCTGCGTAACTTCTCAATATCATTGTCTGATTTGACCGTCACCAAATATTCTTTGACACCGCTAGTGTCAATCTTGTCGGTCATCAACAACACATTTTTGACCACTGGCGCGTCAAAATTCAACAGCGCAAATTGGTCGGACCGAGCATTACTTGGACAGGTGTGCTCAGTGTATATTGCCAGATCTTGGCAGCGAATTGCACTGCCATCCTCACGCGGATAGATCGTCGCCACCGACGTGATGTACGACTGCTGTTTCAACTGCTTCGCCATATCGCTCGGCAGTGAACGGCCAATGACAGCTGCCGTACCATGCTTCAACTGTGAGTAACCGTTGTCTTTGATAGCCTGAACATTTAAGTTCTCAATACCACTGGTTGCTGTCAGGTAAAAACTACCTGCAAATAATGCCAACACGACACCACTCACACCACGGAACACCGTTCGCGAGTGCACTGCCGTACGCTTACCAGCAATCAACATTGAAGCACTATTCGCCCAGCGCGCCGCCAGTAATGATAGCTTATTCGTCAACCAACCACCAGCAAGGACAAGTCCAAACATCACCAACAGCAAGGCCGCCATCAGCAGTAGCATTGGCATAGCTGATTCTTTATTTGCTGTCAGCCAATCCAGACCCGGCTTTGACGACAACCAAACAAAGATGGCGATACCAGTTGCTGGTACCAGCGGCCGCCACCCGCGTAGTTTCTTTACTTTTTCAACCGAACGTGACACACCCAGTGGCGAAATTTGCGCCCGGCGCATCCGTCGCCAGTTAACAAACACTGTTAGTCCCAGTGTCAAGCCAATAATCAGCGCGTATTGCGTGGCAGTTAACGCTAAATCGCCAGGATTAAACCGCATGCCGTCCATCTTGAAATTCTGCAGCGGTGCTTGTAATAGCCAAAACGCACCCAGCCCGATAATCACGCCAACCACTGACGCCAATAGCGACTCCAGTATTAATACCCGCGCCACCTGCCGCTTGGTCGCACCGATCAGCCGCAAGGCAGCATAGCGTTTTTCGCGTTGTGCCGCACCCAGCTGTGTCGCCACTGACACGAAAATGACGATCGGAAACAGTAAGATGGTTCCACCAACGCCAAGTACAATGATGGATATAGGGCCTAGTCCAACATTCGATGTTAGCCCATTCGCATCAGTCCGGTAGACATTAACAAAGTAGGAAGCTTGTCCTCGAGCTTTTGCCACATCATCACTTGCCGCCACTTCATCAGCACTGGCACCACGTACCATCATGAGAGCATCTGGGCCACCAACATATTCACTAGGGAGCACGCCGAGATATTTAGTGTTATTGCCAAAACGCGCCAAGATATCATCCTCAGGATGCTGAGCCACCGCATCAGCCAACGCTTTTGATAAGTAATATTCGCCCGGACCTGGCGTTTTTAGCTTAGCAAACTGCGGCGACTTCGCCGTGCCGTGCATTGAATACGTCTGGATAAACTGGCCACGCCACTTTGACGCATTGCCAAGTCGCACAACATTACTAATTCTTAGTGGCTCAATACCATCAATTGGTTGCTGTAAAGCCTCTTTGCGACTAGCTTGGTGTGCTGCCAGGCTGATGGCTGATCCCCCAGCGCGTCTCATAAGCCCATTGATACCAGCCGTAAAGCAACACACCAGCATAATACCCAGCGCCACCGCTGCCGTCGTCAAGCCCAGACGCGAGAATGACTGGCGACCAGACTTTTGTAGTAACATCCAACTAACGCTCATCAGACAATCCTCGCCTTAGCTTTATTAGCCCTCGCCTGTGCCAAGTTTACCGCTACCTCAGTACCAGAAATCTGCCCGTCGCGAACAATAATCTCCCGATCAGCATAGGCGGCAATCGTCGGCTCGTGCGTTACCATGATGACTGTTGTGCCATGCTCTTTGGCGGTTTTGATGAACAATTCCATGACCTTTTCTGAGTTCAGGCTATCCAGCGAACCAGTTGGCTCATCAGCAAACAGCACTTTTGGCTCAATCACCATGGCTCGGGCGATCGCCACGCGCTGCATTTGTCCGCCCGACAATTCACCGAGCATACTGTCAGCTTTATCCGCCAATTCAACCTTGTTCAGCCATGTTTTTGCCCGTTGATAGGCCTCTTTACGCTTGACGCCGTTCAGTAGCAATGGCAACGCTACATTGTCCAGCGCCGTCAGCTCCGGCACCAATTGCCCAAATTGAAAGACAAAGCCAAAGCTGGTGCGCCGCAATATACTGCGCTTATCGTCGTTCATCGTGTCAATCCGCTGACCGTCAAAGTCGATTTCACCACTATCAACCTTGGTAATCGCTGCCAAGCTGTGTAGCAGCGTCGACTTACCAGATCCCGACGGACCCATAATCGCCAGCACTTCGCCCGCCTCGACGTCCAAGCTGACACCGCGCAGGGCGTGCGTTTGCCCGAACGACTTTGTGATATTTTTAGCGCTAATTATTGGTTTGCTCATGCAAAATTTCCTCCTTTAACCGCGTTAACCGCGAAATGGTTAATTCAATCCAGCGTAAATCCGCCTCCAAATGATACAGTGCGTGGTCAATTAGCAGCATGTCCGACAAATTACTATCACGCCGCTGCGCCGTCAGCTCGCGCATCCGTTGGATATGCGCTTGCCGTTGGTTATCCAAATACGGTGACGCATCGCCGTCTTTCAGAATGGCCAGCACCGCTTTAATGTACATCGTCGCTTGCAGTTGCGGCGACGGTGCCTCTGGTGATTCCAGCCATGCTTGCAAATCTTGCTTACCCTCATCAGTAATTTCATACCGAACCCGGTCTGGTCCGCCCGATTCGCTAGTATCAGTAATTTCTTTGACTTTGTTGTCGCGTTTGAGCCGTGCCAGAGTTGAATATATCTGACCGGTTAGAATTGGCTTGTCCTTACCAAAATAGCCGTCGTATTTTTTCTTCAACTCATAGCCATAATTTGACTCTTCCGCTAAAAAACCTAACAGGGTATATTGAACGCTCATACTCTTACTATACACCCAGTGTTTAGTTATTGCAAGAGTTTTGTACACTCAGTGTATAGTTTATGTTGGCGACTAACTATCCGCCCTCTTGCCGTACGTTTTACCCCATCACAAATACCTCGTTCTGTAGCCCACCACCCAAACGCGAGTAAACTGCACCAGAATGCATACTATTATGCAATTTTGACGTATAATGGATGTATGGTTCAATTTTGCCGAGTATACAACAAACAACAGTCCGTCAAGTCAGCTATGGTAGGAGTTGGTAAAATCCTCAGCCTACCACAGTACGCACTGCTGGCACTTACCCTATCTTTGCTCGTTGCACTCATTATTTTCTTTGCCATCAACGCCAACTTTTACGGCCCACTGATGATGTCGCGGTTGCCGATATTAGACAAAATCTCCCTTTTTGGAACCATGTTCATTGATATATTCAAACAGGGCTTCAGCTCACTCAATGGCGCATTGCTCCTTGTAGTGTCACTTCTCCAAGGATTGTCAATTACCGTCGTCATTTTTACTGCCAAGAAAAATAAACGCAATGAACAGTCGGTCACCAGACAAGTCGGACTCAGCGGCTTGGCCTCTGTGGCTGCCGCCATCGGCCTGGGCTGCGTTCCCTGCGGCACATCACTCATCCTGCCGCTCGTTGCCGTGTTCTTCTCAGGTGCTGCCGCTGCCACTGCCGCCACCGTCGCTGGCACCATCGTCCTGATTATAGCCCTACTGTTAAGCCTCTTTTCACTCTACAAGTCTGGACAAATCGCCTTTATGTATACAGAATTAGCAAAACAGGAGGAACTATGAATCGACAAAAATCAGCAGGCATAGCAATCATTTGGGTTATTTCAGGCATTTTGATTACGGCAATCGTCGCATTGTTTATCTACGGCATCGTTAATCGTCCACCAAATCGCCATGTTGGTGACGGCAAACCGTGGAATGAAAAAATGTCGCAAGGCTCTGCCGAAGCTAAGCATGTGTTTGTTGATTATACTGATTATTTTTGCTCATTCTGCGCCGAAGTTGAAGCAGCCACTAACGCTGATTTCTTTAAAAATGAGTATATCAAATCAGGTAAAGTTCGCTACGAACATCGCGTGGTAACACTGCTCAAAGAAGTCACCGACAACACAGAAACTGGCGCTCACGCTGCTTTTTGCGCCGCCGACCAAGACAAATACTGGCAGTATACCCACGATATCGTGCCACGCATCAAGCGTGATTATTTTGACAAAGGAATCGGCGTGAAAAACGGTGCCGGACCGCAAAAAATTCCACCACTGCCGTTAGACTACTTCCTGGCTTCTGCTAAAGCTGTCGGTATGGACGAGGCGAAGTTTACTGACTGTATGACCAAAAAACCACACCAAAAAGAGATCGATGACAACACCCAAAAAGCTCTGTCACTTGGCGTGAACGGTCTGCCATACATGGTGATCAATGACTACGTCGCCAGTGGATTTGCTGGTGGTGAAACTGGCTTAAAGGCGATCTTGAAAGCTGGCGGAGTGAACTAATGCCTACCAAAAAAACGCAAACAAAACCTCAAAAATTGTCAACAAAACGACAACCAGCTCGAACCAGCCATAGGTCAAGAACCAACGCAACACCTGCAAACCGACCTCGATTGAGCAGTATTATATTCACTACGTTACTTTTGCTTGCTGTTAGCGCAATGGGGGTCTTATTTTACCTCCACTCCAAGCAGCCACCAACCCAACGTCCAACTGTTCTAGAAGATGAAAAATATTATTTCACCGATTCGCGCTATTCTGGCATTCGCTCCAAGTTTGTGACGCGCGACACCAAACGCGAAAAGGTCTCAATTGAATACCCAATTACCAGCAATTCCAAAATCAACAAACTCATCGCCCGAGCAATTGACCGCGCTGACAGCGATTTTCGCTACACCTCATCAAGCACCATCACCTTTGAGCGACCAATGACCGAAACCATCAGCTATCAGGTGACGCACAATAATACAGTAGCTCTGTCGATTATCGTCAATATCAAACAAGACATGCACGGCGCCCATCCAGTGTCATTGACGCTATTTTGGACCTTTGATAAAGATTCTGGCGAGGTGATTAGCCTGGATAATTTGACTGAGAAATCAGAGGAAGCCACCAAGGCTATCGTGACAGCCGCCCAACGAGACGTCGCACAAACCATCAAACAACGCCAGCAGCCAGAAGCAAATCTTGAGGAAATGATCACTAAAGAAACATTAGCAAACTTTACCATCGCTGACGATGGCAATACCTTGGTCTGGCCAATTGGACAAGCCTCGCTGTTGCCGTCAGCCTATGGCGAATTAACCATCAAAGTACCAACCGCAACTGTTGCCAAATACCTACAAAATCCGACAGCCCAAAAACTAGGGAATTTCCCTAAACCACCCGAGCCAAAGCCAGCACCAAAGCCAGCACCCGCTGTACCAGCACCCGCGCCAACCACTGGCAATAAAGTGATCGCTTTGACGTTTGATGACGGGCCGGGACCATACACTGCGCACCTACTGGACATCTTGGATCAGTATGGTGCGAAAGCGACGTTCTTCTTGATCGGCAGTAAGGTTTCCGGCCAGGCTAGTGTCGTGCGCAGCATACAAGCGCGTGGTCATCAACTGGGTAATCACTCGTGGTCACATCCGGAACTACCTAAGCTATCAGTTGACCAAATTGCTGGCGAAATTGACCGTACCAACGAGGCCATCAGACAAGCCACTGGCGTCAAGCCGAGCATTCTGCGACCACCGTATGGTGCAGCCAACGGTGTGGTTTTAGAACAACTTCGGACGCGTGGCATGTCGTCAATTTTGTGGTCAGTTGACACTCGTGATTGGGCTGATCGCAATAGCCAGATCGTCTGTTCACGTGCTGTCGCTGGCGCTCGTCCTGGAGCCGTCATCTTGATGCATGACATTCACCAAACTTCCGTCAATGCCGTGCCGTGTATCCTCAATTCACTGAAGCAGCAAGGGTATTCGTTTGTGACGATACAACGGTTGAATTAGCAATCCAGCAGTAAACAATAAAGGTCTGCGGAAGCGACCCGGTGCAGCCTGCAGTTATAGACTATTTTTTATCTCATCTCGTATACCCTGAACTTCCTTCTTTAGAGATTCTATATAGTCACTAAATACCTCTTTAGCCATCTCAGAACCACCATCCTTCTGGA
>CAUPXC010000023.1:0-12980 GCA_963514965.1 uncultured Candidatus Saccharibacteria bacterium | reverse complement strand
TGTATTTTGATACGCTGACCGATTATCCGATTGTGGAGTTTCGTAACGGCCGGCAGGTGACGATGCTGCCAGATGTCTGGGAGCTGCGTGACGGCGAACGCAAGCGGGCGAGTATCTCGCAGGTGCCGCTGCGGCTGGCGTGGGCCATCACGGTGCATAAAAGCCAGGGTATGACCTTGGATGCGGCTCGGATTGACCTGAGAAAGGCGTTTGTTGAGGGCATGGGCTACGTGGCCTTGAGCCGGGTGCGGGATCTTGATAATTTGTATCTTTACGGTATCAATCGCAAGGCGCTGGAAATTTCGCCGGATGCGCTGGCGATTGATGAGGTGTTGCAGCGGGCAAGTAGTGAAGCGGCCAAGCACTATCGTCCGATGCTGGAGGAAATGAAGCGAAAACAGTCAGTGCCGAAAAAATCAGGCAGGAAATCTCAGTCTGGCAGCTGGCAGCAAAAAATTGCCAAAATGCGCGAAACCTATCCCAAAGCCTACATGCCGTGGGAAAAAGCCGACGACGACATTCTCAAACAGGAGTTCTTGCAGGGCGCAACCATCCAGCAACTTAGTCAAAAACTTGGTCGCCATGAAGGCTCAATTCGCATGCGACTACAGAAGCATTTTGGGGAGGATATCGTAGCGTAAGCAGAGTATACGGTATAATGATAGATATGACGGATGCAAAACGATCAAATCCAAGCTTTCCAAAACGATTTTTATGGGGTGCGGCTATTTCGGCGCACCAGACGGAAGGAGGCTTGAACAATCAGTGGACCGCCTGGGAACTGGAAAATGCTAAAACGTTGGCCACGCAGGCGCCATACAGTTTTGGGCGGACTGCCATGTGGTCACGTGTGGAAAAAGAGGCTACCAATCCTGACAATTATGTTTCAGGCACTGGAGTTGAGCATTATTCGCGGTATGAAGAAGACTTTCAATTATTGGAGCAAATGGGGCTTAATTCATTTCGGTTTGGAATCGAATGGGCTCGTGTGGAGCCAGAAGAGGGTGCTTGGGATGCGTCGGTGATTGATCATTATCGCACCTATTTGAAACGGTTGAAAGAATTGGAAATCACCCCTGTAGTAACGCTGTTTCATTTTACCTTGCCAGTTTGGTTTGCCGAGAAAGGTGGCTTTGAGAGGCGAAGTAATGTGGCTTATTTTGTGCGATTTGTGGAAAAGATTTTCGATGAGCTGGGTCGTGATCTGGAGTGGATCATTAGTATCAATGAACCGCTGGTGTATGTCGGGGAAAGCTATTTTCAGGGAGCATGGCCGCCAAATCAAACCAAAAAATTACTTGGCTTTAAGGTGTTGATGAATCTGATACGGGCGCACAAGAAAGTCTACAAGCTTGCGTGCAAAAATCGCCGCCACAAGGTGTCGATGGCGCATAATCTATCGTACATCTACGCTGGGGACGATGCCTGGGTGTCACGGTTGAGCGCTCGAGTAACTGACTATCTAGTCAATCAGTGGATTGTGCGGCGAGTGCGCAAACACAGTAATTTTTTGGCGATCAATTATTACTTTGCGCAACGGTTTTTTGGGTATCGTGTGCATAATTCTGAGAAAAACCCAGAAAGTGACTTAGGCTGGGATATGCAGCCAGACAAATTGTATGAGTTGCTGATTGAGACGTACAAAAAGCACCAATTACCAATTTTCATCACAGAAAATGGACTAGCTGATACAGTGGATAAGCACCGCAAGTGGTGGCTGATGGAAACGATTCGAGCTATGGACAGGGCGCTCAAAGAAGACGTCAAGATCATCGGCTATCTGCACTGGAGTCTGCTCGATAACTTTGAGTGGGACAAGGGATACTGGCCGAAGTTTGGGCTGGCAAAGGTTGATAGAAAAACCATGGAGCGTACGCTGCGGGCAAGTGGTAAATGGTATGGTATGGTCGTGAAGCGATTGCGATCATAGTGCTCAGCTAGCTACACAGTACACTAGACTTTTCCACAATTTTGTGGAAAAGTTTTCGTCTGGGGATAAAATGGGTAGAAAGTACTAAAAAAGACTTGCAAGTGGGTAGCTGTGGGTAGTATTATGAAGTCAGTGGTAACGGCAACAAGCTGTTGAATAATAACAAACAACCACTAACATTAAAAAATCAATCTAATTCCGTCAGGGAAGGAGCCTCAGTGCAAGTAGATTACTTTGAGCGAAAGCTGGACGACAAGCGTCGTTTGACGATGCCAGCTGAACTCAGGGAGGAATTTGCGTCTGGTGTGGTCCTGACCAGAGGGTTTGGCAAATATCTCCACCTATATCCGCGGCGTGTCTGGGATAAAGAAGTCGAGAGCGCTTTGCAGGGTAGTATCCTGGATGAGCGAATTGCCGACCTGAACGTCAAGTTCCGACGGGGTAAAACGGCATCGACGCTTGACCAAAAACAGGGTCGAGTGACAGTAGAGCAGCATTTGCTGGACTATGCTGGCATTGATCGGGAAATTGTGGCGGTTCGCGCCGGAGCATATTTCCGAGTGATGGCAGCCGATGCAGTCGACGCGGATTGATGAATTGTACGCACATTAACAATTAGGAAACCTCTCGAGGTCAACTACCTGGGTATTTGAGAAGAGCACTCGTGGCTATTTGCTCCACAATAAAAACGGCAATGCACCTTCCTTAAAACACCTCCCAAAAAAAACTCCACCTCACACATAAGTCTCTTTTGGAAAACACGCTTTTCCTCTCTTAAAGACATAAAAAACAAACACAAAACAAACACAAAAGCTCAAATTAAATATCCAGATAGGTGATCTCGAGCATTATTCCGTTATAATGGAATAATGATGAGTATTAAAGAACATCCACCACAGCCGGATTTGTCGAATGACGCTCCGGTTCATGTTCCCGTACTCTTAGAGGAGACCGTGCGTGCGCTCGCCCCTCGTCGGGGTGAAGCGTACCTTGATTTGACTGCTGGCTATGGCGGTCATGCGCGGGAGATTCTCAAGAGGACAGATAACTATTTGAACGCTGTATTGGTCGATCGCGATAGTAACGCGATTCGAACATTAGGCGATTTGACAGAAAAAGGTGTCGAATTGATGCATCAAGATTTTGCGTCAGCGGCACGTGATTTGGTCAAGCTTGGGCGAAAATTTGACGTGATTTTGGCTGATTTGGGGGTGTCGTCACCGCAGCTTGACAGAGCAGAGAGGGGTTTTTCATTTCGTTTTGATGGTCCATTGGATATGAGAATGGACGACATGACGGAGATGACAGCAGCTGATATCATCAATCACGCTTCAGTGGATGAGTTGGTTCGGCTGATAACCCTGTACGGCGAGGAGACTCGTTCGCGCGCTATGCATATTGCGAAAGCGATTGTAGCGCATCGTCCGATGACGCGAACGTCTGAGCTAGCTGAGCTGATTGAGCGGACTGTTGGTCGCGGTGGACTAAAAAGACATCCAGCGACTCGCACTTTTCAAGCCCTCAGAATTGAAGTTAACCAAGAACTTCAGCAGGTAGAGCAGGTATTGCCATTATTACCTCAGCTGCTCAATCCAGGCGGCCGTGTCGGTATCATTAGCTTTCACAGTCTGGAAGATCGATTGGTTAAACGGTTTTTTAAGGAGCAATCAGAAGCAGGGTATGAAGCCGAGCTGATGATTCCTGATAAAAAATTGATTCTAGGGACTACAGATGTTCACAATCCGCGCAGTCGGAGCGCTAAGCTTCGCTGGGCCGTAAAAACATAACACAAAAAGGAGGCAATTATGCCAGTACACATCAAAGTTCAGTTCCAAGACGCAGACCACTCCGAGAGCGTTGCTGTTCGCCGCGGCTAATTAGTCGGTAGTAGAATAGCTGACGCACTATCCGGACAGTGTATCAGTTGATGATCTGGTCCGTCCTTGTGTTTTGAGACGGGCCAGGTTGTCTTGGAGTATCACAATTTTAGAAATTATATAACAAACATAACATAGAAAACAGAATGTACGCACGATCCACCACTTTCACACCTCGACGGCAGCAACAGATGCGCCGCAATCAAAATGCAACTCGTTTTCGGTCTAATGTCAAACTCGGCCCAGTGGCTCATACAGTGCTGGTTGCGCTGATGGTTGCTGTGCTTGGCTTGATTTACTTGACGCAGGCGACTAAAACGTCCGCGTACAGTAGAGAGTCTCAGGGCTTGGATAAACAAATCAGTGAACTCCATGCTAAAAAGTCTGAACTTGAAGTACAAAATGCTCGATTAACGGCTCTTGATAAAGTGAAAAATAGCAACGTGGCATCAGCCATGAGCAAGCCGTCACAAACTGATTACGCTAATTAGAGAAAAGTGGTATAATTTAAGAAGCACTATGAAGGGGCGACTTGCGCAATCACGAACGAGTCTACTTGCCATTATTCTGCTGGGGATAATGGCAGTTTTTGTGTTGAGATTATTTCAATTGCAGGTGCTGCAGCACGGCAAATACGTTGAACTAGCAGCGCGCAATCAGCAGCGCACGTTGGTGATTCCGGCTACGCGGGGCGAAATTTACATGATGGACGGCAAGACGCCGGCTCCGGTGGTGCTGAACCGCATGATATTTAATGTGGTGGCTGATCCACAAACCGTCTCTGACGGTCAGCGCCATGAGATCATTCAAGCGCTGCGTCAGACAGCTGGCGATAAGCTTATGGAGAATGCTGAGGGGCGACTTGCTAACAAAAAGTCGCGCTATGAGGTGTTGGCTCGGGGTTTGACGTTAGATCAAGCTGAACAGATGAAAAAAAGGGACTTTTCAGGCGTATTGTATCAGCTCAACTCGGTTCGGAATTATCCAGAAGGAGCCTTGGGCGCACAGGTATTGGGCTTTGTGAACGCGAATGGCGAGGGCCAGTATGGTGTTGAGGGGGCGCTGGATAAACGGCTGAAGGGTAGTGACGGACTGCTGCGAGCAGTGACTGACGTGCGGAATGTGCCGCTGATGATAGGCAAGAATGATGTGAATATTGAAGCGAAGGCGGGTGAGGATTTGGTGTTGTCAATTGACCGCAATGTCCAGAGTTATGCCGAAGAAGCTCTCAAGCGTGGTCTGCAAAAAGCTGGCGGCACAGAGGGTAGCGTTGTGGTGATGAATCCAAACAATGGCCGAGTGTTGGCTATGGCGAATTATCCGACGTTCAATCCTGCCGAGTATAACAAGGTTCAAAATGCTACTGCGTTCATCAACGCCGCGACCATGACACCGCAAGAACCGGGGTCAATCATGAAATCATTTACCATGGCGATGGGAATTGACAAAGGCGTGATCACTCCAAACACAACCTATCAAAACACTGATTGTACTCAAGTTGGTGACCGTAAAATCTGTAATGCAGTGCGCGGTTTGACTGGTACAACCACTATGCAGCAAGCGCTAAATAACTCTCACAACGTTGGTACAGTGACAGTTGGGCGAAAACTAGGCGATGGCTCGTACATCAATAACGCCGCACGACAGACGATTTATCAATATTTCCATGATAAATATGGTTTTGGTGAGAAAACAGGAATTGAGCTTGCAGAGGCGCAAGGGTTGATCACTAGTCCGACTGAACAAGAGGGAAATGAAGTTCGGTACGCAAACATGACGTTCGGTCAGGGAATAAATTTGACGCCAATCCAAGTCGCCTCGGCATTTTGCTCAATCATCAACGGGGGGGTGTACTACCGTCCAACGGTCGTCGCTGGGGTGAAAAAGGGCGATGCTGTCGAGTGGTCAAAACCACAGCCGCTACGCCACACAGTAAGCGCGGAGACGTCTGCTCAGATGCGCACGATGCTAGATACGGCGCGTCATTCGTTCTATGTCGGCAAAGATGACAAGCCGGGCTATCTTATCGGTGGTAAAACGGGTACGGTGGAACTGTTGGTGAATGGTGCATATAGTATGAAAGAAACGGCTGGTACCTATGTCGGTTTTGGTGGCACAGATAAGCCGGAATATGTCATAATGATAAGGGTATCGGCACCAAATAAACATGTTGCGCTGGAAGGTAGTGTGCATGCGTCGCCAATTTTTACTGATATTTCGAACTGGATGATTGAGTATTTGAAATTATCACCGAGGAGATCCTAAATGAAAAGCTATATACAAACGGTAACAAACGAAATGACATATATCTTCGTGTTGAGTCTAGCAGCGTTCCTACTGGCAATGTTTTTGACGCCAATTTATACGTTCTTTGCTTATAGATATCAGTTCTGGAAACGGCAACGCACTTCTGCGGTGACTGGCGAGAAGTTGCAGGTGTTTGATAAACTTCATGAGGAGAAATTGCGTCGCCATATTCCTACGATGGCCGGCATCATTGGTGTAGTTTCCATCGTCTTAATCACCGTGCTATTCAACCTGGACCGCCGGCAAACATGGTTGCCGTTGGCAGCTTTTGTTGGTGGTGCGGCTGTGGGATTGATCGATGATTATTTGAACATCTTCGGTAGTAACAAAAAGGACGCTGGTATGCGGGCACCGGTTAAGTTTGCCTTGATTACGCTGATTGGTTTGGTGCTTGGATGGTTCTTCTTTGCTAAATTGGGCGTTAGTAGCTTTCATGTACCGTTTTATGGTGATCTATCGGTCGGCTGGCTAATCATACCGCTGTTCGCGTTTGCGGTCGTCGCTACGGGTAATGCTGTCAATATTTCAGATGGCCTGGATGGTCTGGCGGGCGGGCTGTTGGCTATCAGTTTTGTGATGTTTGGTGTGATTGCGCTGTTGCAGGGAAACTTCTTATTGGCTGGCTTTTGTTTTACGGTGGTTGGCGCATTGCTCAGCTACCTGTGGTTTAATATCTATCCAGCGAGGTTCTTCATGGGCGACGTAGGTGCTTTTGCCTATGGAGCAAGCTTGGGCGTGGTGGCGATGCTGACGAACTCATTACTATTACTCCCGATCATCGGTTTGTTATTTGTGGTCGAAGCAGGTTCTAGCGCGTTACAAATTGCCAGCAAGCGACTGTTTGGCCGAAAAATTTTCAAATCTGCACCAATTCACCATCATCTGGAGGCTAGTGGCTGGCCGGAGACCAAGATTACCATGCGTTTTTGGGTGATTGGATGTGTGATGGCGTTCATCGGTTTCCTCGTGGCTTTGGCAGGAGGGCATATTGCGTAATACTATGCCTAGTGTGCCAGCCGGGACGATTCGTAAGCATCGGCCGGTCTATCAGGTGGCGTTATATGTCAGCCTATTGTTGCTATTGGGTTTGGTGGTGATGTATGCTTTGGGGCCGCAACGAGCCAATGTCATGAATTTTGCATACGGCACGAACTATAGCGATATGTTCTTCTTTAACAAGCAGCTTATTTCTGTTGTGATTTCCTTTGCAGCGTTTGCTGCATGTGCTATTATTCCATATAAAATTTTCACTGAAAAATACGCAAATTGGCTATTTGTCGGTGGCTTGTTTTTCTGCTTTTTGCTGGTGGCGTTGGGTATGCTGGGCGTTTCGTTTGCGCAGGAAACCAATGGTGCGTATCGCTGGTTTTACCTCGGCGGGCTGGGAAGTTTTCAGCCGGCTGAATTGTTAAAATTTGGTATCTTAGTGTTTATCGCTGGATTTTTGGGTAAACGTATGCGACAAGGCAAAATCAACGACGTGGAGGAAACGCTCATCCCGCTCGGTATTGCAGCAGCGATAGCCATGTTCATCGTGGTAGTGCTACAAAAGGACCTGGGAACTGGATTGGCGTTGGTCGCCATCGTTTTGTCTATGTTGGTGGTCTCAGGTATGCGGTCAGATATTCTCTGGAAAATAGTGGGCGTTCTGTTGGCGGCGGGCGTCATGCTCATCCTCATCGCGCCGCACCGCTTGGAGCGCGTCATGACGTTCTTTCAGGGTGATCACTCGAACACATCGTCTATGGATAGCAGCAGCAACACTTATCACGTGCAGCAGGCACGCATCGCCATCGGTTCGGGTGGTATCTTAGGACTGGGTATCGGGAAGAGCGTGCAGGTGTCGGGCTACCTGCCCGAGGCTATCAACGACTCGATCTTTGCCATCATGGGTGAGACATTTGGTTTTGTTGGACTGCTGATCATTTTGGGGCTATTTACCGCCTTGCTGCTTGGTATTTTGCACATTGCTGCGCGACTGCCTGACCCTAGACTTCGATTAGTGGCAGCTGGTGTGTTTGGTTGGGTTGCTTCTCACGTGATATTGAATGTGGCAGCTATGACGGGGGTGGCACCATTGACTGGTATCCCATTGCCACTATTGAGTTATGGTGGAACCAGCATGCTGTTCATCGCTGCGGCCCTTGGATTAGTTTTTCAGCTGTCTTGCTACACATCGCACAAGCCATTAACAGAAGGGAAGGATAGCCATGCGGATCTTAGCGGTCGGCGGCGGTTCGGGCGGACACGTTACGCCCGTGGTCGCCGTGTTTAAGGAGTTAAAGAATAGGGGAGAGCACGAGCTACGATTTTGGTGCGACCGCAAGTTTGGGCCAACGGCAAAGAAAGTGGTTGCAGAATCCGACTATGATATTCCGGTTTCGTTCATCACCGCCGGTAAATTGCGTCGCTATCACGGTGAGAGCAAATTGCAGCATTTAGCACCCTCAATCCTATTTCCTAACTTATACGACTTGTGCAAGGTTATCATTGGTTTTGTGCAGAGCTTTTGCAAGCTGCTAATGTGGCGCCCTGACGTCATCTTCATCAAAGGTGGTTATGTTTGTCTGCCAGTTGGCTATGCTGCGCGATTACTGAGAATTCCATTGGTGCTGCATGACTCTGACGCTCATCCAGGGTTGACTAACAGGCTGCTGTCGCCATTTGCTAAGCGCATTGGTACGGGCGCACCGCTCGAGTATTATCGCTATTCTCCTCAGATAGCAACATATGTTGGGGTACCAATTTCAGATAAGTTCCGGCCGTATACTGACGTGGAAAAGCGAGACATCAAGGCACAGTTAGGGTTTGACCCGTCACGGCCGCTAGTGGTTGTCACTGGTGGCGGGCTGGGTGCTGTGCGCATCAACAACGCTGTGGCGAAGAATCGTGATAGGCTTCTGGAGGCCGCCTCGGTATTTTTGATATCTGGACAACATCAATACGACGAGCTGAGCAAAACTTTGGACCGTCGTGATGGTTGGCGCTTGGAATCGTTTTTGCATGGACCACAAATGGCACAGGCGTTAGCGGCTGCAGATGTGGTCGTCGCGCGAGCTGGGGCAACAACGCTATTAGAGTTGGCGGCGCTGGGTATGCCAACAGTCATCATCCCAAATGGCAGGCTGACAGCCGGCCACCAGCTGAAAAACGCTAAGGTCTATCAAGACGCCCTGGCTGCGGTGATTGTGAACGAAGATCAACTAGATAAGAACCCTGATCTACTAGGCGATACACTAATCAAACTACTCAGATCCCCGAAGATTCGTCATGATTTGGGTAGTAATTTCCTCAAATTTGCTAAACCGCATGCTGCTGGTGATATGGCTGAAATGATCCTGGAAGCTGCTGGTAAACAGGGGAGGCGACAGTAGATGTCACTGCTTGGCAGGAAAAAAATAAAACAGCGGTCACCGGCCAACAATAGCCCGCGTCGAATGCGTGATGATATCATCAAAGAATCGTCCGCCTTCCAGCTCAACCGTACCATCAGTAGCTTTCGAAAGCAGCAAGATGAAGTCTCTGAGCGAACCATCCACCATAAACGCCAGGATCTACAAAAAGCTTTCATGCAGCGGATAGGTATGATATTAGCTGCTTTGGTGGTGTTGATTCTATTGTCTTTCCAGCTGTCGCTATCAATCTCCATACAAACGCCTGATACAGCCAGCGGTCAGCAAGCTGCGACCTACAAGAAGGTTTTAACTGATTATTATGCTTCACGCCCTGCTGAGCGATTCAAGCCATTCCTCAACCAAGACGCATTGCATCAATATTTCCTTTCTCACGCGCCAGAGGTCAAAACCGTGCGCATAGAGACATTTGGCGCTGGTATGGCGACCGCTAAACTCACGTTTCGCCAGCCGCTTGCGCAGTGGTCTTCTGGTGAAAAGACATATTTTGTTGATGAATCGGGCGTAACGTTTGAACGTAATTATTTTGCACCACCAAAGCTGACTGTTAAAGACCAAAGTGGTGCACCGCTTTCTGGTGGGCAAGAGGTGGTCAATCAACGTTTTTTGAGCTTTTTGGGGCAGGCTGTTTCGCAATTTACCAAGAACAAGCTATCCGTTTCAGAGATTGTCTTGCCGCAAGATACCGTTCGTCAAGTGCTGTTCTTGATTGAGGGTAAGGGCTATGCAGTCAAGATGACCGTCGACAGGGCAGCAGTGGCACAAGTTGAGCAAGCCATTAAAGCTATGCGCTTCATCGACGAGAGGCGACTGCGACCAGAGTATCTCGACGTGCGGGTAGACCAACGAGTATTTTATAAATAGGGGATATAGGTTAGTGAAGTGGGGTATCACCCAGCCTGATGCCTTGTTCTCTTTTTGTTCTAAAATGAGAATGGCAAAAATATATATTACAATATGCAAAAACCAAAAAGTCAAATGTAGGGAATCCACAAAAAAACAGAGCGGGGGAATAAAAAAAGAAAAAAGTCAAATACAGGTCGATCATCCAAGATGTTATAATGTGGAAAACTGATCACGGTATAATGTAGTAAATACTACGTTGAGCGCTTGTAGTTTTACTGCATGGGTCTTTCAGAAGCCATACAAGCGTGTGGGTATATACTTATATTTCAAGGCACAGTGTGTGATGAGTAATGATAAGAGCAAAAGTTACAATTTGTTCGCGCAGTAGAAGATGGTAGACTCCAAAGCCCCTGCTTAGTTAGCTGGATATATCCTTATATAGCTATATGTGTGCCGCACTCATTATCATACATGGTTATCTCCTATACAGTTCGTAAAACATACATTGTGCGACATTAAGAATATTTCTCTTTTATGAATACACACTCATTGATTTTGATATGTTACAATTGGATTTTAGTTGCCTGTGGCGTTTGGTCGGTTAAAAATTACTTAGCTTGCCCTTTGCCATATGTCTGTTGATCATTTTGTCTATATCGTGAATTTCTAGCTTCTGGATCTTGAGCCTTGAGGCTCCTTGTTTATCGAACCATAGCAATATATCAGGATGTTATAGCTATGTGCTGGCGTATGGTATATGCTAATATTTTAAGTTCCCTTTTTGTTCTATAATTCTTTAGTGACCAACGCATGTGGGGTTTGACGGAAGGCGAGGTTGGTGCCGTGTCAGCTGGGCAGGGATCACTTCTCTGCCGCCTTAGATACGGTTGCTGTTTTTGCTGGATGATATTATCATAGGGATATGAGAGTTTTTTCACCTGACAATAGGGGTTTGCACGAGATAGTACCGTCGGTAGATTTGTTTTTAGCGGGAGGTATTACCAATTGCCCAGACTGGCAAGCGGAGGCGCTAGTCCTATTGGGTAATCAAGATATAGCAGTGGCCAATCCACGTCGTAAGAGAGCACTAGCCCTTCAAGGCAAAGGAGCGACGCATCAGATAGAGTGGGAGTATGAATACCTCAGGCGGGCGCGAGTGGTGTTATTTTGGTTTCCAAAGGAGTCCCTCTGCCCTATCGCGCTGTTTGAGCTAGGTAAGGAGCTTGAGAGCGGATCGCGTGTGGTGATTGGTGTACATCCAGAGTATTCGAGACGATTTGATATCATTACACAGGTGCGCTGTTATGACCCTGATTTTCCAATATATAGTGAGCTTGCTGATGTAGTGCAAGCTGCTGTGGGTGCGCTTAGTATTTGATAAAATGACATCAACCGCATAGCTGGACAGCGTTATAGTTCCCTAATAATTTAGATATTGGTATAATCCTTACTTAAGGGACTGTAAAACTATTGTAGCTGAAGGTGTCGGCTATTGTAATGGTTTGTTTTACGCAGCACTCTTCTTCCGCCTACGTCGCCGCTTTTTTGGTGCGGTGGTAGCAGTTGAGTCAGCTGTGGTGTTTGCGCTATTGCCGCGGATCTGCAAAACGACTTCATTGCTGTTTGGGGCTGGTTGCGGCTGGGCTGGACGGGCATTGGCAGTAGCAATAGGTTGCTGAGCTGGCTGTTTGGTAATTGGCTGAGCGGCGGGCCGAGGCGCCTGCTTCTGCGGCTGTGGTTGCGGCATGATAGCCGCATTGATTTCTTTTTCAACATCCTCCCTGCTCCGTGAGTACATGCGTCGTGAATGCTCGATGATGTGCAGGGTATTATCGGCCTGGCTTGGCGGAAGTTCGAGGGTGCGTGCGGAGAAGGCTGGCGTCTTCTCTCCCCCGATGACCATGTTGATGACAAAGTTACGATTGTGCATCTGCAAGAGGTCGACGGCTTCAAAATTCGGCTCAAATTGTTTGGCGAGAATTGGTGCGTCATCAGCAGACACGCGGAATGAGATCATGGTGCCGACGTTGCCAAAGACTGCATCGCGCACGGTTTCATTCATCTGTGAGATGTACTGGTTGGCGACGGTCAGGTTAAGGCCGTATTTGCGGGCTTCGGACAGGATGGTGGCGAATGAGTCGGTGGCGAAGTTCTGGAACTCGTCAACGTAGAGGTAAAATGGGCGGCGGTCGCGGATATCTGGGATGTCAGAGCGCGACATAGCGGCCAGCTGAATCTTGGTGACCAAGAATGAACCGAGGATGGCGGCGTTGTCCTCGCCGATGAGGCCCTTGGATAGATTCACGATGAGGATTTTGCCCTCGTCCATGATTTGGCGGATATTGAAGGTGGATTTGGGCTGGCCGATGATGTTGCGGATGATGGGGTTGGCAGTAAAGGCGCCGACTTTGTTGAGGACTGGCGCGACCGCCTCGGCGACGAACTTGTCGTTCCAGCTGGCGAATTCGACGTTCCAGAACTGCAAGACCACGGTGTCGCGGCAATAGCCCAGCGTTTCTTTGCGGAAATTTTTATCAGTTAGCATGCGGGTGATGTCGAGCATGGTCGTCTCTGGCCGGTCGAGCAGCGCCAGGATGGTGTAGCGCA
>CAUPXC010000022.1:0-13114 GCA_963514965.1 uncultured Candidatus Saccharibacteria bacterium | reverse complement strand
TCAAACCGGACAGTAACCCTAGTGATTCAGTATGTGATGTGAGGGGGGGGACGTGTTGGTTTATTTGCCCGATCTCTAATGGTATTGCCTCAGGGATCGATGAAGTATATACCTGGATCTCCGACCTGATGACTACACCAGCGATAGACAGCTCCAACAATAGCTCCGGGGTAAAGGTCGCCTGGGACATCATGCGAAACATCGCCAACGCAGCGTTCATCGTCGCCTTTTTGATCGTTATTTATTCACAGCTCACCTCAGTTGGTATCAGTAACTATGGTATTAAAAAACTAGTTCCACGAGTGGTTATCGCCGCAATTTTAGTTAACCTGTCTTTCATCATATGTGCTGCGATGATCGATCTGTCAAATATCTTTGGTGTCGCCCTACAAGATATGTTCAACGAAATTCGTTCTCAGGTGTCATCAAACGGCGCGTTCAATGGTGCTCCACTACCAACCTGGAGCGACCTAGTAGCTATGGTTCTGTCTGGTGGCGCAGCAACAGCAGGGGTATATGGCGCACTGGCAGCAACTGGCGGGTCGTTAGCTTCAGCCGCCTACTGGCTACTACCCATCATCGCCAGTATTTTATTGACCCTGACAGTTGTCTTTATCATCTTGGCAGCACGACAAGCATTGTTGATCATCTTAACGGTCATATCACCACTGGCTTTCGTATGCTACCTCTTGCCAGGTACCGAAAAATTCTTTGAAAAGTGGCGAAACTTAATGTTCACCTTGGTGATATTTTTCCCAGCATTTTCAGTGGTATTTGGTGGCGCGCAGCTGGCAGGATTAATCATCTTACAAAACGCCAATTCATGGATCATGGTGATTTTAGGACTGGCAGTTCAAGTTTCAGCCCTAGCCATCGCACCGCTGGTATTCAAGCTGAGCGGTGGTGTGCTGGGTCGAGTAGCTGGTATCGTCAACAATAAGAACCGCGGCGTTATCGACAGAACTAAAAACTGGTCCCGCGACCGCAGTCAATTGGCGGCTCATAAAAATTCGCTAGGTAGGGCTGACGACGAACTGAGCAAATTCAGTGGCATCCGCAAAATGGGGCGCTGGGCTAATTACCGCTCGCGTAAGTTCAAAACTCGTTCAGAAGCCTACCAAAAACGGGCTGACGCAGCCTACAAGCTTTCCCGCGCTAACCAAATTGCTGACATTGAGTCGCGAGCTGCCGCTGACCAATTGTCACTAGCTGATGTCACGACCGCAAACGCTTATGAGGAGATGAAAGTTGAGGGTACACCGACACCAGCCAATCTGAAAAAGAGAGCTGCCCGCCGCTATGAAACACTACAGGAAGAAACTCAACGAGAAGCACGCAGTATTGCGATTCAGGGGCTGCGAAAAAACAGTATTCAGCGCGTTAATGACTACATCTTAGCAAACGACTTAGCTAACCAAGAGGATTTGCGAGCCCAAGCAGGTTCTGTGGAAAATATGTACTTTGGTAACGACCGTGGTTCACAGCGTGTGTGGTCAACGGCACGTAGCACCATCACTAAGGCTAATAAGGAATCGATTGAGAACGCTATGACTATTCTCAATGCCATGAACGTCAGCAATGATGATATGGTGGAATTGGCCAATGGTGTTAGTCGACGCGGCTTGACGGTTACTGATGATATCCGCTATGCAGCGATTCACCACGTGTTAGGTGGTAAAGATGCCGTGGCCATCCAAAGCTTGCTGCAAAAAACCGACTTCGGTGCGCTTAATGACGACTTTGCACAAGAATACGGTGACGCGCTGCTGTCCAACTCTGCTAAACCAGCTTGGTTAGGTGGTGCAGCTGCAGCGGCTATCAAGGCCAACAATGTTAATATGAACGGCCCAGACTACATGAGGAAACTTATGCTCGATAACCTTAACATCGGTGGTTTGTCGACCGAAGCAATTGTCGGTTCAGACTTGGCTTACCTAAAGCCACTAAAGGAAGCGTTGAGCGACCAAAGCTTTGTCTCGCAAATCAATGAAGCTGGTCTGGATACGTTGCGCAAGAACCTTGTTTTGGCACAAACCGATCCTCGGTTTAGTAGTCGAATTGGTAAAACTGGTAATACAATTCGAGAGATATCTCTTTCTCTAGGGATTAAGCCTGAGGATTTAACTAGTTAAGCTATCTTTGCTATACTAGTAGCATATGGCTGTGTATAGAGTGCCCCAGGATGTGGAAGCAGAAGACAAGCTGCTTGGGCCGTTCAGTTTTAAGCAATTTGTGTTTCTCATCATCGCGGTGGGCTTTTTTGGTATAGCGTGGGCGCTAGGAGTTGCCTTGTTACCATTAGCAATCATTCCTTTGCCATTTGGGGTGTTTTTCACCGTATTGGCGTTGCCGCTGCGCAAAGAACAGCCGATGGAAATATATATTGCGGCAGTGATATCATTTTTCTTAAAACCGCGCGTGCGACTCTGGGAACCGGACGGAGTGGAGACACTGATAGAAGTGGTGGCACCAAAAACTAAGGAAGAAAATCTGAGTAAAAACTATGATCAACGAGAGATTCAGCGACGATTATCATACCTAGCAAATATCGTTGACACGCATGGCTGGTCAGTCCGCGGCGTCGGCAACCCGGAAGCAACGGGTAATTTAGATACCGCCAGTTCACTACAGGCTGATTTCTATAATACCGCTGTCCAGGCAGAGGAAGATATTTTGGATCGGGGTAATACTACTTCACGACAAATTGCTGATATGATCGCCGAGACAGACCAACAGCGACGAGAACAACTGATGCAGCGCATGCAAAAACCTCAAACACCAACGGCACAACAGCCGACTCAGCCAGCAGTTTTCATGGCAGCTCAAGAGGAAGATATACCAAAGCTAACCGTCAATCCATACCCTCACATGCGCCAGGGTGTCCTATCTCCAGCAGGTGAGCGACCTACCGTCACCCCACCAGCTGACCAAAATCAACCTATACAACAACCTGTGGACCCTGGTATAATAGATTTGGCAAATAATCATTCCGATCTTTCCATAGCGACCCTACAAAAAGAAGCAGATCGGATACATAAACGCTCAGAGGAAACAGCTGAGGAGGAAGTGGTGATTTCACTACGTTAGGTGGGAAATGCAACCAGATAATCAACAACCATATCAGTTACCACCCAACCCGACGACACCGCCGGTTGTTTCTGGACAGCCTAGTCAACCATTACCGCCACAGCAGCTACAACCTGGTCAGCCGGCGTCACCGATGCAGCCTGGTATAACTCAGCCAGGTCAGCCAGCTCCAAATCCACAGAATCCACCAGCTCCGAAAGACAAAAAGAGCGCCATCAGCACACAAAATACGTTATTGTTTTCAGAAATGCGTGAAAACATGATCATCATGAGTGATGGTAGTTTTCGTGCGGTGATAGAATGTCAGTCTATCAACTTTGATTTGATGAGTACTCGTGAGCGAGAAGCTATCGAATTTAGCTATCAAAACCTACTCAACTCGCTCTATTTTCCAGTTCAGATCCTAGTACGATCACAGCGTGTCGATATCGGTCCATACCTTGACCGATTGTCGCGCATTCGACGCTCTCAAGACAATATGTTACTTAATGTGTTGATGGATGACTATATGAACTTCATAGAGGTACTGTCCCAAGAGGCAAACATTATGGATAAGCGATTTTTCATCGTGGTGCCGTATTTTCCTGGTGGCGATGTCAATGCTATGAAGCAGCAAGCAAAGGGTCTGTTTGATAGTTTCTTTAGTGGTAAAAAGGAAACATTGATCACTAGAATCGATCAACCAATGTATGAAAAAGCAAAAGATGAGATCAAAAACCGCATCGATACGGTGATGAATGGTCTGTTTGCTATGGGCGTGAAGAGTTTGCAACTCAACACCAGGCAGCTTGGAGAATTGTTCTATATTTCCTACAATCCTGACACTGCAGCACGTCAGCCATTAGTACGCAACCCAAATGATCTGACGACGACTTACATCCGTAAGGGAAATGGTGAATCGCCATATGGAGGAGATTTCTAATGGCTAAGAAAAAACTAGACGCCATCGATATCGCCGCTCAACAGCGTGCTCGCGAACAAGCTGAGGTCGAGCAGGCTTTCTTGACTGGCGTGAGAACTCTGCGAGATTTTATCGCCCCAAGTAGTGTGGAAATTCAAGCAAGTTATTTCCGACTGGGCGCCAAATATGGTCGCACCATCTACGTCTATGGTTATCCTCGTGAAATTTACACCGGCTGGTTAAGTTCGGTGATTAATATCGACGAGGTGTTGGATATCAGCATGTTTATCTACCCGGTCGACACTCAGGTGGTGCTGAACAATTTGCGTAAAAAAGTGACTCAGTTGGAAGCTAGTATGAATATCAACGCAGAGAAGGGGCGTGTGCGTGACCCGGCCATGGAAGCTGCGCTACAGGACGCCGAAGAACTGCGTAACCAGCTGCAGATTGGGTCAGAAAAATTCTTCCGTTACGGACTATATGTGACAATTTATGCCGACAGCCTTGATGAGCTGAATTTTATTCAACACAAAATTGAAACTATCTTTGGTCAGCAGCTTATCTTTAGTAAAGTGGCGTCAAACCAGCAAGAACAGGGATTAAACAGTACCATCCCTCAGCTGATGGATCAATTACAAATCCGCCGCAACATGAACACTGGTGCTATTTCCACCAGCTTCCCATTCACGTCTGCTGACCTAACCGACGGTAAGGGTGTGTTGTACGGCATCAATATGCATAACAATGGTTTGGTGATTTTCGACCGATTTTCTCTAGAAAATGCCAACATGGTGGTGTTTGCAAAGTCTGGTGCTGGTAAGTCATTTACCGTGAAACTGGAAGCGCTGCGTAGTATGATGATTGGTGCTGACATCGTTATCATCGACCCGGAAAATGAGTATCAAAAGCTATGTGACGCCGTGGGTGGTAGTCATATACGCTTGAGTCTGAATAGTGACACGCGCATCAATCCATTTGATCTGCCACGAGTGATTGACACCGAAGAAGCAGACGACGCGTTACGCGCCAACTTGGTGACGCTGCACGGTTTGTTACGCCAAATGCTGGGTGGTTCAGTGGCTGGTTCTATCGGACTGACCGCGGCAGAGGAAGCAGATATCGACCAGGCGTTGATCGACACCTACGCTCGCGTTGGTATCACATCAGATCCATTGACCCACAATTCAACACCGCCAACCATTCATGATTTGTACGATACATTACTACACATGGGCGGTACTGGCCCGCAACTGGCACAGCGTCTGCGGAAATTTACCTCTGGTACTTTTGCTGGTATTTTCAGTCAGCAGAGTAATATCGATATCAATAACGCCATGGTAGTTTTTAACATCCGAGACCTGGAAGATGAGCTGCGCCCGACAGCTATGTATATTGTATTGAACCACATCTGGAACATCACTCGAACTGATCAAAGAAAGCGTATGTTGATCGTTGATGAGGCTTGGCAGTTGATGAAATATGAAGACTCAGCTAGCTTCTTATTTAGCCTGGCGAAGCGAGCCCGAAAATATCAACTAGGACTTACCACCATCACCCAGGACGTCGAGGACTTTGTGGGCAGTAAAATGGGCCGCGCTATCGTCGCCAACTCATCCATGCAGCTCCTTCTCAAGCAATCATCCAGCGCCGTTGATGTGCTTTCCAGTGTGTTTAAGCTAACCGAGGAAGAGCAGAAACGCTTGGCGAATTTCCCAGTTGGACAGGGGCTGTTCTTTGCTGGACAAAACCACGTGCACATCCAGATTCAAGCCAGCGACACCGAGTATGATCTGATTAATACTTCACCTGTAAAGCAACAGCTTCCGTCTGAAACACCAATTGGTGGGTATGGAGCAGTATAATTATGCCACGGATTGATTATACGACTGATCCAGATGTTGATGAACGGCTCAATCCGGCCTCTGAACAAACGTCTAAATATCTGAACTCCATGGAGAATAATGCCGCCAATGATAATTTTTATGATGGCGACAAGAAAGACGACGGACTCAACGCCGCGGACAGTGTTAATAGTCAAGAACAGTTGTATTCTCGATCACCCTTAGGCAAGGCCGGCGGTAAAAAGCGTGGTAACCTCTTGGCAAATATGAGTCGTAGAAAATGGGGCGCTACAGCCGGCATTGGTGGAGGATTATTTGGCTTAATGATGTTATTTTTCACAATTTTGCCATATAAGCTTGATGCCATGGTCTCCACCATCACCGACCAGCTCAGCTCTGTGCCACAGCACGCCATCAACCAACGACTCGAGTATATCACCACTCGTTGGGTCGCCATGAAAATGATGCAAACCGCATATCCTGGCGATGCCAATCTCGTGTTCTGTGCTGGCGGTGGTGTTTTGTGTCACCTGGGAGCTACAAAATACAGCACGTGGTTTGAAGAGCAGCTTGATGCTAAATTTGAAAAAGAAGGAAGAAACGTCAAGGCCGTCTTTAATGCAAGTGGTAGAAACACCCTGGGTGGTAAAGCGACCTCATTTACCATGCATCTTGAGTCAAAAGATATGAACTCTGTCCTGCAGGGGGTAGAAAAGGAATTATCTCACAAAGATATGCGTCGTCACATCAAAAAGATGACACGTAAAGTTCATGGCCGTAATTACTTCATGCGCTATCTATCCAAACGTGTTTTGTACCGAAAATATGGGGTGAAAAAGTTTAATATCATACCGGAGAAAGCTGGTCAGAAATATGCTGATTTTAAGGCTAAGATTAAGCTAAATATGAATACGCGTATCACCGCTAAAATGTCGCCTCGTTTTGCAGCGTATTTAGGATGTTTGGATGGTACTGACGCTAAAAAATGCCAAGACACATTAGATAAATTAAATAACGACCTTGATAGTAAGATTAGCGAAGCAGAAAAAGAGGCTGAAAAAGCGACAGGTGACAATAAGACAAAAGCCGATGAAAAGGTGAAAAAAATTAAAGGTCAAAAAGAAGCTCTTAATAATATCGATTCTCTATCCAAAGCAGCACCGGACACACCGCTAGGCAAAATCATCAGTAAGCAACTGTTTAAGAAAATAGCAGCTGCAAACGCCATCATTGGAGCAATTGATTTGGTTGCAAAGATTGTTGGAGCAGTTAATGAAAAGGTTATTGAAATTGTCGGAGCTGACCAAAAGAAGCAGCTGTATACCGCGTTCACTTATGATGAAGAAGCTAGCCCAGTCTTGACCCGAGACCAAATCCGGGCGGGAACAATTGATAATATTCAACATGTTGAGTTGGCAACCTCGCTATTTGACGGCGCCGAAGCAGCACCAATATTTCAGGCAACATTTGGCGGCAATAACACCGCAGCATCATTATTATACCCAACAGCCTACGCTGAGGACGGTGGTATTCGCACCAAGTGCGAGGTTGGTGGTGAAGAAAAGGTGGTTGCCTTAGATCCCGGTGAGCTTGTCTGTCCAGAAAAAAAGATTGTCAAAGACTACACTACCTTTACGAAATATCCTGTCTGGCAAGTGTTAGCGGGGATAGCCAAAGCCTGGAATAGTACGTTCGGCGCAATCATTGACTTTGTTGGTGATACAGTCGGTAAGGTATTTAGCTGGTTCTTTAGTTATTTACAGGAATTGCCAGGATTAAAGCAGCTGGTTGAACTCTCTGAAGGCTTGATCGAAAAAGCCATGGGTTGGGCGGTAAGTTTGCTATTTGGCATACCAGAGGTGGGGGTTGACGCGCCGGGTAACAATAACTTTGAGGCTCTACACGGCGGACTGACAACAACTATGCAGAGTAGTACTGAAGCCGGACAGGCTGGTGCTGATTCAGGCTCCAAACAGCCAGATGGAATTGGAGGAGCGCGATTAACCAACCAGCAGGTTAGTGTACTGGCAAAACAAATTGAGCAGGAGCACGACGAAGAATTCCGTGAACAACCATTGATGGCAAAATTGTTCGACCCAACGCTCAAACGCTCAGTGGCTGGACAATTACTCGCCGTCATGCCAACGTCTGGATTTTCGACCGCGCGACTACTTGCACGGGCACCAATTGCCCTAGCATCTGCTGTCACGCCAACCAACACGCATGCCGCCAAATATGACCAAGCAGCCGTCATGCGAGCTTTCGGTGTAACTTGGCATGGTTTTACTGACGAAGCAGTGTATAAAGCCGACCCAAGTCAGTACACTGATGCTGTCTGCTCAACCAAGGCTAAAGAACGTGAAGCCAGTTATGGTATTCATGAAGGCGACTTAGTCCCGACGTACAGTGTGGCCGATCCATGTGCCTTGGAGTTAACCGTAGCTGGCAACCTGGCCTTGATGGCGGACGACAAAGAAGGTAAATATTATCCAAAAGAAATTGATGATCCATCAGCCAATACTGGGGCACAACAGCCAAGTAGCGGACCAGTCGGCGACGCTATCGGTCCACCGGAATTAGAAGAAGCACAGACTTTTGGAAATGAACCTGCGTCGTGGGGTGGACACAGAAACGGTGAGATTCCACTGTCAGCCATGAGTGAGTTGAAAACTGCACCAGGACATTACATGCATCCAAAGGCCGCTCAAGCTTTCGATGCTATGAATGAAGCCTATGCTCAAGAACATGGTGGTCAACACATGACAATTACCGAATCATACCGTACATTAGCAACACAACAAGATTACTTCTCAAGCGGTATAACACAAGCAACTCCAGGAACATCAAAACATGGACATGGACTAGCCCTAGATATTAATATAGGTGGTTCAGGTTTTAATACGCCAATTTATCTGTGGCTAGCATCAAATGCCTCAAAATATGGCTTTGTTAACCCACCATGGGCAAGAGATCGTAATAATCCTGGTTGGTATAAAGATGAGCCGTGGCACTGGGATTATGCAAGGAGAGTACAATGAAACGAGTAACTATTGGTCTACTGTTAGCTTTGGTGAGTTGTATCATATTTTTGACCGCCAACTCCTCAGCAGCGCCAGAGAAAGACAAAGAAAAGAAGAAGGATCAACCGGCCGGTATTCCTTACCAAGACTACATTCTCAATGACATCAATATCAACAATCCAAACGGTCAAATCTGCTCAACCCAAAATACTGCGACTGGTGAACTTTCTGGTGAAAACGTAGAAAAAGTTCTTAAGTTTTTTACCGGCAAGGGTCTAACGTTAGTACAAGCAGCAGCGGTGGCTGGTAACCTCCAGCAGGAATCTCGCATTGATCCGAGCGCCCTCAACAGTATTGGTGCATACGGTATCGCGCAGTGGCTAGGCGGACGCCGCACGAATCTGGAGAAGAAGCCAAATTACAGTACCATCGAAGGGCAGCTAGAATACCTCTGGGAGGAGCTGAATGGGGCAGAAAATGCTGGTCTGAAAGTACTGCTTAAACACACTGACAAATCGGGTAGTGGTGTCAGTGCTTTGGCGGTTGAGTTTGGTGAAACATTTGAGCGGTACGGTGCAGGCGAAGAAGGTAACCGTGCCCAGTATGCCTCTGAGATTTTCAACAGCTACAAGGGTAAAATCCAAGACGGCGATCCGTCAAAAATCGCGGCAAGCGCCGGTGGTGATTCGAGCGGTGCACAAATTAGTTCAGCATCAGCAACTGGTTGTAGTGGTAATGGGTCTAGTGTCGCCGGGCAGAGCATCGTCGATACAGCCAAGCAGTTGGCGTGGAATCCAAATACTGACAAAGGGGCTAATAACCAGACGGCTAAGGCTGAATATATCGATGCAGTCAAAAAGAATAACCCAAGTGTCGTCGGTAGTTCAGACAGTGACTGCGGTAGATTTGTAGCGACGGTGCTGCGTACTTCTGGTGCAGATAAAGATTATGAACCGATTGGCACTACAGCACAATATTCTTATGTAAAATCTCATCCAGAAAAATTCAAAATCATCGATCGTCCATCTGCTTCAGACTTGCAGCCAGGTGATATCCTCCTCCACCCAAGCCATGGTGGCTACGGACATACCTTGATTTACACTGGTGACGTCGGTGGAGGTTACGTCGCCGCTAATGCCTCTCTTGGTGATACAGTACCGATATTCATCAAGCAAGGATCTGTTGACTATCAACTCACTCAACCAGGTAATATCTTGGTTCGCGTCATTCAATCAAACAAAACCTAGAAAGGAAATATCATGCAGCCAGTCATCACAAAGCAAAAAATTATTGGCGGTGCAGTGATTGTCGGCGCGCTGATTGTTGCGTTTATCTCATATTATGTATTTCAAACAGTCACGCACGATACTACATTACTGGCGACCTTTGCTCCAGAGACTGTTAAAATGTCGTACGACTCAGTGAAAAATCAGGTCATCAAGTCTGACAAGCCCGTAGCGGTTAAAAGCGGTAAACATACTTTTAGTTTTAGCGCTGATGGTTACGACACATATACCGTTGAACTTGATTTAGAAAAGGGAAAAGAACGGAACATACTGTTTGCTTTAACACCAAAAACCGATAAAGCAAAAAATGAGCTGAAGCAGAAAAAATACGCCAAGGTTTTTGATGGTCTAGGTAGTCGAGAAGTGAATAGGGTCGGTAAAGAGATTGATAAGGCCAACCCGATATTGCAACACTTACCATTTGAGGACAGAGACTATCGAGTATTTTCTTGCCAGCCGTATCGCACGGATATCAAGAAATCGCATAAAATTGGCATCTGTATCACCATGGCTGGACGTAATGGCGAAGCTCTCCTGAGTCAAATATTAGAGAAATTAGCTAAACTTGGCGCGACGCCAGATAACTACGACATGAAGGTAAATAATTACATCATACCGACCAAGAAAGAAAAAGAGAGTCGAGCCGCTGTACCATGTGGCGACGGACGACCATCATGGTGTTATAAGTTCCGTGATTATTAACCTAACTTTTTAGTGGCATAATGATGTGGATATAATCACGTTTTTTTGCCGTAGACTGAATGATACAAGGAGAGAGTTTACCACTGAAAGCAAACGACACTTCATCTCCGTCGGTGACGTTTAACGCCTCAGTCAAGTACCGAGAATTGAGCGTAATCTGACCATCAGCGGAAATCTTAGCGGTAGCTTCTGAGGTATTTTCACCAAGTTCTGAGGCAATGGAGTGGATGGAGATGATATTATTTTCAGCCGAAGCATTGATAGTAACGCCGCCGCCTGACTCACGGGCAAACAAACTAGCAACTTTGGTGATGCGACTGAGGTCGGCGCGCGAAACGATGATTTCCGTTTGTGACTGCTGAGGAATCAGCTGGCGATAATCTGGAAATTTTCCATCGATCAAGCGGCTGATAATTTCTAGCTCTGGTGTCTGGAAACAAACTTGATCATCGCCAAACAATATCACGATGGTTTCTGTGGCGTCGCTCAAACTACGAATGACTTCCTGTAGAGCAGACGTTGGAATGATGGCTGCAACTTCACCATCTGCTTTCATGAGTTTTCGCTCAGCTAACCGGTAGCCGTCAGTCGCTGCCAGGTATAATTCATTTTCAAACGTATGCCAATACACGCCAGTCAGCACTGCTCGGGCCATATCAGAGCTGGCCGCCAAGATAGTTTGCGACACCGCCTTTTTCAGATCATCAGTGGCGATTTCGTAGCGCACTGCCGTATCTTCATTGATAGTTGGTAATTCTGGAAACTCATCAGCAATAACGCCGTTGATGACTGATTTAAATTTACCAGAAGTGATGTGTAAGTGGTCATCTTTAGTCTCCAGGTCGATAGTACCGCTTGGCAGGGTTGAGATAAATTCTGAGATCAATCGTGCTGGGATAGTGATCGAACCTGGTGATTGTATTTTGGCGCCAATATACTGAGTGGAAGCAATTTCCAAATTGGTAGCTGCAATCAATAATCTCCCCCCATCGGTGCGAAGCAAAATATTATTCAAGATGGGAAGTTCGACACGACCAGAAGCCACCCTTCCGATATTACTAAGTGCTTTTGCGAAATTTTCTTGTGTGACTGAAAGCTTCATAGTTACTATTATATAACCTTTCTTATTTTTTATCTGGTGTTAATAATAATAGGTGCTGTGGAAACTGAGTAAAACAAGTGTTCAGACAGAGGTGAGTGGGCGATAAAAGCTGTGGATAGGTTTGTGGAGTAACTTGGTACAAGGTAGTGGATAAGCCTGGGTTAACCCACAGCCATGCGGAGCCCGCCAGACTTTGCCACAAGCTTAGTCGCAAACTGCAGATAGAATTCCATAGGTCATACACAGGTTTTCCACTAATTTTGCACATATAGTTTGTCCTTGACGTCATTGATTTGTTCGCGCACTAGCTGGTTAGTTAAACTTTCTTTGGTAATTTTTTCGACAGAGTGCATGGCTGTGGTGTGGTCTTTACGGCCAAGTTCTTGAGCAATTTTTGGAAAACTCATTTTTAACTCGCTACGCAACAGATACATGGCAATTTGTCGCGGCTGGACGATAAACTTATCGCGCCTGGCTGAACACATATCTTTTGGATCCAGATTAAAATAGCGTGCTGTACGATCAATGATTTGTTTGGCGGTGATGTGTTGTGGGCGAACGCGTTTCATGTCTCCCAGGACACTTTCGGCTGCTGCTACGTCTGGTACGAAACCTTGCATGTCAGCATAGGCTAACAGACGGTTAAGCGCGCCCTCTAACTCTCGGATATTGGTTTTAAAATTAGCTGCCAAATATTCAACAACACCTGATTCTAGTTCAGTGCCACTGAGGCTAGCTTTTGCTTTGACGATGGCACACCGTGTTTCATAGTCAGGCATTTGAATATCAATCGCCATACCCCATTCAAAACGGCTGCGCAGTCGGTCGGTGAGGGTAGGGATGCTCTTCGGTGGTTTATCAGAGCTGATGATAATTTGTTTATTGTTTTGGTGGAGGTCGTTAAACGTGTGAAAAAATTCATCTTGAGTTTTTTCTTTACCAGCAATAAACTGCATATCATCAACGATCAGCACATCAACATTGCGATATTTATCAGAAAAACCTTTTTTCTTGAAACGGATATAGTCAAGGAATTCATTCACAAAAGCCTCGGTTGTTGTGTACAGCACTCGAGCTGACGGCTGCTGTTTGATGATCTCATTACCAACAGCTTGCATGAGGTGAGTTTTACCAAGACCCGAACCACCATATAGATACAGTGGATTATATTTAAG
>CAUPXC010000021.1:0-13600 GCA_963514965.1 uncultured Candidatus Saccharibacteria bacterium | reverse complement strand
TCCCGGGCCATATTTGAAAGTTACTACCTACATACTCAACAAACTCATCGTACTGTTCTTTATCAAAAACGTCATGGTTTGTTATCGCGACTATGTCAACTTCCGCATCTTGTATACTTTTTGAGAATACTTCCTTTGTTACCGCTCGAGACTCCAGCTCACCACTACGAATCTTTTTGGTATGACAATGAATATCTATTTTCACTATTGTTCTTCTTTTTTAACTTATCTAGTTTGTATTATAACACCCTTGAATCTCTATGTATTATCCGTAATCTCAAACAGCTTATATTTCGAAGCTGCGCCGCGCACTAATTTTACCTTTGATACAGCCACGCCAAAGTATTTTGCTAGCAACTTCGCCGCCGCCATATTTGCCCGCCCTTCAATGGCTGGAGCCTTGGTGTAAATCGTCAGCACACCATCGTCACCAACTACCACCTCTTCGCGGTGGCGGGAGTTGGGTTTGAGGTGGACGGAGATTCTCATATAGACAGTATAGCAAGTGCCCTAACTAAACTAAAGTTGTCAAGCTGCACACATACCTACTGTTCAATCGGCTTTGTCAATTCAACATTGATAGAGATTTTATCAACATAAAACATCTCCGCTAGTTCGCGCATGAGCCGTATTTTTTGATTCGTATTTGTTGCTACGTCAACCACAAGCCCTGTGTCGTGAATCTTTACGGAATTAAAAAATCTTTTAGAATCATTACTAATCCAATTTTTCGTCTTTTCGCTATTCATAATCTGATCAGTAAAATCAGGGTTCTCGTCATACAAATACTCGCAATAGACGCCAAGAATTTGCGACCAGCTCGTTACTGGATATGAATCATCACCGATATAGAACATCTTTACCATTGTGCCCTTGAAATCAACATCATCAAAAATATTAACTTTCGTATCAAGCACTGGCGGTTCAAACGTACTTGTTGGCAGCGGCCAAATTTTAATTATTTTATCAATCCACCACCGCTGGCGCTCCAATATTGCCGCTTCATTCCATGTATCATATTTAGCAACAGTCTTATTAATCTTAAGCGGGCTATCAGCAAACCCGTCTGGCATATCGCGCTTTTCCCGGAAACTCTTGTTTGAATATTCAGAGTTATACCCCGTCAATGTCAAATTCGCTAGCCCATGCAAATATGTGCCATGAATTTCGTCGGCATAGTCACCGAGCTCATCCCGCCAAGCATTGGTCATGGTTTGCGGCATAATATGTTCAATCGTTAAGTGTAGCTCTTTGTTATTAATTTGTTTCAGCAATGACACGTCCTTAGACTCATCGTCAACCGCAGTTAACAAATACATAACATTGGAAGAGCGCTGATTATAGGTAAAGTTTGCTTTTATCGCTGTTTCTATTTCATTATTTCTTGGGAGGCGAGTTTGTCCACTTCTCGAAAGCATAGTGTATTTTAGCACTTCAATATATACTGCATCGTTCTGTTCGACACTCGATAATATATTTCTATGCAATCCCGCAAAATAGTTATCTAGACTTGCTGTCGATAGGTTAACGACGATACGCCGCGAAAAGTAGACACATAGCACATCAAATACCTCAGCAATTTCATCATCAGACAAATGTCCATCTTGCCAATATTTCATAACTGATACAACATACGGGAAGAATGCTTCGATTCTCAAATAGCGCATAATGAACGCTGCCGATTTCAGCTTGGTAAATTCATTATTGACATCTATATCAAACTTCAAAAAGCGATAGTATTTTAATATTCTCAAAATCTCACCATAAAATGTGTCAAGCGATTCATACGACTGATCATCAGAAATATTATTAGAAAAAGCTTTTTTAAACTCTGGATACACCTTATCAGTATTTACGACCGATTGGTTTTTAGCAATCAAATAAACACGGAAGAAGTCGGTAATATCATCACGCTGCGGATCGGTTAAGTATGTTTCAATATGCTGCCAATAGTTAGTCAAAACATAATCTTGTTTTTCTGAGGTGTGCAACATCAATGAAAAATTCCGAATTTTATCGCCATCTGTCAATGGCTTGCCAGTTGAGTTAATACTTTCAAAAACTTTTTGTGGATTATCGTCATCTTTATCTAGCACGATTGTGACAATTTCAAAATCATCAAGCGTGTTAATATACTGTTCTAAATGATCACGATCTCTAAAATATTCATAAAATTGAAGATAGGACTTGTATAAATTACTTTTCTTTTCATACTCGGTCAATTCCGCCTGGCTAAATATTTTCTCAAATATTTTATTGTCAGTAGTTACCGCCCGAAGTTTGATACGGTTTTCCTCTGATCCATATTGTTTTGCATATCTATTGTATAAATACTCGTCCTTGATTTGCTCGGCTACCAGTTCAATCTTTTCAGGAGATTCCAGCGCCAAATGGTAAATTGCGGTAATCATCAGCAAAACTGTCGTCGCACGCTGCTGACCGTCGATAATGACACTTCGGTCGCCGTCGTTGATATACACGATACTGCCGAAATAATGCTTTTTATCTCCACGCTTCACCTCTTCAAGGTCGTCTAAAAACATTTGGACATTATCGGCTGTCCAAGAATAGGGACGCTGGAAATTAGGTATCTCAAAGAATTTGTTTGGCGTATATAAGAATAATTTAATGTTAGTTTGCAGCGCTTTCATATATCTAATTATACTACTTCATTGCTACCTCTTTAGGCGGTGTGTTTACTAAACTTTCACTGACTGCCGACCGCGCACCACGCACATTGCTACCACGAACATGCCAACCAGCCGCGACACTAATGACATATCATCCGCGCTTGATTGAGCCATTGACGCAGACTCTTCTTCTGGATTGAGCCGACTGTCGTCCGGCCATAGGCCAGGGGATTGACGGCTTTTTACGACCAAAACATTATCGCTCACGGTACTCGTTTCGCTATTATAACCGTAGCTGTCAACCGCCAAATCATTCTGCTCGTCCAGTTCAGATTCTACCGCCTCAGATACCTCATTAGCAGCAAGTTCTTCTTGCTCTTCAAGTAAATCAATAGTTGGCTCTACGTCGCTGGTATCCGTAATTATAGCTTCAACTTCATCATCCGCACGCGGTAAATCGCTTTTTTCCGATACTTCCATAACTATACTGTCATGCTCCTCGCGAGGCATGATGCGCTCCTCTGAAATTTCCACTGTTGGCTCATCCAGCTCAACATCAGATATTGGCTCAATAGCCAGTGAAACAGGAATAGCTATCTGCTCTACTGGCTCATAATCATTGGCGATTTCAGAAACTGATGATGTCTTGAAGTTGTCCAACTGTCCCACGGAATCCATATCAATACCAATCTCGTCGTCTACGGAGAGTTTTAAATTATCGGCTTCTTCACGCGCCGTAACGACTTCTGCCGGCGATATCACCGCGGCTACTTCAGTTAAAGTTAATTTTGATTCCACTACCGGCAAATCCTGCTTCACAAAAAATACCTCTTCCTCAGCCCAAATCTTATCTTCACTGCGACTAATGTCCATAGTGGCGTCAGAGCAATCAAGTTGCCTAAAGACAGGAATTTGCGGCTCGCTCGCATCCGTATCAACCGCTAATTCATCACCCAATTCCTGCGACAGATCAACGGCAAGTTGAGCGCCATTTCTATCAACTACTGTGTGTTTATCTGGTAGATTCGGCGCAATGTCTATCATTTCTACAGATGCCGCCATATCAGTTTTATTTGTTGTATTTACCACATCATTCGCTACGAATACATCTGTTTCTACATCATCAATCTTCGGCTGTGCCAAATTATTATCAAAATCGGCACGATCGCCGATGATCAAAGAGTTCTCGCTACTTTCGACAAGCATCTGCTCCTGTAACAATATAGCTTGCGGCGCTCCGCCAGATTGACCAATAGAATAACTGCCTGACGATTGATACGTCTCGTTTTTATCGTATTCCGCCGGCACGCTAGCCGCGACCGTTCGCTCCTGAGGTCGCAGCACATCATCTACGTCCGGCGTCAAATTCCCGGGCTGTTCATTATCGGCGCCGTCAAGAGTTTGGATAGAGTCATCATAACCTGCCGCCATACCAAGTTTAGCTTCGCGAGGCTGCGCATTTTGTAGCGGCTTTGCATTAGAACCATCAATTGATCCTGACGGCAGCTTATCTATCCCTGTTGCATCAAATTGCGCCGCCGACCGCTGTTCAGAAGCTGACGTGAAGCTGCTTGCTGCCATTTGTCTCGGTTCAGAATCAGACAGTTTTGGCGCTGCCGCAACAACGTTATTTTCTTTCGGATGTTCAATTGATGATGGTTTTATGTCAGACACCGCAGCAGCATCATCGCCATCATATGTATTTTTCACAACACTAGTAGTAACCTTATCCTCGCTAGCCATAAGGTAAACAGTTTCATTTTCCAGCGAATTACAACTCTTATCACCAGTTTGAGTATCCTCGCTTACCGCTGGCGATGATGACACAGTTCTCGTTTTCGTTTGCATCAGTATGTCTGGAGGTTCGAATGCTGGCTGCTGGTTTTTTTTATCTGCTGCACCAGAAATAACATCAAAAGTCTGCTGTTTTATTTCTATCGATGGACGATTTTCCTCTGTTGGTTCGGTAAAATGTTCCTCGCCAGATGTATCACTGAAAACTTTACTAGCACTTTCTGGCAGAGCTTCCCCGGCATCTGTAGTATCGTCAGCGACAATTTCTGGGGCTGTTTTTAACTCAAAGAATGGCGTTTCTGTTGCTTCAATATCCACACCCTTGCCCGAAACTTCAACCGTCTGGTCAGTCGAAATTTTGGTTTCTCGTTTTTGCTGCACAATTTGCTCAGTCGGCTCATCTGTCTTAGTTGTTAAATCTATGGGTTTTGTCTCTGCTACCACTGGCTCAGGCACTTTTTTAGTAATAGATTCTTGATAATCGGTAGGTTCTGAATATCCCGCCATCACCAATTCTCCGCGTCCATTTTCATCCAGACTATTGAAGTCGTCTGGAGCTAACAATCTCTCCAGATAGCTTTGTTTTGGTGTTATTTCCATCAGATTAGGAACCGCCTCTTCACCCGCATAACTCATATTGTCAGATAGTTTATCCTGACTCTCTGATTCCTGTTTCACGGCTAACGCCTGAGGCTTTATACACTGGCTAAGAAATGGGCAGCCAACACATGTCACGCATGCTGTTTGACCAATGGACGCAGACACTTCCTCAGTGGGGGGTAGTTTTTTTTCACCACTAGCCACCGCCACCAAGTCAAGCTTACCAGCCGCTTCGTCTACACCAGCAGTTGCTTCTTCACCAATGTCGTCAATTCCAGACGAAAATTCCTCACCGCCAGCACCATCCCTCAACGACAAAAACACATCAAACTTATCACCGTTACTTCCTGTTGGTGATAATTCTCCTGTAGTCGCCTCTCCAATCATTGCTCAAAAAATGTCTCCGTTGAAATATGTGATTCGTCGACGCCAGCGGCGGTTAGTTTTTGCCAAACATCGCGCACAAATGGCAGACTTCCACAAACCAGAAAGTGCGCCTCACTCGGCACTTCACTCACAATCTTCGCCACCTCAAACCGCCCGTTATGCCAGCCGTCTGTTTCCTCAACCTGCTGACGAGTACTAAACTTGTTGACTGTAATATTCGACGCTGCTAACTCTTCCGAGAACACCATATATTCTGGCGATTTTTGACTCAAATAGAGAAAGGTCGGCTGCTGGGCGTCCGCCAAAATACTCCAAATCGGACTCAGCCCGCACCCCGCCGCGATGCCGACCAATGACCGCTCAGTCTGCGGATTGAAATCGCCGTATGCCCGGCTAATGTGCAGCGTATCGCCAACGCGGCGCGAACACAAATAACTCGAGAATTCACCGCCAACATTTTTCACGGTAATCGACATCAATTCCTCGTGCGGGCGCGAGGAAATACTATACGCCTTACCTTCGCGCACCTGGCTGCTCTCAATAAACACCGTGATATATTGCCCCGCCATAAAGTCAAACGGCCGCACAACATACAGCGTCGTCACCTCGGGGTTTTCCTGGCGCACCCGCACAATTTCAACAGTTAGTGAATCACGCATTCCTCAACATACCTTTCCATTATTTTTTGAGCGGCTCTGAATTCCTCATCAGTAAAGGTGTGGTAGTTGGCGAATTTCGGGCTGATCGTAGTGCCAGTACGAAAATGTTGCAGAGCAAATCGCTTGGCGCCTTTAACCAACTCGCCAATCTTTTCAAAATCCGCCACCTCCAGCTGCTCGCGAACGATCGTCGTCCGAAATTCATGGCCAATCCCTGAATCAATCATCAACCGCACGTTCTCTTTGATTGCCCCCAGATCAATCGGCCGGGCCGCAATCTCCACGTATTTTTCTAATGGGCCTTTAACGTCCATGGCGATGAAATCAATTGTCCCCTCCTCGATCATGCCGCGCACCATGTCAGGATGCGTGCCGTTAGTATCCAGCTTGACATCAAAGCCGAGGCTCTTGATCATCCGGCACAACACCGGCAAATCTTCGTTGACCGTCGGCTCGCCGCCAGAAATCACCACGCCGTCCAGCCGGCCAATGCGCGATTTCAAGAATATCATCGCCTCCTCGACCGGGATGCTCGGCGCTAACCGCTCGGGCAGTACTAGCTCAGGATTATGGCAATAACCGCAGCGCATATTACAGCCCGAGAGAAACAGCGCTGCCGCCACGTGCCCCGGATAGTCAACCAGCGACAGCTTCTGAATCCCGCCAATCGCCACCCTAAGCTGGGACAGCGACGGCGTTGACTCGCTCATGCTCGGCGGCATCGTCATAATGCTCCCTCATGTCAAATTCAGCTTGCTTACCGTTATTCCATTGGGAAACTGGGCGCAAGAAACCAACCACCCGCGAGTACACCTCAGTGCTTTCGCCGCAATTCGGGCAAGCCGGATGTTCGCCGACGATATAGCCGTGATTGGCGCAAATCGAGAAACTCGGCGTAAAGGTAAAGTACGGCAATTTGTAATTTTCGCAAATCGTTTTGACCAGTTTCTTCAGCGTCTGCGGATCATCCATGCGTTCGCCTAAGAAGAAGTGAATCACCGTACCGCCCGTGTATTTAGTCTGCAAGTTATCCTGCAGATCCATCAGCTCAAACAGATCGTCAGTATAGTTGACCGGCAAGTGGCTGGAATTGGTATAGAACGGATGTTTAACCGCCGCGCCCAAACCATTGGCAAAGTGTGCTCGGTCAGGGAAACTAGCTTTGTCAATCTGCGCCAAACGGTAGGTCGTGCCTTCAGCTGGCGTCGCTTCCAAATTGTAATTATTGCCAGTCTCTTTCTGATATTCAACCAGTCGGTCGCGCATGAAATCAAGGATTTTTTCAGCAAAAGTTTTACCCTTTTCCGTGCCTATGTCAACGCCCAATAAGTTCAACGCCGCTTCGTTAGTACCAATCAAACCGATGGTTGAGAAGTGATTCTTCCAGTATTGGTCAAAACGCTGCTTAATGTTGCGTAGGTAAAACTTGGTGTATGGGTAAAGGTTTGCCTCGGTTAATCGCTCCAGTACTTTACGCTTAGTTTCCAGGCTATCCTTTGCCATATCCATCAGCTCTGCCAAGCCTTTAAAGAATTCTTTCTCGTTCTTGGACTTTAGCGCCAGGCGCGGCAAGTTAATTGTCACCACACCAACCGAACCAGTCATTGGGTTTGAACCAAATAGTCCACCACCGCGGTATTCCAGTTGGCGATTATCGATGCGCAGGCGACAGCACATTGAGCGGGCATCCTCTGGATCCATATCAGAATTGATAAAGTTTGAGAAGTATGGAATGCCGTATTTAGCACTGGCTTCCCACAGGCTTTCAATCACTGGATTATCCCAGTTGAAATCTTTGGTGATATTAACCGTTGGAATTGGGAAGGTAAAGACGCGGCCGTTAGCATCACCTTCAGACAAGACCTCGAGTAGCGCCTTGTTGAGCATATTCATTTCTTCTTGATATTCACCGTAAGTAGTGTCCTGCATCTCACCACCGATGATCACTGGATTATCCGCCATATGCTTTGGACATTCGAGGTCAAGTGTAATGTTCGTAAATGGCGTCTGGAACCCAACCCGAGTTGGCACATTAACGTTAAAGACAAATTCTTGCAACGCTTGCTTAACCTCACCGTAGTTCAATTTATCAGCGCGAATAAACGGTGCCAGCAGTGTATCAAAATCAGAGAAGGCCTGAGCACCAGCCGCCTCACCCTGCAAGGTGTAGAAAAAGTTCACTACTTGACCCAATGCCGAACGGAAATGCTTGGCTGGCTTGGACGCCACCTTGCCGGCAACACCAGTGAAACCTTCTTGCAACAAGTCAGTCAAATCCCAACCGACACAGTACACGCTGAGAAGGTTCAGGTCGTGAATATGCAAATCACCTTCTTTGTGCGCCTGACCAATCTTTTGTGTGTAGATTTTGTCTAGCCAGTAAGTTTTGGTAACTTCCGCCGAGACATAATTATTCAAACCCTGTAGACTGTAGCCCATGTTGGAGTTCTCGTTCACCTTCCAGTCCAGATTACCAATATATTGATCAATCAAATCAACATGCGCGCTCGATGTAATTTCGCGCAATTTTTTGTGCTGGTCACGGTAAATAATGTAGGCCTTGGCAGTTTTCTTAAACTTAGAATCAATCAAAATGTCCTCGACGATATCTTGGATATCTTCAACGTCAGGCAACTGCTTTTGGTTGCGAGCTTCCAGTACTGCCAACACTTTCTCTGTTAGCTCCTTGGCGGTTTTTTTATCAAATTCACCAGTCTCCAGGCCTGCTTTTTCAATAGCTTTTTCGATTTTTTTGCGATCAAATTTGACGGTTCGACCATCACGTTTTTTGATTGATTTGTACATACCCCTCCTTATTATGACAACAACAAACAGACCCCAACCTCCCCAAGGGGTGCGTGTTGCAAAAAACGTTATTTATTTTCTAAAACACCATATGTAGTGCTTAATATAGAATATACACGCGATATATAGCGTCTGTCAACGAAAATGCATTGTATTATTTACATGTGAGATGCGGAAGTATTTGCTCCCTCTGATAACGCCAAGATGTCGCGGCAAATCGTATCAACAATTTCTGCCTGAGCCAGCTGTTCGCCAATTCACTGCTCACCTGGTACACCCAAAGCATCTTGATCTTTCCACCACTGGCGCATTTCCGATACACCAAATTCATGAGCGTTTGGTTTAGTGGCGTGGCGACGCACCGTTTCTTCAAACGATACGTCAAAATAATAAATCAATTTTTCGCCCTGAAAATCATTCAGCAACCGATGTAGCATTTCACCGTACTTTTTATTACTCAAAATACCTTCCAAAATCACCGTATAACCAACGTTATTGCCGTACATGCATAGATCATACATCAATTGAATCGCCGGGTTGTTTTCACCGTCTTTCACGCGAAGCATCTCCCGCCGCACCATATCCTGCGACACCAACATCGTGCCGTAGCCTAGTTGACGCTGGAGCAGGCGTGCCGTGCTAGTTTTACCGCAGCCAGAATTACCACGGATAATGATAAGTGGATGAGAAGTAGTCACGTGCACTCCAGCAAATCATAAGCGGTGGCTGCTGTTAGTGCCTGCATTTGGCGAAGAGTATCGCCTGGCTGGAGCGGTGGTTTGAGGCTGCGGATAAGATAAAACCCAACAAATGACGCCAGCATTTCTGTGTTTAGTTCGTCTAGCCATGGCGTTACGTCCTGACCATGTCGCGCCATGTCAACCAGAAACTCCGTTACCCCAGACCTTCGCGGCGCATAGGAAGCCCAATTCCAATCAACCAATTTCAAGTCACCAGTTTGCGGATGAAACGCCAAGTTATCACTGCGAACATCACTGTGGTTAAAGCAATCTTCTGGCTGTTTGGCGAATTGTTTGGCGCGCACCGAAATATCGGCTAGTTCATCGCTCCTACTGAGTAGTTCCATCATCTTCTGGCAACGGCGCTGGTTGACTTCTGATTGCTCCGGTGACAATGTTTGGTAATTATCGATCAGCTGACGGCGAATATCAGCATCAGCAATAACCCGGTCAATGCCGTCATCCAGGCCGAGTTCTGTCGCTACAAATGGCTGTAGATATAGCTCCTCAATCACCGCGTGCGGCAGCTCTGTTTGTTCCAGCTCGCGAGTTGCTGTTACTACTGCTGAAATATATCGTTCTGCCACAGATTTTTCCGTTGGCGGCCGCCACAACCAGCCGTCGGCTGACGCATAACTAGTTGTCAGCAGCACGTGCCCATCACCAGCCAGCTTAGCCCAATCAATCACATATTGCGGGTGAACTTTCTGCAACATCCGCATCACTTCATAATCTTTTTTCAGCCAGGCTAACTCGGTCTCACCATCATCAGGCAACACATCAACATCAACCTCTTTGACAAATATTGTCTTATCGCCCGCCAACACCAAGGCGCGGCGATTACGCGAAAAGCCGCCACTAACTGGCGTAACTCGCAGGTCGGAAGAGTCGACACCGAGTTCCGCTGCCGCACATTGCAGGGCGTTGCCGGTTAATAGTTTGTTATGGCTGGGTAGTGTTTCCATATGGGGAATTATAACATTTAAAATATACCTACTCTATTGCGCGATATCATCAAACAGATTTATGCCAGGTCATACAACGGCAGTCGCCCTATCACACCCCCGTGTCTCGCAGATAAAATCCGAGTACCGCCACGCCGAGTGCCACCAAACTCACACAAACTAAAACGACCAATTTCCCTAAGTCCAATCCGTCCATCAAAGTACCTGGGATGTTGTAGTAATGAATGAACGACCAAACGTCGTAATCTTTCCAGCTTTCGATCAACTTGGCGGTAATCGACAGGGCGTACATTACCAGAAACATTAGGCTACCAACGCCGACAGCCAGCCCGCGCTTGCCCGTCACTGCCTGAGTGACAAAGGTGAGGCTACCAAAACTAAGCCCCAAAAACCACAAACTCACACAAGCCCCGGCAACGTGCGTGAGGTTCGGGTGAAAGTCAAACAACGGACCGATGAGCGCGATAGTCATACACAACAGCATCGGAGGAATCACCAACAATCCTGCCATCGCCGCATATTTTTGTAGTACAATCATCACGCGAGTCCGTCGACTGGCGAGGAGCAACTCCAATGTCCCCGAATCTTCTTCCCGGCCAATCATCTCAGCACCCAAAATGATCGCCGTAATCACCACCCCGACCATCGCCACCAGTGGAAACAGCTCAATACTCAGCCACCCTTCTGGCGTGGTACCGATTGCCAAATCGCCAACTACCGCCTTCATACCAGCCGGCATCATGTTGACGAACGGACTTAATTGATCGCTAAATTTATTGAATAGCGCTGAAAACAACACCGCCACAACACTAATTCCAACGCCCAAAAACAGCGGCAGTTTGTAATTTTGCCGCACCGTCTGCCACATCATCGTTTTGCCTCCTCGCCTTCATAATAGCGCATAAATAATTCCTCTAGTTCTAACTCTGATTCGCGCAATAGTTTTGGTTTGTACTCGGCGATAAACGAGACAAACTCTGCTGCGTCGCCTTTGACCGTAAATTCGTATTCGTCGCCGCGACGTTGGACGTCGGTGATGGACGGTAATTTTTTAGCTGCCGCCAGGGACGGTTTTTTAGCAAAGGTCACAATGTAGCGGTGTGTTGACAGGTGCTTCATGGTCACGATGTGTTCAATGGCAATCAATTTTCCATCGCGAATAAAGCCAGCGCGGTGGCAAATCTTTTGCACTTCAGCCAGGTCGTGGCTGCTAACAAACACTGTGGCGCCTTGCTCGGAGACTTCGCGCACCAAATCGTAAAATACCTGCTTCATCAGCGGGTCTAGCCCGCTGGTCGGCTCATCCAAAATTAGCAGTTTCGGGCGGTGCATAAAGGCTTGAATTAGACCAATTTTCTGACGATTACCCTTGGAAAGCTGGCGAATCGGTCGATCCAACGCCGCCTCAAAACGCTCAGCCAACTCATCAACATATCGCCAATCAACCTTCCGACCCGTCCGCGCCAAAAATTTCAGCAATTTCCGGCCAGTCATAGTTTCATACAGGGCGATGTCGCCCGCCAGATACCCAACCTGATCATGAAGGGCTGTCCGTTCCGCGGAATTCCGTCCACCCAGCAACTCTACCCAGCCGTCCGTCGGCCTCAAAAAATCCATCACCGATCGAATCGTTGTACTTTTACCCGCACCATTCGGCCCAAGAAAACCAAACACCTCACCTTCATGCAGCTCCAGCGACACATTGTCAACTGCCAGCTTATGATCAAAGCGCTTGGTCAGCCCGTGTAATATCAGCGGTGAAGTATCACTCATAACGACTCCTTTTCATAGTCATTATTTGCTATAGTTTCAGTATATAACATGGTAGGTTTTTACGCCACTAACTTTTATTAATTGTAAGCGATCAACTGGTCAACTATCAGAAATGCAAGCTGAAGGTAGAACCCTGGCCTAGTTCACTCTTGACGCTCAATTGATAACTGTTTTTGTCAGCCACCGCCTTAGCGATAGCCAGTCCGAGTCCATAACCCGAACCGTGCCCACGCGTGCGCGCTTCATCGCTACGATAAAATCTGTCGAAAATTTTCGCCTGGTCTTGTTTGGCGATGCCAATGCCTTGGTCGACGACTGAGAGAGTTTGCCCGTCCAGTCGAATCACTACCGTACTACCCGACGGCGAATATTTGATGGCGTTATCAATCAGCGTACCCAAAATTTGCGTCACCGCCACGACTGCGACCACATGAGTTACTGACGGTACTTGCACATCCAGCACCACTTGCTTTTTGTCGGCCACCGGCTGATAGCGATCAACCGTGTCACGGACAAGTTTCGCCATGTCGACCGCCTGTTTTTCAATCTGCCGATTATCGACCTGGGTAAGTTGCAACAAATTGTCCGTCAGTTTGCGCAATTTTTCAACCTCGTCAATGTTACGCTGGAAAACTGCCCTCACCTTTTTCTCATCCAGCGTTTTTTTGCGTAGCGCCACTTCGTTGGTGGTCATCAACGCCGTCAGTGGCGTCCGCAGCTCATGACTAGCATCCGACACAAATTGCACCTGGGCCCGCATTGCCCGCTCAATCGGCGCCAAAGTCCGCCGCGCCAACAACATACTCAGCCAATATCCAACCAACAACATCACCCCGTTCAATACCACCAGCGACATAATCACCGACCCGCGCGTCTCGCGGTTGCGCTGCTCCAGGCGGCGACTAAGCTGACGTTCAATAAGTTCCGGCGGCTGCTGAGCGTGTTCGCCCGGCGGCAGCGGCCGATTTAATTGCGCAGAAGTGATAGCATAAATAATCACACTAAAGGCTAGCGACAGCGTCATAATCACCGCCAAATAGCTCAGCGCCAGGCGCCTAACGCGCTGCTGTTTCATGATTTATCCTCCAGTTTATAGCCAAAGCCTGGGACGGTGTGAATCAATTTTGAACCAAATGGTTTGTCGATTTTGCGTCGCAAGAACATGATAAACAGTTCAACGTTGTTCGGCAGCACATCGGCATCAAAATCCCACACGTGCGAGATGATTTGCTCTTTGGACAGGACCT
>CAUPXC010000020.1:0-13622 GCA_963514965.1 uncultured Candidatus Saccharibacteria bacterium | reverse complement strand
TGCGGGTGTAGTACAGCGGTTAGTATGCAAGTTTTCCAAACTTGAGATCGGAGTTCGATTCTCCGCACCCGCACCAATTTTAAGATAATTCCCATCCATAAAGGGCATCATGGATCCATATTTTTACACAGAAAAACCAAAATACCGACCACACGACATCGAAGATGCCTCTGAGTTTTATGACATCATTGAACGCAGTAGTTTGACGCATCAACTGTCTGACTCCAGGCCGTACATCTACTGGACAATGGAGATTTATGACAAAGCCAACGGCATCAAAGGTGGCGGTGGTTTGGGCGTGCTGGCAGCGGACACACGGCGGGTGGCCGAAAAATTAGACGTGCCCTTTGTGGTAGTGACACCATTTTACCGTAGTGAATCGCACCAAAAAATTACCAACCTAGCGCAGGAAGAGTTTTCAGAAACTGTCTCACCACAAGACTATGGTTTTGAGTACATTGACGACGTGTCCATCAGTTCACGTGGGTTTCCTGATGCCAGTTTGAGTATTTTCAAAAAGGTACTCGGCTCAACGCAATTTGTCACCATCTCAGAGCCAAACTTTGGACAGTTGTACGAAGGTGAAGGCTCGGGTGATCACCGGCTATATCAAGAAGTCGCGCTTGGGTTCGGCGGCTATAAAGCCCTGAAACTACTCGGCATCAAACCAGCCGTCATCCAACTCAACGAAACCGCAACCATTTTTGCGGCATTGGCCCGGCTGGATGAATTATGCGCCAACGGCATGAATCTGTATGAAGCAATCGTTTACGTACGCAAACATACGCTCTACACCAACCACACCCTGCTCCAGGCGGCTGAACCAGAATTTCACCGCTCACAGTTTGAGAAATTGGTGCTACCAAATATCAAAAGTAACGCGGTGCGCTGCTGGCTGATGGAGCAATTTCGTAACGATCGCTTGCGGCCGAACTTGTTGGCAATTGAGCTGACTGAAGCCAAAAATGGTGTCAGCAAACTGCACGCACGAGTGGCAAATTTCCGCGACCGCAACAACGACAAAGTCAAATTCCACGCCATCACCAACGGCATCGACCTGGAAACATGGGTGCTACCGGAAATCATGCAGCTCTACACTGAAAGCGGGATTATCGATAAATTTGGATTGCCAACAGATAATTTTCACGCCAAGATTGATACATTAACTGCATCAGACCTCCGCGCCATGCACCGCGCTGGTCGCGCCGCCTTAAACCGTGTACTAGAGCACCGCAAAGATCAATACAACCATCCTGTACAAATACCAGAGAATGCATTGTTGTTTGACTTTAAACGGCGCTTTGCTAACTATAAGCGGCCATACATGCCGTTTACTAACCCAAAGGCTCTGCGACAGATTTTGGTGGATTATAATGCGCATTATATCTTGGCGGGAAAAGTTCACCAAGGTGACACCGTGATGTATCAACGACTGCTTGAGATTTTACAATTAGTAGACGCTGACCCAATCTTAAAAGAGCGCGTTCATTATATTCAAGATTATGACGAAGAATTGGGGCGCGCACTGGCAGTTGGTTCAAACATCGCCATCAACGTGCCAGAAGTCGGCTGGGAAGCCTGCGGTACCTCATGGGAAAAAGATATTGCCAATCTCAAATTGCTCATTTCCACCAGCGACGGTGGCGTGGCGGACATCAAGCCAATCGCCTGCTTAGAAGTTAGCGGCAAAAACTACGACGAAGAAGTTCGTTCGCTGTATCTCAACATGCACAAAGCTGCCCGTATCATGCAAAATGATTCATTGCTGGAAAAATTAACTCATCGCCAACTCAAAGCGTACCTGCCGATCATCTCTGGCGCACGCATGATGAAAGACTATCTCCACTTTTTGTTCCCAAAGCGGTGATGTTATTCGTTGATGACTTCAACTTGCGCACCCAAGCGGTTCAGGCGCTGAGCCAGGTCTTCATAGCCACGGTTGATGGAGTATACGTCGCGCAAGGTTGATTGACCTGGCGCTGCCAACATTGCCAAAAAGACGACAACACTTGGTCGGAGCGCTGGTGGCGCAATGACGTCGGCTGGTTTCCAATTGGTCGGACCGCTGATATATACTCGGTGCGGATCGACCAGCTCAATTTGTGCATTTAGCTTACTTAGTTCAGTGAAATAAATCGCTCGATTTTCATAGCTCCAGTCATGCACCAATGTCCGACCCTCAGCCATGGTGGCAATCAGCCCCAAGAACGGCAAGTTATCCATATTAATCCCCGGAAACGGCAGCGCGTGAATCTTGTCCTTTGGCGCAACCAGCTTGGAGTGTTTCAGCGCGATGTCCACCAAACGAGTACGGCCATTGTCGGCTGGGTATTCCTCGCTCAACTCGTACCGCAAGCCCATTTCAGCCAAGGTTGCTAGCTCAATTTCCAAAAATTCAATTGGCGCTCGGCGCACCGTAATCTCCGAATCAGTCACCACGGCTGCCGCGATGAAGCTCATAGCCTCAATCGGGTCCTCAGACGGTGCGTATTCAACGGCTTGGTTGATCGATTTTTTACCGGTGATGGTCAACGTAGTAGTGCCGATGCCTTCTATCTTCACGCCTAATTTTTCCAAGTAGAAACAAACGTCCTGCACCATGTAGTTTGGGCTGGCGTTGCGGATGATGGTCTTGGTTGGTGACAGTGCCGCTGCCATGATGAGGTTTTCAGTCACCGTGTCACCACGTTCAGTCAGGACAATAGTGTGATCACCCGTCGTGACGTTAACTGTCGCATGATAGCTGTCTGGCTCTGCCTCTACCTGCATCCCAAAATGCTTCAGACCTGACAAATGTGGCTCTACAGTGCGCTTACCGAGATTACAGCCACCGGCAAACGGCAAACGAAAGTCATGATATTGATGCAGCAGTGGACCGAGAAACATTAGTACAGTGCGGGTGCGCTTGGCAGCTGCGATATCCATGTCTTCTAGCCTCAGCCGAGCTGGCGGCGTGATTTCCAAGTCATTACCTGCTAGCCACCGTGTTTTGACACCGATGGAATTAAGCACTTCGATGATGCGGTTGACCTCTTCGATGCGCGACACTCGCCGTAATGTCGTTTTACCTTTGTTGAGTAAACTGGCGCACAGCAAAGCTACTGCAGCATTTTTACTCGTTTTGACGTCGATACTACCAGATAGTTTGTGTCCACCCGAGACGCGGAAATTAATCTTGCCGGTTTTGTTAAGCAACATAATGTTATGGCTCAATACCTCCGAGATGCGCGACAACATTTCAAGACTCAAGTTTTGTTTACCGCTTTCAATACGATTGATTGCACTCTGAGACGTTCCCAAAGCATCAGCTAATTGGGCCTGCGTCAGATTTTTTCGTTGACGATTTTCCGCAATGAGCGTACCGATCTTTTGGATGTATCGATCTGTATTCATGCCGGCAGTATATCACAAATGATATAATAGTACAAATGGTATAATGGGGTCATATAGGAGAAATTGACATGAAAGATCAAGCAATTGAACGACTCATCACTGCGGAAATTGAGCGACAGCAAGCAGGGCTAGAGCTCATCCCCAGCGAAAACTACGTTTCACCAGACGTGCTCAAGGCACTCGGTAGCGTATTTACCAACAAATATTCTGAGGGCTACCCTGGTCGACGCTACTATGGCGGACAGCATAATACCGATCAAATTGAACAGCTAGCGATTGGCCGTGCCAAGCAACTATTTGGCGCCGATCACGCCAATGTCCAGCCGCACTCTGGCGCCCAAGCCAACGAGGCGGTGTATTATGCATGGTGTGAGCCTGGTGACACCATTCTAGCAATGGATTTGGCGCACGGCGGACATTTGACTCACGGTGCACCAGTGACTCGCTCGGCTCGCGAGTATAACTTTGTCCGCTACGGCATCAAAGACGTCGAGACGGGCGAAATTGACTATGAAGCAATTCGCGAGTTGGCACTGAAACATCGACCAAAGATTATCTTGGCGGGCTTTTCGGCTTATCCACGGGAGCTGGATTATGCCAAGTTTGCCGAGATTGGACGCGAAGTCGGCGCCATGCTGATGGCAGATATGGCGCACATCGCTGGACTAATTGTTGGCGGCGTGGCTAAAAATCCGTTTGACTATGGCTTTCATGTTATCACCACTACCACGCACAAAACCCTGCGCGGCCCGCGCGGTGGTTTGATCTTGTCAAAAGGCGTCGTTGGCAATCCGTTGAAGCGACCAGAAAAAACTTTGGAAAACCTGCCAACGCTGATCGACCGAGCAGTTTTCCCTGGCACTCAAGGTGGTCCGCATATGCATACCATCGCCGCCAAGGCAGTGGCCTTCGGTGAGGCGTTACGCCCAGAATTCACGGAGTACACCCAGCAAATCGTAAAGAATGCGGCCGTGCTGGCAGATGAGCTGAAACGCGGCGGCCTGAAATTGGTAACAGGCGGTACCAGTAACCACTTGGTGCTGGCAGATATTTACGGCAGCTTCGGCATTGACGGTAAAACCGCTCAGGAGCGGCTGGAGGCTAGCGGCATCACCGCTAACGCCAATGCCATCCCGAATGATACCCTGCCGCCGTTTCGTCCAAGCGGTCTACGGCTTGGCACACCAGCAGTAACGACGCGCGGCATGAAAGAAAATGAAACCAAGCAAATTGCTGAGTGGATCATCACGGCAATTCAGACCGATGACCCAAGTGTCCATGCTGAACTCAAACAAAAAACTGGGTCTTTAGCAAAGAGCTTTCCGCTGCCATATTAAAAGGTAAAGGCAAACAAAAAGCCCCGGGGAATCCCCGGGACTTTTTAAAAAGCATAGTAACTACTTAGCATTGTCCTGTCTTCAGTACAATCTTGTGATCTGTCTCACCCTGGCCAAGCACATCTTTCCAGTAAGTAACCTTGGCACCGGTTACAGAAGCTGGTGTACCTGTGCTGCACTGCTCATACTTATATTTACCTTTGTTTGTACCACCGTCTGGTTCAGTGTTACCGATACCACTCTTTGCACTATCTGACAGTCTTATGGTATTGTACCCCTGAATGTCACTGGCTTCAGGCCACTTGTCGTTGTCTGCATGGTATGATGCAGCCGCATTGATAATGTTGCGCGCATCAGACGCGCGTTCGTCGTCACGTGCTTTTTGTGTTACACCGTTGTAGGCAACGATTGAGATTGCTGCCAAAATCGCGATAACAACGATCACGATCAAGAGCTCAACAAGTGTGAAACCTTTAGTTTTGTTTGAAGAAATCATTTCTGATTTGCCCCCTATTTTTTGGTTAAGTTATTAACAATTTTGATTGTATCAGAGCGGTTTTAAAAACACAAGCATTTTATCACTGTGCATTGAGCGACCGAGCATACATGATACCAGTGTAGCTGATTTCACTACCTGCAACTTGGCGTTTAGCCGTCAATTTGATCCTGACAGCACTCGGTTCAGAGCTGGAAATATTGATATAGTCAATCTGTAGATCAGTTGCAGAATTTGACGACATCACTGTGTCTGTCTTTGGACGCTGCCAGGTATTTGGCGACGTTTGACAGGCGTTCATGGAGACTTTTCTCATGAGCTTTGAGCCGGAAACTGAATACTCCAGGTTGTATGACAAGGCTTCTTCGAGCAGGAGCCCAGCACTCGCCACTGAACAGTCCTTTTTGACCAGCCGCCGGTCGGTTGCCAGTGGGTTTTTATTGGTGACAAAATTATTGGTACTTAGCGCAAATGATGAGTCAGGATTGATAACTAGACTAGTGCGCACGTCTTCTTCCATACGATCCAGCACCGCCTGCACTTCGTTCTGCAGCTGAGAACGAGCAGTCGTGCGCATGGACTCCGTCGTCAAACTGATGACGATACCGACGATACCCGCCAAAATGATGATCACCAATGGCGATATCACCAACATCTCCACCAGCGTGAAACCACGCTGAGACTTACTGTGAGACATAGACCGCATGAGAAACTTCCTTTGCTGGATTGTCATATTTGGCAGTAGCCGTCACGCGCATCACGCCAACGTTTGGCTGGACGCGACAACGTTTTAGTGTAATGTTGACTGTTCCGAGTAGTGCATTGTTACGAGTGATGGTCTGTTCAGGGTGAGATGAACCAAAGCAGAGTTGCGATATTTCCTGATAATTACCCTCTGAGCGCAGCACTTCATATGCTAAGGTACTCGCCTCGGACAATTTGCGGGCATCGCTACCGCGAAACACCACTACCTGGTACAGCTGATAGCCACTGATGATAAAAAGTGACGCAACAAACAACGTAATCATCAGTTCAACGACAGTAAAACCTTTTCTCATCACCTGCTCTTCTCCACTACTTTCCATTCATTAGGTTGACCCTCGAGATGATACATAATGATATAGCCCTGGCATTCGTCAGTCAGTGTGATGCAGCGGTTGCCTGAACGGTTGATAGCAAAATACGCGTACGCACCGTTGGTGTGACCTGATGGTTTATGCGTATTATAGTCGCTGATGTAAGACATCAGCATTGAGCGATTTAGTGGAGTCGAGTGTGATCCGTACTGCAAAACACCAGCGGAGACAAACTTCTCACCTGGTAACGGACCCTTTTTTGCAGCATCTGATAGCTCGGAAAATATTTGGTCAAAAAGTGCGTCAGTCATGGCACTACCACCTGCACCGCTAATCACATGCGCTGGATAGCTACCAGCTGATTTGATGATATTGTTTGATGAATCACGCAGTTCGCGAGGATATAATGATTCCAAATAGTTCTGAATGGTTGTGATGTCACCCTCACGCGTTTTGTCACGAGTTGAAACTTGATATGACCGAAAACTAACGGTACCGATGGCTAGCAAAATAGCCATGATAGCCATCACGATAATCACTTCCACAACCGTGAAACCAGTTCGTCGACTCATAGTATAAGCATAACCAGAAATGAGCGTCAGTGCAAGCCTATAATTCTAATGGTTCTTGCTCAATGCGGACGTGAAATTGGTCATACACTGCCTGGATGATGGCTTGGCGAGCAGATTCGAGGTCATGGTAGGTTGCGGCATGAGGATTGGTCAATACCAATGCATTTTTGTCGTGAACCTTCATGTTATGCAGCTCCTTGCCGCGGAAACCCGCTTGATCAATCAGCCAACCAGTCGGAATTTTATAGGTTCCATCCGGCATGGCATAGTTTGGCACTTCGGAGTGGGTTTGACGAATGGCATCCAATGTCTCCTGATCAACCATGGCGTTCTTAAAGAATGACCCGCTGTTGGGCGTCACGGTTGGATCGGGCAATTTATCACGCCGAATGGCAATAACCGCCTGACGGATGACTGCTGGGGTGTAATCGGTGATGTGATGCTCATCGAGATATCGCTGTAAACCAGCGTAAAACGGCGGCTGTGGAGCGCGGCGCGACAGACGAATAGTGATGGCCGTAATGCAGTAGCGACCCATCTGTGAGCCACGGAAAATACTGTGGCGGTAAGAAAAATGACACGCCTCAGCAGGCAACACAACGATGGCGTCTGTAGCTGAATCATACGCCTCAACTTCTACCAGGGTATCTGCTATCTCCTGCCCATAGGCACCAACGTTCTGCACCGGCGCAGCTCCAGCCGTACCAGGGATAGCAGACATCGCCTCAATCCCACTCAGGCCCATATCCACCGTTCGTGCCACCACTTCGTCCCAAACTTCACCGGCGCCAATTTTGAGCGTTACTGATTGCTCATCTTCTGACACAACCTCAAAACCCTTGATACGATTGAGTAGCACAACGCCCTCAAAACCTTCGTCTTTAGCGATCACATTACTGCCGCCACCCAACACAAAAACTGGCAACTGGCGCGACTGAGCATCGTGATATATCTGTGGAATCTCCTCCGCTGTCGTGGCCTCTGTCAAAAAGCGTGCGTTACCGCCCACCTGCATGGTGGTGTATTGTTTGAGAGAAATGTCTGTGGAAATATTCATATGGTGATATTATACCACCCTTGATATACTGTGTCATTTTCATCGAATGATAAGTATGGTATAATTTAACTCGGTATGCACCCGTAGCTCAGCGGATTAGAGTACTTGGCTTCGAACCAAGGGGTCGCAGGTTCGAATCCTGCCGGGTGTACCATTTTCGTCATAATCACATTGAAATCTTTACTGACGAGTTGACACGCCCCGTTAGCTCAACTGGATAGAGCGTCGGTTTCCGGTACCGAAGGTTGCAGGTTCGACTCCTGTGCGGGGTACCAAAGATGATGCTCATACCTCTGTAGATTAATTCTACAGAGGTTTTTTTATGCCTCAAATAAAAATAAGCCATGTAGAGGAGTTTAAAAATGGCAGATTTTCCATCACAACCACAATATCAACCACAATCACGGCCACAACAGTTGCCATCCGATCTAAGACATAAGATTGCTCGATGTTATGTTGATGATCGTGAATTTCAAGATGATGCAGGTAAAACTGTGAAATATTCTCGTCTTGTTGTTATCTTTTCGGTTGGTAATGAGGATGTAAGTTTTGAATCACGTATCAGAAAGAATGATAAAGCATTATTAGCGATTGCCGATGATTTTTCATCTGGTCGTTCTCTCTGATAATAGGGGCTTGGTCGATACCTCTAGTAAATATTAAATTATAAGGTGCATTTTTATGGCTAGTATTTTTCCAGCAAACACTGTAACCACATTTACTGATACGATCACCACAACCATCTCTGACAACATGGGTATGATCATTGGTGTTGTTGCTGTGATCTTTGGTATCAACTTCGCTCGTCGAATGTTGAATCGTGGATTGAAGGGCAAAGTGTAACACGATTGTCCACCACAGGAGGCGACAGAATAGACATTGACGTTTATTTCGCCTCCTCATGAAATTATTTTTAACGAATAGGAGTTAGTCCGTGATAATCTTTATCCTTTTGTCTATCAATCTTTTTATTACTTATAAGATAGCTAAAATTTTGGGTTCTATTGTTATAGGTAAGTCAACCTTATCAGAAGCGCGTTTAAAAGAAATGCGTCAACGTTTTTCTGAGATTGCGGGTGTTAAAAAATAATGGCTAATGCTGAGATTATCAATTTGATTATCAAAACAGTAGCAGATATGGTTGTGTATTTGCTACCTGTTACGGCGTTATTGGCTGGTTTGATTTTTGTTTTCAGTGTTTTTTATGAATTTACGATTGGTGCTGTGCGCAATATAAGGTAGTTTTTTATGACATTTGAGCAGAAAGTTGGCGTAATCATTGCGTTGTGGATCTCGCTTCAGATTGCTTTACAATTTCGTTTTCGTAGAAGGGGTCATAGATGAGATTATTTGTCTTTACGTTAGTGCTGTCAATAATTCTTCCTATTTGGTATATTTTTTGGTTTCTTGTTGATAGGAGGCAAAAATGAGCCAACTAGTAAAAAGGTATTCCCTCTTATTCACGGTACTAGTTGGCTTTTTTTTGTTTTTTAATCCTTTATCGGTTTATGCTCAGTCTTCCGAAAAGCCACAATTACCTGTTACGGATAGTCTGAAGATTGGTTATGTCAATAAGGATACTAAAGATGTAACCGATTATTATCAGGATTATTTTTGCGATTCGTCAAAATGGTATTCTGGATATTCTGATGAGCATTGTAATTTTATTACAAAATCTTTTGAAGCTGGCACAGCCATTGTTGTACAGCGTAAACTAAAAAATTCACAGGGTGATTATAATGATGTTTATATAGTCGTTTCTAACTCTAATAGTAAGCTTAATATTGAGTCTGGTAATGGTGCTTATGGTTATTATGTTAATTTTTTATTGATCAATCAGAGTGTTTCTTTTAAGTCTTATAATATAGATACGAATGGTAAGATTGCTTATTCTACTTCAATGAAGAATTACATCATGAATTATAGTAATTCTTCTCTTTATCATTTTTCTGGTAAGTATGAGAATGTTGATCCGTCTTTGTCTAAGAATTTTCCTAATCGTAAACCTCTTCATCTTCCTGGTACTTCCTCATTAAGATTTAATGACAATTGTGGTTTAGACATTGGCTGTCACTTTGGTAATATTTTGACATTCCTAAGATCTATTATTTCTTTTATTGTTGGTATTTTTGATTTTTCAGAAAATAATAGTCTTTTAAAGTTGCTTAAGTGGTTATTTATTCCAGATAATTTTTCTGATCTTTTTAGTGTGCAATCTATTTCAGATGATTTTAAGAATACTCTTGCCCCTATTTATTCTGCTGTTTCTTCTCTAAATAAGCTTTTGGGCTCGTTTGTTCCTCCTACTGTTAGTGGCGTTGATGCGTATTGTAATAATTCTTTTTCTCCTACGCATCATGATTCTGCATCTCATATTTATTTATTAAAGTCTAAGGTTTTTGGTTCTGATTTTAATCCTGACATTTGCTCTTTTGAGCGCTCTATTGGTGGTTATAAGAATATGCAGAAGATTCGTTATTTTACTTCAGCGTTTCTATTCGCAATTACACTATATTTGTTGTACATGTTTTTAAAAAAGATTTTTGAGGAGCGATTTTAAATGTTAACGTTTCTAATTGTTTCTACAATAAAACTGGTTATTCATTCTTTTGTTTTAATTCTTGTGCCGGTTCATCTGTTAGTGGTTTCTCTTCCTTCTGTTGATACTACTGCTGCTGTTGACGCTATTTCTCGCATAACATTGGTTTTTGTTTGGTTGTTTGGTTATCCTGCTTATTATTTCTTTATTTCTACTGTTCTTATGGTTTTTGTCTTCTTCCCTGTTTATAAGTTTACATTTTATTTATTCCGTTTATTTATTTTTCTTAAGGGTATAGTGAGGTAATATGTCTTATATTTCATCCATCAAAAAGGAATTTAGGCCGCGTCTTTCTGCTTTCTTAGCTGATCGTCGTGCTGCCAAGGATCCCGATTTCTTTCCATATTTCGGTACACAGATCTATTGTGGCCGCCAGGGTTCTGGTAAGACCATTTCCGCCGTACGGGCAGCTCTTCGCTTAAAAGCAAAGTATCCGAAAGCCATTTTGGTTACGAACTTGTCGCTGAGCGGTTACCGGGCTATCAGCACATCTGGATACCTCCAGATGTGCTACAATACCCAAAACCGCTCAAGGCAAGATGTTCAGGTTTCACCTGAGTATGCCAACGCAACTGTTACCGATCCGCTGACTGGTTCGGTTGAACACATTTCTGATATTGATGCCAGGAATAGTCAATTTAATTCTGAGCGTGATTATATTCATTTTTCTGAGGTTCAAGATTTGCATACGGTTCTTACTCAGGTCAATAATGGTTTTTACGGTGTTATTTATCTGATTGATGAGATTCATGCTTATTTTAACTCTCTTGAGTCTAAAGATACTCCTATTACTATTTTTGCGGAGATATCACAACAGCGTAAACAGCGTAAATTGATTCTTGGTACTTCTCAGTTATTTATGCGTGTTTCAAAGGCTTTGCGTGAGCAATGTGATAATATCATCATCTGCAATACTATAGCAGGTTGTTTAACTACATTACGTGCTTACGATGGTATGGAAATTGAACAGGCTCGTGATGGTAGTTTGATTGGCCGCATAAAAAAGACTGGTATATTTTGGCACACTGTTAAGGATCGTGAGGTGTACGATACCTTCCAGAAGATATGGTCATCAGCTCTTCCTATTGAAGAGGCTCCGTACATGTCCCGAAAACATGCCAAAATTAGTAAAAAAATGGATAAAAGAGTAGGTTTTCGCTGATAGCCAAGGGGTAAGGCCGGCGCGTGCGCTGCACGCCGGCCGCCCCGGCTAGGCGTAGCCTAGCCGTACTTGATACCCCAACACTTAACAAGCGCATAACAGATAACAACACATAGTTAGATAGAGGGATAATGTAACCGTGAACCAACCATTAACTGTTATTGAACATATAACGAAAGAGTATCCAACTATGTATAAAGTTACCATCTTTGATCGTCCACTTATAATCCCGAAACCACGTCCAGGCTATAGGCCAAAACGCAGTGCTACTGATCCATCAGAAAAAGCCATTGAAGAGTCATTGCGTCGTACACGTACTGCTATCTTTGATTATGCTTTATCAAATAATTTCTCTCATTTTGTTACTTTTACTTTTAATCCACAAAAGGTCGATCGCCACTCTGTTGAAGAGGTATCAAACATTATGAAATATTGGCTTAATCGCCAAAAGAAACATTCACCAGATTTCGGTTACGTCATCGTACCAGAGTTCCATAAAGATAAAGCTATTCACTTTCATGCTCTTATCAAAGGCTATACGGCTGATCTCAAAAAGACTAACGTTATTCAAAATGGTAAACGTGTCTACAACGTCATTGGGTTCACTTCAGGCTTCACGAACGCTCAAGAGCTTGATGATGACCAGGCAAAAGCCGCTGCCTATCTTACAAAGTACATCACAAAAGAGATGATCACTACTTTTAACAAACGACGTTATTGGGCCTCCAAAAATCTTCTCAAGCCACAAAAACATTATGAGTCGCTAGAATCTCTCAATATTGCACAGTACATTCACGACGACAACCTCACCTACCAGTCGCAAGAGCATCGTTTGGCTATATACCAGTTCAAGAGAGATGCGACCACTGATGCAGTGTATGAGTTGTTTAAGCCTGAGGCGCTGACGGGATGCCAGCCTGTGACGGGATGCCAGCCTGTTCCGCCTCTGGAGGCTCTAGAGGTTCCGCTCGTTCCTCGGTTCGAAGTTCAGTCGTTACCAAGTATCTTTCGGCAATTGAAAGTTCTGCCGCCTTGAGATAATAAAAAAGAGCTGCCCCGTATTAGGACAGCTCCTTCTTGATGTAACTTTTTGCCTCTTCCAGGTCTCGAAAGTAACAGTATTTTGTTTCTTCACCAATTTTTGCCACCGCGAAACCTTGCTCGCCGCCCACCGCATACCACTTGTAGATTGGAATTTTTTCGCAAGCAGTATGTAGTACTAGCAGCTTTGAGATCGTCTTTCTAGAATATGACGCTTTGTGTGAAAAATTTAATACCGTCATAACGTATCTCTGCTTCTTTGTTGCCAGTTTGCTCGTAGTTGTCTATTATTTCGTCGATTGTAGCATTCACATCCCACGTTTCGCGTATTTGTTCCAGGTATTCGTCATCTTGGTCGTAGAAAAACAGCACACCATTCTCATCTTGTACATAGTAGTGTTTGTATCGGTCTAAATTTGTTACAGTTTCCACGATTTGTTCGTACATTTCTTTCAGGTCATATTCCTTATTTTGCGTCATTTCTTTCTCCTTTCACTTATCAATGACGCAGTCTGGGTTACAGGGTTAAAAATCATTTATCAAGATGGAGGTACAGCGAACAATACATCTAAAAAATAAAATAGCAATTGTTCCTGACTACACTATCTTGAAAAATTATTTTGCCCTGTATAATGGAAAGATATTGATAAGGAAAGAGAAAAAAACAAACAAAACAACAAAAAGCCTAAAAAACACAAACAACAAACAGAAAAAACGGAGAAAGGTTAGGCGCCGAATGGCGATCAAACAAAAATAAAAAAGGATAAGTATCCTTTTTTATTGTATTCTTTTGTTTTTTGTTAATTTTTCTTTAACGTTCGCTATTTGGAATTGTTGGGTACACAGACCCCTCTTCTCTCACATATGGTTTCGTTGCTCTCTTTATCTG
>CAUPXC010000019.1:0-14030 GCA_963514965.1 uncultured Candidatus Saccharibacteria bacterium | reverse complement strand
ATAAATATTATGCTAAATTCGCTGAGTTCAGCTCACGAGTCGGTGCGTTTGAGGCGGGCGATGTCAAAGAGCTCGGCAAAGAGGACTTGGTGGAAGGTGACGGCGCAGAAGTCAAAGATGACACCAAATTTGCAGTGTATTACATTGGCTGGAACGCCAAGGGTGAAGTATTTGACCAGTCAATCGCTGACGGTAAATTGAAAGCACCATTTGCTATAAACGGTCCGGCGAATACGGCAGTCATCCAGGGTTGGAAAGAGGGCCTGATTGGGATGAAGATTGGCGGTGTGCGTGAACTGACGATTCCAGCTGACAAAGCGTACGGCAGTCAAGGCCAGGGTGACAAAATTCCTGCCAATGCACCACTGAAATTTGTCATCATGGCTATCGAAAAGCCAGCAGATATCCCACAACCAGAAATGCCAGAGATTATTAAACGATATTACAAGTCAAGGGGGCTCAATGTCTAAAGAAGTTATCATCGTTGGCGCTGGTCCAAGCGCGCTAACCGCAGCCATCTATCTGTCGCGTGAAGACGTGCCAACGACACTATATGAACGGGGCGTAGTCGGTGGTATGGCGGCTATTACTGACCAAATTGACAATTACCCAGGGTTTGCTGAGGGCGTGACCGGCATGAAGTTGGCGTCCGAATTGCAGCAGCAAGCTGAGCGGTTCGGCGCGGATATTGAGTACGGTGATGTGACGGAGCTGAAGCAGGTTGACGGTGAGTTGGAATTGACAATTGATGGTCAGCCAGTGCGAACTAAAGCCGTGCTGCTGGCGACTGGTTCAAATCATCGCAAGCTGGGTGTGCCAGGCGAAGATGAATTGTATGGCCGCGGTGTACATTACTGTGCAACGTGCGACGGTGCATTTTATCGCGATAAGAAACTGATCGTCGTTGGTGGCGGTAACTCAGCGGTGCAAGAAGCGATATTTTTGACTCGCTACGCAAGCCACATTGACCTGTTGGTGCGCAGCGAATTACGCGCCAGCGACGTCCTGCAAAAAGAACTACAAAAATACGTTGACGCAGGCAATATTACCGTCCACATCGGTGCAACCACCGATGAAATTATCGTCAAAGATGACAAATTTTACGGCGTCAAATCAACCCAAAACGGCGAGCAAAAAGAATTTACTGCAGATGGGTTGTTTGTATTCATCGGCTTGATTCCAAACACGCAGTTTTTGGCAGACTCAGATGTGGAGTTGGACCTCGGCGGACACATTGTTACTGACGAACATTTGCGCACCAATATTCCCGGTGTCTTTGCTTCGGGTGACGTGCGTTCCGGTGCAACCATGCAAATCGCTTCGGCGGTTGGCGAGGGTGCGGTGGCGGCATTACAGATTCGTGAATATTTACAAGAAAAAGCCAGAGAGGAGTAGACCATGGCAGACTTCAATCAAATTTTAACACCTGGTGACGTAGAAAATGGCATCGTTAATGTCGTTGTTGAAATCCCGCAAGGCTCAAACCACAAAATCGAGTGGAATCGTGAGCTAGCGGTCATGCAACTGGACCGCGTCGAGCCAGCAATTTTTGCCAAGCCAACCAACTACGGTTTTATCCCGCAGACACTGGACGAGGACGGCGATGAATTGGACGCTTTGATCATCACCGACCAGCCGCTGACAACAGGCATTTTCATGGAGGCAAAGGTTATCGGTGTGCTGGAATTTGTTGATGATGATGAAGTTGATGACAAGGTGATCGTAGTGCCGGCTGATGACCGCAATACTGGCGATGCTATCAATTCGTTGGAAGACTTGCCACCACAGCTACTCAAGCAAATTGAACATCACTTCAACCACTACAAAGACATGAAGAAGCCAGGTTCAACAGTGGTCAAAGGCTTTGGTGATATTGAACGCGCCAAGCAAATCATTCGCGATTCAATCACCCGCTGGAACGAGCAATCGTAAGGATACTTGCACCGTAAAACAATATCACATCTCACCAGAGTGCTCTTTACAGGTGACCTATGGTCAGCCTGTGGCGTTCGACTGACGGGGCTATCACGCCCGTCACAGCCTCTGGAATGAGAGTGATATTGTTTTTTTATATTCTAACTTATAAAGCTGTTATTTATTATCGGTGTCGAAACAGTGACGAAACGCCGCCGGTCAATTGCTGGAGGATGCCACCGCTACGTGACAATTGCAAACGCAGTTTGTCCTTAGCATGAGGCGTTATAATCAGCTCGCGCCAATCCGGCTTCGGGTGGGCGGACTTATTGGTTAAGACTTCGATGGTGTCACCGTGCCGCAAGTGATAGGTAAACGGCTTCATGACACCATTGATTTTAAAACCGCTAGCGTGCGCCGCGATGTCGGAGTGAATGCGATATGCATAATCTAGCGGGAAAGCACCGCGCGGCAAATCATAGATATCACCCTTTGGAGAATACACGAAAATGCGGTCTGAGAACAATTTCATGCGGAACTTGTCAGAGTCAAATCGTTTGCCCTCGCCAGCCAGTGCCGCCGCTTCCTGAAGGTCGCGAATCCACGACAGGTCTGCCGGCATAGCGCCCATACGACCCTTTTTGTACGCGTCGGTTAATTTCTGCTCATTGTAGTGGAAGCTGGCCGCCAAACCACGCTCAGCGTATTCGTGCATTTCTTTGGTGCGAATTTGAAATTCAACAATTTGCCCACTCGGCGTTTGCACGGTGGTGTGTAGACTTTGGTAGCCATTCGGCTTGGGGTTGGCAACATAGTCTTTGATTCGCTCGTACATCGGCTGATACATATCGTGTAGAATTCCTAATACCAAATAGCCTGTCGATAAATCATCGACAATAACCCGCAGTGCGATCAAATCATAAATCTTATCAATATCGCCGACCTTATCAAGTTTTTTGAATAGACTGTAGACGCTTTTGACCCGGCCATCCATCTGGAAAACCAGCTTCTCTTCCTTCAATCGTGCCTCAACTTCACGGCGAACACGATCCAGTTTTCGCTGCGATTTTTTCAATCGGCTATCCATCAAACTTTTGGTGCGGTGAAAATCTTTCGGCATCAAATATTTGAAGCTCAATTCTTCTAGCTGCACGCGCACCTGCCCCATATTCAATCGGTCCGCCAGTGGGGCAAACACCTCAATCGTCTCACGAGCAATTTTCTTTTGTTTCTCGGGCGACATAAATTGCAACGTCCGCATATTGTGCAACCGATCCGCCAGCTTAATGATAATCACTCGCACATCTTCGCCCACCGCGATCATCAATTTAGTCAAATTATCCTTGGTGTGCGGCAAATAGCTGTCCAGACTGCGCATGCCAGCGCGCGCCTGCGACACCTTGGTCACGCCATCCACCAAAAACGCCACATCTCGTCCAAATAAACTCTCCAGTTCATCCAGTGTCGCGTCAGTATCCTCAACCGTGTCATGTAGTACGCCCGCCACCACTGTGTCAATATCCATACCCCATTCAATCAAAATCTCGGCCACCGCTAGCGGGTGATTGATATACGGCTCGCCGCTTTTGCGTTTCTGCCCGGCATGTTTTTCAGTCGCATAGTCAATCGCACTTGCCAAAACCAGCACTGGCACCTCATCATACTTTTGCCCAGCTGTGGCGAGTAGCTCTTCACGCGTCATATATATAGTATACCATTATGGTATAATAGTGGGATGAAAAATCCGCTCGTCCGACGCTTGGCGCCACTGTTTATTGCGAAGTTCCTGTTGTGTTTTGTATTTTGGTATTCCATTGAAAAACTCTTTATGTACAGCATAGGATTCAATGATGCCAGTATTGGTTTGATGGCAGCGATTTACGCGGTGATGTCAGTCTTCATGGAAGTGCCATCTGGTGTGCTGGCGGATCGGTGGAGTCGAAAAGGCGTCATGATCCTGTCGGCCTTAAGTATGTTACTAAGCAGTTATTTTGGGTGGATTAGCAATGACCCATCACTATATGTCGTATCGGCAGCATTTTGGGGATTCTTTGATGCTCTTGCCAGTGGTACTGGTTCAGCCATGATTTATGACTTACTCAAAGAAGAGCAGGGACATACAAGAAATTACGATAAGATTTTGGGGCGCTTTGAGATGCTTGGCGGTATCGCTTTAATTATCAGTGCATTATTGGGTGGATGGTTAGCGTCTGCCACATCGCTCAGGTCGGCGTTCTTTGCGACAATCATTACTGCAGGGTTAGCAGCAGTGGTCTTATTGTTCTATCGAGACACCACGATTCACAAACAATCAACCGATGCAAAATTGATTGAGCATACAAAGGGTACGTTTGCGGCTGTTTTCAAGAACCCTGACCTTGCTTGGCTGGTGGTTGTTATGTTGGTAGTATTTTTGGTGCAAAAAATGAATGGCGAGTTCTATCAACTATGGTATGCGGCGTTGTCTATGCCGGCAGCATTGTTTGGTATAGCAGGAGCTATCATCACGGGTACATATAGTTCTGGTGGTGCAGTCGTTCGCTTCTTTGCCACTCGACGGCGAATCCTATTGGCATTGGCTGTTTGCTTCATCTCCGCAATTGGCATGACTGTCAGTCCGTCATTTTGGCTAACCGTTGGACTGCAGTTTATTATTGGCACGCTGTCATTTGCACTAGTTCTTGCGCTTACATCAAAAATGCAGCACTATCTACCATCAAAATATCGCGCTGGTGCTGGTTCGGTAATCAACACTGTTGGTCGTCTGATATTTATCCCATGTGCATTATTGTTTGGTTTTTTGTCAAACACTACGAGTATCTTTGTTGCAGGGTCTATGACAGTTGTATTTATCGGCATTGGTCTATTTGCAGAGTTTCACGCTAGAAGCGAAAAATAGTTTGGTATATAATAGGAGGAAAGGCTAACGCTTAACAGGGAGGGCAGTATGGCAGCAACAAGAATAGCAATTAATGGTTTTGGGCGGATTGGACGCAATGCGTTTAAAATTGCGCGTGAGCGTAGCGACCTAGAAATCGTCGCCATCAATGATTTGACGGACACTAAAACATTGGCATATTTACTCAAGCATGACAGCAACTACGGTGAATACGGCCGCCAAGTGACGTTTACAGAAAATGAGCTTATCGTCGATGGTCAATCTGTCAAGGTTTTGGCAGAGAAAGAGCCGCAGCAATTGCCATGGAAAGATATGAATATCGATGTAGTGATTGAATCGACTGGCTTCTTTACTGACAAAGAGGGCGCGGGCAAACACTTGGAAGCTGGTGCGAAACGTGTCGTCATCAGTGGTCCAACCAAGTCTGATGGTGTGGATACGATTGTATTTGGTACCAATGACGACAAGATCGCCTCGGCAACGCCGATTGTGTCAAATGCCAGTTGTACCACCAACAGTTTGGGCGCAGTGATGGCTGTCCTGGACACAGAGTTTGGCGTGGAAAAATCAATGCTGACGACAGTGCACAGTTACACTGCTAGCCAAAGATTGCAGGACGCGCCAGCTAAGGACCTGCGCGAAGGTCGCAATGCCGCTGAGAACATGGTGCCAACAACAACAGGTGCAGCAATCGCCGTGACAAAAACCCTGCCGCAACTAACTGGTAAGTTTGACGGACTGAGTGTCCGTGTACCGACGCCAGTGGTGTCGCTCAGTGATGTAACAGCGCTTCTCCGGCGCGATGTGACGGTCGAGCAAGTAAATGAAGCCTTCAAAAAAGCAGCTCAAGACACGTTCTATCAGGGCATTTTGGGTGTCAGTGAAGATCCGCTGGTCAGTAGAGATTTCATCGGCAATTCACACTCCGGAGTTGTTGATTTGCCACTGACTAAAGTGGTTGGTGGTAATCTGATAAAAGTCATGGTTTGGTATGACAATGAATGGGGCTATTCAAACCGTTTGGTGGAGTTGGTGGCAGACATTGGCGCTGTATTGAAACGCGCTGGCTAATTTGCAAAAAGCTCCTAAACCGCTTATACTTATGAGTATGAAAATTTACTTGGGATCTGATCATCGCGGCTTTTTGTTGAAAGAAAAAGTCTTCGCGTATTTGGTGAAAAATAACTACGAAGTCGAAGACGTCGGTGGGCGAGAATTAAACCCGGACGATGATTTTCCTCAGTTTGCGCAGGCGGCAGCCCTGCGAGTGATTGGTGACGAATCAGACGATCCGCGAGCGATTTTGATTTGTGGCGGCGGTCAAGGTATGTGCATGGCAGCGAACCGGTTCAAAGGTATCCGTGCCAGTGTCATTTGGGACGCTTACGAAGCCAAAATGACACGCCAGGACAATAACTCAAATGTGTTGTGTTTGCCGGCTCGTGTTTTGGAGGACAATGAAGCGGCGTGGAAGGGAATCATGGAAACATGGCTTAACACTCCGTATATTAATGCACCAAGATTTAATAGGCGCAATGCGCAGTTGGACCAATTATTATGACCACAGTAATCACTCCCAGTATTTTGGCTGAAAATGTTGATCAATACAAAGAACAAATTGAGCGAATCACTGGTTTTGCCGAGCGAGCGCACGTTGATATTTCTGATGGCCAATTTGCGCCAAACTTGACAGTTGGTTTGCGAGATTTGTGGGCACCAGAAGGCTGGCAAATTGATATTCATGCCATGGTGAAAAATGTCGATGAATACATAGAAGATTTGGTGGCGCTGCGCCCAAATATGATTTTGCTCCACGCCGAGTCTGACGGCGACGTCCTCGGCGCGCTGCAGAAAATCAAACAAGCAGATATCAAAGCTGGCTTGGTATTGATGCGTCCAACCGTTCCCAGTACCGTCGTTGATCTCATCAAGGCAGCAGATCACGTCATGATATTTTCTGGTGAGCTTGGCCGTTTTGGCGGTAGCGCTAGTTTGATGCAATTGGAAAAAATCCGTCTCATCAAAGACATCAACCCGGCTGTAGAGATTGGCTGGGACGGTGGCGTTATGCCAGACAACGCCTATGGCTTGGCGCACAGTGGCGTCAATGTTTTAGTGGTTGGTGGTGCTATCCAAAAATCGCCAAATCCTCGAGAAGCCTATCAAAACATTCAAAATGAAATTAACAAAAAGGGCATGTTGGGCTAGTGCAGCCAAACGTCACGTGTAAACAATTGGAGCAGCACGCCTCGTCGGTGCGCCGCTCCATCATCACCATGCTGGAGCAGGCTGGTAGTGGTCACACTGCTGGCGCCTTAGGCTTGGCGGACATCATGACAGCTCTGTATTTTGCCGTGCTTCACGTCAGTCCAGAGAACCCTGATTGGGATGAACGAGATCTCTTCGTCATGAGCAATGGTCACTGCGCGCCGGTATTGTATGCGACTTTGGCGGAGCGTGGTTTCTTTCCCAGGACAGAATTGGCGACACTCAGACAGTTTGGTTCTCGACTGCAGGGGCATCCAGAACGTCAAGCGCTACCTGGCGTTGAGACGACTAGCGGGCCCTTGGGCTCGGGCTTGAGTCAAGCTTCGGGCATGGCGTACCATGTGCGATATGTACATCCACAGCCCAAGCGGTTTGTCTATTGTCTGATGGGCGATGGTGAATTAGACGAAGGTAATATCTGGGAAGCAGCGATGTTTGCTAGTAAATACAACTTGGGTAATCTGATCGGCATCGTTGATCGTAACAATATTCAAATTGGCGGTAGTACTGAGGACGTCATGCCGCTGGAAGATTTGCGAGGCAAATGGCGCAGTTTTGGCTGGCACGTTCAGGAGATTGATGGGCACAATATGGAGAGTATCTGTGAGGCCATGAGTATGGCTCGCGCTGTGACGGATAGACCAAGTGCCATCATTGCCCACACCATACCAGGCAAGGGGGTTGACTTCATGGAAGGCGATTATCATTGGCATGGGAAAGTTCCCACTGCCGAGGAAGCACAGCGAGCGCTGGCTCAGTTGGAGGATAGGAAATGATGTATCTACGTGAAGATTGGCAAACGCCCACCTATGCTTCGGTTCGAGGTGGCTTTGGTGATGGTTTGGTTGCACTGGCCAAGCAGGACGACCGCGTCGTGGCGCTCAGTGCAGACCTGGTAGGAAGTGTCGGCTTTGGTGAATTTGCGCAGCGCATTGGTGCACCGCGACTGATTGAAGTTGGTGTAGCGGAACAAAACTTAGTGACGGTGGCGTCTGGGCTAGCAGCCATGGGCAACATCCCGTTTGCCGCTAGCTACGCTTCTTTTAGTCCGGGGCGCAACTGGGAGCAGATTCGGACGACGATTTGTCTGAATAATCAGCCGGTCAAGGTGGTTGGCTCACATGCAGGGCTGAACGTGGGTCCAGATGGTGCAACACACCAAATGCTGGAGGATATCGCGCTGATGCGGAGCTTGCCAAACATGGTGGTGCTGGCGCCGGGCGATGCGTATGAGGCTAAACTGATGGCGGCAGTGATGGCGACCGACTCACGGCCAAATTATGTGCGGTTGCCGCGGGCTGATATGCCACTGTTTTTAAATCAGGCAACATTTGAAATCGGCAAGAGCTATACTCTGCGCCAGGGAACAGACGTGGCGTTGCTGGGCACTGGCACGATGACCTATCAATTACTACTGGCAGCGGAAATACTGGCAAATCAGCATAGCATCCAGGCAGAGGTTATTCATTTCCCGACCATCAAGCCGTTGGATGAGGCAGCAGTGCTGAGCGCCGCCCAAAAATGCGGCTGTATGGTGACGGCAGAAGAAGGGCAGATTGCTGGCGGGTTTGGCTCAAGTGTGGCGGAACTACTCAGTGAACAATTGCCGGTGAAAGTGAAACGGATTGGTGCCAATGACATGTTTGGTGAGTCTGGCTCAATGGTCGAGCTGTGGCAAAAGCACGGCTTGGACGTCAACTCGGTAGTTGGTAGCGTGGTTGATTTTCTCCAATGAAAATAGCCCACCGAGAGGCTCAAGCCGAGGTTTGAATACCTCAAAGGCGAGCTATTTTCGATGGGCGTCAGCCCTCCATGTATTTCTGCAGTATAGCGCAAAAACAGGCGCTGGCCACTGCTGGTACATACAAGGGGATGGGCAGTTCACCCAAGTAGTGTGTAATAATACAGCACACTACATAGACAACAATGCCCGTGATACCTCCCAGCAAGAAGGCTGTTTTCCACGACATTTTTCCCTCCTTTCAGGAAAAAATGCGCTCGAGGTCAAAGGGCTCTTCTACCCTCAGACAAACCTCGAGCAGAAGTTACTTGTAATATATCACATAGTACCGAAAAAGTCAACCTATCAATCGCACACAGGCCTGACGCGTGGCAGACCGCCCTTGGCAGAACGCGCGCTAATTGCTATAATTACCATAAGTATTTTAGGGGGCAGTATGGGACTATCGATTTCAGAGATTCGGCAAAACACGACGCGGGCGCGTCATTTGATGCAGCGGACACGGGCGCAACATTTTGCGGTCGGGGCGTTTAATATTGATAATCAAGAAACACTGATCGCCGTGGCACGGGCGGCACAAAAACTGCAGTCGCCGGTGCTGGTTGAGGTTTCGGACGCCGAAGTGAAAGCCATGGGACTAGAAAATGTGCGTGATTTGGTGGATAACTATAAGGCTGAATACGGCATCGAGATGTATTTGAATCTGGATCACGGGCCGACGGTCGAGGGCTGCAAACGAGCCATTGACGCTGGCTATGAGTTTGTGCACATCGACATTTCCCAAGCAAATCACGATGCTTCCGACGAGGAAATCATCGCTAAAACCCGCGAGGTTGTCGAGTATGCCAAGTTTACTGGTGCGCTGGTGGAGTCCGAGCCACACTACTTTGGCGGTAGCTCTAACGTTCACACCGAAGCCATTAACTATGAAGAAATCAAAAAAACCTTTTCCACGCCAGACGGTGCGCGGGCATTTGTCGAGGCGACGGGGATTGATACCTTTGCGGCGGCAGTGGGTAACCTGCACGGTAAATATCCAGTACCGAAAGTGTTGGATTTGGAATTATTAGCACGCATTCGCCAGGCACTACACTGCCAGATTTCGCTCCACGGTGGGTCAGGTACGCCGCTGCATTACTTTGAGGATGCGGCAAAAATTGGCGTCTCCAAAATTAACATCAACTCCGACATGCGCTACGCTTTCCGCACCACACTGGAAAAAACCTTGCGTGAAAATCCAAATGAATATGCTATCGTTAAGTTGATGCCTGAGGTGTATTTGGCAGTCCAGAAAGTCGTCGAAGAAAAAATCATGGCATTTGGTTCAAGCGGAAGGGCGGTGGTTTGATGGCTAAAATTATTACCATTGGTGCTGCCGTTCAAGACGTATTTTTGAGCCACTCGCCAGCACTAGCGCCTGTTTGTGAAAGCCCAGAACGTTGCTTCCAGCGCTTGGAGCTGGGCTCGAAGATTGATGTCAATCAGATTCATTTTTCTACTGGCGGCGGTGCCACTAATGCGGCCGTCACCTTTGCTCGTCAGGGCCATCAAACGCAGTTCATGGGGGTTGTTGGGCGCGATCCAGCAGGCCAGGCAGTGTTGGATGCACTGGACAGTGAAAGTGTTGGTACGCAGCTAGTGAAATTCTCTGACAAATACAACACGGGATATTCAGTCATGCTCCTAGCGCCAAATGGCGAGCGCACCATTTTGACCTATCGCGGCGCCTCCACGCACTATCATCCAAGCGATTTTTCTCTGGAAAATGTTCAGGCGGATTGGTTGTATGTTTCCAACCTGGCGGGACAAATGCAAACGCTCAGTAAACTGTTTACCCAGGCGCGGGAACGCGGTATCAAAATTTGTTTTAATCCTGGCAAAAAAGAGTTGGCGCAGCGCGAATTGTTGCTTGGTTTGTTGCAAGATGTGGATATTTTGACCGTCAATAAAGAGGAGATGCAGCAGCTTGTTGAAGGCAGTGATTTGGAGAGTTTGATTCGGCATGGGCTGTATTTGGTACCGACACTACTGGTCACTGATGGCGCCAACGGCTCCATGGCGAGTGATGGCAAGACAATCGTCCGCGCTGGCATGTATGAAGACGTCCCAGCTATCGACAGGACGGGAGCCGGCGATGCATTTGCCTCAGGATTTTTGAGCAGATGGGCAGAAGGCGGCAGTTTACGAGATTCGGTCATTTTTGCCAGCGCAAATTCCAGCGCCGTCGTTGCAAAAATTAGTGCTAAGGCGGGAATTTTACATAAAGGTGCTCGCCTCCACGAGATGCCGCTACAGGAAAGGAGTATATAATCATGGCACAACACTTAGCTCGACTACTAGGAGAAGGCGCAAATGTACAGATTGCTCTACAGGAGCTAAATCGAATGACGCGTGACGATAGTGATATCCGGTTGATGTCGGATGTATTGGCGCGAACACACAGTGTATTGCGTGCCTTGGGTCTGGATCCACGCGATACGACGGCAAACGAAGTCTACCAGGCGCTGATGGCTATCGCGCCAGAGATCGACAAGCGAGCTTGTTTCAAGGCCAGTGACTGGGTGCTAGCGGACATAGACGGTCATATTATTTCTTTTCATCCTGTGGACATTGTTGAAAACTATCACCATCAGTTATCACTTGGCAGGAATACCACTAAACACGGTAAAGTTGCCCTGGGTCAGGAAATTTACCGCCGTTTCCGGGATCATCCGCAGACGCACAACCCAGCCGTTAGTCGCATCATTTGTGATGGCGGCATTTGCCGGCGGGTTGATGACATCTTGGATTAGTGATCGCAATAGGTTTTATTGGACGTAACGATGTCGATGATTTCGTCGACACTGTCGGTGATGGTGTAAATATCAAGGTCTTCTTTGACGATTGCTGATTCGGCTAACATATGGTTACGGAAGAAGGCGTCCAAATCGCTCCAAAACGCCGTATCGAACAAGATGACTGGCACGCGGTTAGCTTTCTGTGTCTGGATCAAAGTCAATATTTCCGCCAATTCATCCAAGGTACCAAAACCACCTGGGAAATAAATGTAGGCATCAGCGTACATGGTCATGACGATTTTGCGGGGAGCGAAATGTTGAAATTCAAACGCCTCAGTCGCATATTCATTGAGATCTTGTTCGTGGGGCAATTTGATGTTAAAGGCGATTGATTCACCACCAGCAGCGCGCGCACCTTTTTGGACCGCTTTGTTGGCTCCTTCATTGGCAGCACCCATGATGCCGTGACCACCACCAGAGACAACCGCATAACCCAAGCTTGCCAAACGCTCAGAGGCCTCTTTGGCAGCTTGGTAATATGGGCTGTCTGGGCAGGTACGCGCCGAACCGAAAAAGGTTACAGTCTTATGATATTTTTTGAGGATTTCATAGCCTTTTTGAATTTCCTCGTTAATATTACCCAAACGGAACATTGCAGCTTGGAGTTCAATTTCGCGTGGTATACACACCAGATCTTTTTTATCTGTCATTTTTCTGCCTTTTTATGTTTTAATTCACGTATCTTTTGATTATAGCACAAAAAGCTTGTGTTTGTCAAATCTTTGGCAGATAATCAGTAAAAATCTGTAGTTATTCGCCTAGGAACGATTGCTTGACCTGCTGGTAAGCGTCGCGGAACGGCACGCCTTTTTCCACCAATTCGTTGATTTTGGCAACGGTGTAGAGCTCATCGGTCATCGCCTCGGCCAATTGCTCAGTGTTGGCTTCCAGCTCGCTGACACAGAGTGCCAGAACTTCCAGCGTATCGAGTGCCGACGTAAAGGCATCCATGGTGATTTTTTTGGTCAGCTGCAAGTCGCGGTGATAGCCGCTGCCAGCGCCCGTCGAAATGGCTTGGAGCTGCAAAGCGTAGTTCGGATAAGCGTGGGCGGTGGCGCGCATGATCTCAAAGACGTCGTAGTTGCGTTTGTGTGGCATGATGGACGAGCCGGTAGTCATGGTGACAGGTAGTTTGAAATAGTTAAACTCCTGCGAGGTAAACAGCAGCATGTCTTCGGCAAATTTACCAGCAAAGACCATGATGGGGTTGAGTGCTTGCACGGCAATTAGTTCAAACACGCCGCGCGACAGACCGCAGTACATTGGGTTTTCTTGTACTTTGGCAAAACCCAGTTCACTGGTCGTCATCTGGTGGTCAAGTGGCAGGGTAACGCCAAAACCAGCAGCGCTACCGAGCGGGTTTTGGTCGATGGCAGCGATGCTGTGTGCGACCAATTGTCGGAGGTCATTGAATGCATCATGGTAGGAGCCCAGCCACATGCTGACTGTGGTTGGCATGGCTTTTTGGGTGTGGGTGTAGCCAGGCATTTTGGTCTGGCCGATGGCAGCGATTTTGCCAGCATAGGCCTGAGTGACTGCTGCCAACTTTTCGGCCACTGCTTCAAGTTCTGCTTTGATGAACAAGCGCATCATCACCAAGGCTTGGTCGTTGCGGCTTCGGCCAGTGTGAACCTTTTTGCCAATTGGTCCAAGTTTTTCTGTCAAATACAGCTCAATGGCGGTGTGTCCATCTTCGTGCTCGCTGGTGAGTGTGAAAGCACCAGTTCTCCATTCGTTCAGCAGTTCGTCCAAGGCGGCTGCTAACTGCTGATATTCATCGCTGGTCAGCACGCCAATTTTTTCCAGCATGTGGGCGTGGGCTTTGGTGGCAGTGATATCGTGACCGAGTAAATACTGGTCTAATGTTTGATCGTCACCAACGGTGTATGACTCGACTAGTGGGTGGAGTGAGCCGGTTGCGGTTGATTGCCATAGTTTACTTGCCATACGAGTATGCTCCTTCAGCTGTTCGCTGACTTAATGAATATAATTCAATGAATCCGGCGGACGAATTCTGGTTGAATGCGTCGTTGGAATCAAACGTTGCAAGATTGATATCAAACAACGAATGTGGTGAGTCCACACTGACGACGGTGATGGTACCTTTGTATAGGCGGACTGTCACCGTGCCAGTGACTTTTTGATTCTGATCGTCGATGTAGGCGTTAATGTGATGGACGGCTGGCTCGTACCACTGAGCCGCGTAGGTCAGATACGCCCATTTTTTGTCCATTTCGGCTTTGAGTTCATTTTCAACACGGGTCGACACCAATTGCTCGAGCTTTTGATGAGCCGCGATTAAAATGGCAGCGCCAGGATTTTCATAGACGCCGCGTACCTTCAGCCCGACCAGTCGATCTTCGATGAGGGT
>CAUPXC010000018.1:0-15490 GCA_963514965.1 uncultured Candidatus Saccharibacteria bacterium | reverse complement strand
TTTCCAAGATTTCATGTTGCCTGATACAATGTCGTCGAAAATTGTGTGATTCATACTCCTCCTTTACGCAAATAAATCGTTCAATGCCTCACTCACCGTTGGATGAGTGAATATTTGGTCACGCAGTACAGTATATGGTAGGTCATTATCCATTACAGTTTTGATAATATTAATGACTTCTGGTGAGTTACGACACAATAAACTAGCACCCAAAATTTGTTCAGTGTTTGCATCAATCACCGCACGCAGCAAGCCTGTTGTAGCATCATCAACATGCAGGCGTGGAATCGCCGTAGCAGGCAGCTCTTTTACAATAATTTCGCGCCCCGTCGCACGCGCCTCAGCCTCTGTCATACCCACCCGACCTAGCGGCGTTTGCATAAAGACCGCGTACGGCAAGGTTTTTTGTTTGGCGCGAGTGTACAGACCATCGCCCAGCAACTGGCTTCTCACAATCCGAAAATCATCCAGCGACGCATAGGTAAATTGTGGCCCGCCCGTTACATCGCCCATTGCCCAAATATGCGACCGACTAGTGCGAAGTGTTTCATCAACCACAATTGCCCCGCGCTCATCCGTCGCTACACCAGCAGCTGGTAAATTCAAACTCATCGTCGCCGGGCGACGGCCCGTAGCCATCAACACCGCATCATAGCCAGCGTAATCATCATGATTTGCTGTGCGAATCGTTGCAGTAGACTCACCCTCAATCGCTGTCACATCCACACTAAACACAATCTCGATACCCTGTGTCTGCAATGCTTCAGTAGTAGCCCGAGCAATTGCTGGATCTTCACGTGCAAGCAGAGCATCACCCCGCTCAAATACTGTTACTTTTGTACCAAGTTTGGTATAAGTTGAGGCAAATTCTAACCCAATATAACCGCCACCAATGATAGCTAGCTGTTTTGGCTGCGTCATTTTATCCAGTAATTCAGTACTGGTATATACAAACGGCTTATCAACACCTGGAATATCTGGGATGATTGATTCAGCACCGGTGTTAATAAAAATCTGCGGTGCACTCACTACTAACTCGTCGTCACCCGCCACAACCTTCACAGTGTGATCATCTACAAACGATGCCTCACCCTCAATGACACTCACCGTTTCACGATCCGCCAGCATGTGATAGTTCTTCTCATTCAACCGCGTCACTACCGTTGTCTTATGTGCCATGGCCTCATCAAAACTTTGATGATGCTCAGCCGCACTGACCAGCACCTTAGTAGGAATACAAGCAATATTAATACAGGTGCCGCCATACATCTTTGGTGACCGCTCCACCAGTGCTACCTTTTTGCCTGCATTCGCCAGCGTCACCGCCAATGTCTTGCCGGCTTTGCCAAAACCAATAATAAGTGCGTCAAATTGTTGTGTATCCATTTACTTCCTCCTATCTTTTTAGCGATCTCTCTCGCTGCAACAATTTCTCTATCGGCATACAGAACTGCCTCTTTTATTACAAGTTTTTGAGATAATACTATTATCGTGTGCGCAATAGCTCCTTAAAACTGCTCCAAAAAGTCCAGCTTGCCACTCTCAAAATGCCGCACGTCCTCGATGCCATATTTCATCATCACCAGCCGGTCGATGCCGCAGCCAAAGGCAAAGCCGGTGTACTCATTCGGATCGATGTCGGCAGCTTTCAGCACATTCGGATGAATCATACCGCAGCCCAGCAGCTCGATCCAGCCCTCGCCCGAACAAACCTTACAATCCGGATTTTTGCCCTCACAGAACGGGCAGCTCAGCGCAAATTCAAAGCTCGGTTCGGTGAACGGGAAATAAAATGGGTTGACGCGCACATCCAATTTCTTGCCGTAATATTCCTGCAGAAACTCCTGCAAGGTGGCGATCAGATTGCCGACGTTAACCCCCTTGGCGACATACACGCCCTCGACTTGGTAGAACGTGTGCTCATGCCGCGCGTCCAAATCTTCGTTGCGAAACACCCGGTCGGGCACGATGGCGGCGATCGCCTCGCCGTTTGCCAAATTGCCATGATATTTTTTCAACACACGGTTTTGCATAGTCGAGGTGTGTGCCGGCGCGATCAAGCGGTCGCCATTAGCGTCAGTCTCCTCAGTCATGAACGTATCATAATCATCGCGCGCTGGATGACCCTTCGGAAAATTCAAGCTCTCAAACATGTGGAATTGATCGTCAATCTCACGCGACTCTTCCGTCACAAAACCCATGCGGTTGAAAATATCAGAAATGCGGTCAATTTCTCGCATCAATGGATGAATTGTGCCCTGTTCACTCGGCAGTAATTCAGGCCGTAGGGCATTTACGTCCATCGGCGCCGTCACGTCAATTGGCGGCAAGTCAACTTTTGATAATTCAGCTTCACGAGCCGTGATCAACCGCTCTAATTCCTGCTTCAATTCATTAACTTTTTTACCAAACGCCCCGCGCTCCTCGGCTGGCAGCGTCGCGATGATGGCATATAGCTCCCGCAGCTCCGTACTCCGCAACACACTGCGCGGTTCAGCCGCCTCAGCTACTCGTGATACTAATACTGATCGAACTTCATCTAGCTTTTCCATATCATCGTCCTTGCATTAAAAACATACCGACAACCCCTGCCGCCATGATAACAATCAAAACCCACGCCCACGCCAACGTCGTCGTCTGTTTTGTGCCTTCTAGATATTTCACATCTTCCACGCCGTCCAAGCTAGCTTTCTCCTGCAAGCTCGACGCTTTCGCCTTTTCGCGTAGTTCCGCCGCAATGCGTTCTTGCAGCTCACTGCGCTGATCGTTCTGATTTACAAATAATCCCATAACTACAGTATAGCAAATTATGCTATAATAGTCGTGATACTACTTTAAGGAGGGAATATGGCTACGAAGAAAACTTCAAAGAAAGCCCCGGTTAAAGCTACGGCAAAGAAAACTGCTGCCGCTAAAACCGAAACCAAAACGACCGTCAAACGAGTCGTCACTGAATCTGTTGCGGCCAAAAGCAAAAGCAAGCGCGCCAAATTAGGTTCTACATTACCAAGCAACTTAATCAACATCGTCATCGCGGAAATCATTGGTACATTCATCTTGACGCTGACCGCTCTGTTTGCATCAGACGTCTTGTCATCAATGTACGTTGGTTTTGCGTTGATGCTCATCGTTACTGCCATTGGTGGTATTTCTGGCGCACACGTCAACCCAGCCGTCACCTTTGGTTTGTGGTCAATGCGCAAATTAAAAACCGCTTTGGTACCATTTTACTGGGGTGCACAATTCCTCGGTGCCATGGCAGCAGTTGTGTTGATCGGCTCAATCACCAACAACGGTTTTGCGCTCAGCTTTGACCAATTCACTGCATTCTCATGGAGCGTCTTTGCGGTTGAATTGATCGGTGTTGCTGTCTTCATGTTCGGCGTCGCCGCAGCATTGAACCGCAAAGAAATCAGCACGACTGGCAAAGCCTTTGGTGTTGGTCTGGCGTTGATGATCGGTTTGGTCGTATCAGGCTCAGTCACGTCATTCGTCCGGGCATCAGTCATAGCGAAGATCCAAGACAACCAAGTTGCAGCGCAATCAGAAAACAGCGAGCGTCCATACCCACGAGAAATTTACATCTCAGGCGCAACACTCAACCCAGCTGTTGCTTTGGCAGTCACAGAAAAGACTGACACTCAAGTGCGCAGCAATAGTCCATTCCCAGGTAAAAACGAGAAGAACTACTCTCGCTTTAGCCTGGAAGTAATTGTGGCGACCCTCATCGGTGCAGCTCTGGGTGGTAACTTGTTCTTACTCATCAACTACCGCAATAAGGAAGAAGAGTAAACATAGTTTCGCAATAACAATATCCCGCCTGGTTTGGCGGGATATTTTTTAGTCTTCCTGCGCTGGCCGGTCGATCAGCTCTGGCTGCGTCTGGTGATCACCGCCAGCGATTCGCACCACGTCTTTATCAATCTTACCCAGCTCTTTGTACGAATTATTATAATGCCCGACGGTGGTGCTGAGACTTTTGCCCATCTTAGTCATCAGTTCATCAAACTTTTTGATATGCACGCCCAGCTGGCCGACACGCACCTGAATGTCCTTGGCCTGCTCTTCAATTTGTAGACTCCTCAGACCCTGCAGCACCGTCTGTAGGTACGCCAAAAAGCTGGTCGGGCTGACGATGATCACGCGTTTGTCACGAAAGGCATATTCAATAAGATCGCGGCTCGAACCGCCCGCACCAACATTGTTGATGAGTAGATCATAATATAGCGACTCTGACGGGATAAACATAAAGGCAAAGTCCATGGTATTCTCACGCGGGCGAATGTACTTGCTGGTTTCGTCGATGCGACCTTTCAGGTCAGCTTTCACTTTATTTAGCCACAGCTCGCGCTCAGCCTTGGTCTCGGCGTTGATCATCCGGTTATAATTTTCCAAGCTAAACTTACTGTCCACCGGCAAAATCTGCCCCTTGTCCAGAAAAATCACCGCATCAACAATCTCGCCATCTTTGAAACGGTATTGCATCTGAAACTGTTTGGCAGGTAGCACATTGTCCAGCACGCTTTCTAAGTAAAACTCGCCGAACACACCGCGCTGCTTGGGATTTTGCAGAACGTTCTGTAAAGTTTTTAGGTCAGTCGCCACGTCAACCACTCGCTTATTCGTCTCATCCAACTTCGCCAGTCGCTGTGTTACGTCCGCCACCAATTTGGCGCTTTCCGATAGCTGCTTTTGCACCGAAGTTTGCACTTGAGCACTGCTACGCTCCAACTTGTCGCTGACTGATTCATTGAGCTTAGCGATAGTTCGCCCCAGCTCCACCACGTCAGTTTTGATGAGCTCGACCGATGACTGCTGCTTCAGCTCGCCGAGCCTTGATTGCAGCACGAACAACGTCGCACCCAACCCCATAACAATAATACCTAAGAGAATAATGATAATGATTTCCATACTCTTAGTGTACAGGGATTACAGAGACAAGACAACTCGCGCCAAAATCACAAATATGATCATCAACAAAATCGCTGCGCCGTCGCCGCGAATCCTATTGAGCCACGTTAGGCTAGCGTATACCACCATATAGGTCAATGATGCGATCAACGCCGCCACAATAGTGTGCACCTGCCAAAAATTGACACCCCACAAGGCAATCGTTGCTGCCAATACCACGACCAGCGGACGCTTGATACCAAACAATATCAACACTGGTACCAACATGATAGCCATGATAACTGTGGCGATATGCCCTGCCATCATGGTACTGTTGCCACATAACAACTGGTTGGCGCCATCTTTACACACGATTGGTTCCAAAATAACTCGGTCAATTCCCGTTGCCACCAGCCACACCAACAAGCCTGCCGCTGCCGCAGTCAACAACAAACGGCCAAACACTGCTGCTCGCATATTAAACAAGTAATCTGATATTTCCTCTTTAAATATAGTTGAGAGAATTTTCATAATATTCTAATATTACATGAAAATTGCCAATAAAGCAAATGTAGATTATGAATATATTTATGCTAACGCTTTATCAACGGCTTATACCAGATGATACCGATGCACGCTATCAATAAGCCACCCGCGACGTCAAGCGGTGTGTGTACCAGCGCCAATACCCGACCAATCCCCACCAGCAGCGTCAACACCAAACAAACACTGGCCAACAGTTTATCACGCGTACCGAACCAAACTGCCAAGGTGATCGCCATGGTGAACAACGCGTGGTCCGAAGGAAACCCAGGATTATTCAGATACGCTGCACCTGGCTCAACACCCATCAACTCAAATGGCCGCAAGCTTTCTGGCTGATAGAACGTCCCCACCGTCTTTGCCACCACATACGCCGTCAAGCCTGCCATCAACACTCTGGCATATGTCTGATATTTTTTGTTGTTCGGCACTTTGCACAGCAATGCGTACGCACCAATCAAAACCACCGGTATAACCAAACCGTCTGCCACCAGTTTCACAATTGCTTCCATGCAATCATTGTATCATCCGCCAGCCTGCACATCCAGAGCTTGCAGCACGCCATGTTTTGTAGTACAATCAAATACGCATTGGGGATTGGCCAAGTGGTAAGGCAGCGGGTTCTGGTCCCGTGATCGGGGGTTCGAATCCCTCATCCCCAGCCACATTGATTTTCACGATACATCGTTAGCGCGATGTATTTATTTTTTTTGACGTTTTGATGGCGATGCCAAACAGTATACATAACAGCCCCAGCCACACAAAGTCCACTATGCTTGATTCCTGAGATAATACACTGAACAGTATGGAAATACCGCGCATATCTGCAAAAACCACCAAAACCGTCAGCAGCTGCAGCGCTATGATCAGACAGCAAAAGCTCAGCCGTAACACAGAAGCTCTCGCCCGTAGCCCGATCAACCAAGGTAGCGCCAGCACTTCCGTGTATACCAACGCCACAGCGAGCACCACTGCCGTCGCTTCGGTAAATCCAGCGAGCTGCAATAACCCTGGAAACTTCTCAAAGGCGAACAATTGCATCAGCACCGTCAGCAGCAACGTTACCGCCAGCAATAAACCAGCCCAACGGCCGATACCAAGGTTTCTTATCTCTTTTTTCATTTGTTTGACTGACGGCTTTTTCATGCTTTCATTATAATGCGCAAACCGTATAACCACAAGTTTGTTGTATTTTTCACTAAATTACTTGCAAAAAAACAAAAATATACGTACCATAAACATAAGCGAACTATACAAAAATAAACACCACAAATTACGTATCTTTCGCTCTACGACCATCCACCACAACAAAATACCGCTGCTTTTCATGTAGCGGTATTTTCCGTTGGTTTAAGTATTATTCAGCTTTTTGCGAATGCGTTTTGCGCCACTCGGCGATCATGGCGTGATTGCCACTCAGCAGGACCTCCGGAACCTGCAGGCCATTGAATTCAGCGGGACGTGTGTACTGCGGAAACTCCAAGGTCTCGCCGTCTGAAAAACTCTCGATGGCTGCCGATTGTTCACCGCCCAAAACCCCAGGTAGTAACCGAACGATAGAGTCGATGATAGTCATGGCTGGTAGCTCGCCGCCAGTCAACACATAATCCCCAACGCTTAACTCTAGATCTACTAGCTCCATAATTCGCTCATCGTACCCCTCATATCGTCCACAGATGAATATATAGCCGTGCTCTTTTTCGGAAAAATCTTGCGCCAGCGACTGCTTCCATCTGGTGCCACGTGGTGTCATGATGACTACTTTAGCAGTTGGATCCTGGCTCTTGGCGTGCGTCACCGCCTTCCATAGCGGCTCAATCATCAGCAGCATGCCGTCACCACCACCATACGGCGTGTCATCAACTTGCCGCCGCGGACCCAGGCCAAACTCACGCAAATTAATCGTCTCCAGGCTCACCAAACCTTCTTTCTGTGCTTTCCACATCATGGAACTGCCAAACACGCCCGTCAACATTTCTGGGAACAATGTAATCACTTGAAATTTTCTCATCTCTAAAATTTTAGCATACACTTGACTAAAAACTAATTTTAGTGTAAAATGATGTCTAACAATTTAAAGGAGTTTTTGTTATGAAGGAAACATTACACCAACCTAGCTTCCAGCGAGACAAAGCCGTTAAGGTGGTTGCAGGAGCATTGATTGCTGCCTCTGGACTTAGCACCGGCGGCTGTTCAGCTGAACCAAAGCCCGACATGTACAAAATGTCTGTCGCTATAGCCTGTGATGGACAATCATATTTTGGTAAACCTGGAATATTGTCATACGAAAATGACGTCAATGGCAGAGGTGACACTGGAAACGTAGACAGGGTGACCATTGGCTGTGAAACCTGGTCTATGGACGCTGACTCTAGTCAAGAAAATGATGCTCGAGTTGCTGGAGAAGTCGAAAAAAGAAAACTAACGGAAGAAGAACAAGAAGGCAATCGGCAAAATCGGTTTTACGATATTGTCGATGAAACCCGAGATGATAAAACATATACCATTGATTGGAATGTCACGGTTGATAAGCCAAAAGGGGGAAAGAAAGACGCCGCAACCGAACTTCCTCACCCTCTTTGCTATGCAGGCAACTATCTGGTTGGAAATGGCGAATCTGGGACTATCGTGTATGAAATCTCAGACCCAGACCGCAAAATCAACCCCGTAATAGACCCTAAGGATCCAGGCGGTTACACAATCAGTAAAAGCGCCGACGGGAAAATCTCTTATATGCGAGAAAATCCATCACCAGATGCTAATTTCGTGGAGCCACCTTATTTCTAATCAGTAGATCTAAATCATAGCCCAAAAAACCGCCTCATCACGGGGCGGTTTTTTAGCACAAATAAGGCTCTCAATGGTTACCCATTGCTCGCATAGAGCTGTTCTCGCATGTTGTCTGTGCTTGAACTACGTTTATTATATATCAAGGTCGTCTAGTTCTGCAAGCTCTTTTCGAGCATTTTCTGCGTAGGAAGATTGGCTTTCCACAGCTTCCTCTGTTGGCTTTTCCACAGCAGAACTAGAAGATGCACTACCTTCACTACTCTGCGCGCCAGTAAAGCCATCGTTGTTGACGATTTTCAAATTGTAGCGTGCATCATTTTTTGTGCCCAACGCCCGCAACAAGGTGCGAACACTTTGTGCAGTGCCACCGCGTTTACCGATCACCCGACCCAAGTCCTCAGGGTTGACAGTCAGCGTCAACAGTACGCCCTTTTCATCAATCAACCGCTCAACGACAACATCATCTGGATGTTCCACAAGTGATTTAATGATGTATTCCACAAATTGCTGGTCAATCGTTGACATTCTGCCCCTCCTTCGGAATTAAACTGTATAGTTAGTATATCATAAACGTTTTAGCACGAGCAATAACAGAATCAGGCTCAAGCAGCGTTCTCTGGTCCATCATTGAGCCGCCGATATTCTGCCAACGCAGCCCGAGCCGCTGCTTGCTGGGCAACTTGTTTGGAAGGACCACTGCCCTGGCCCATCAAACGGTCACCGACAAACACACCCAACCTGAAAACTTTGTCGTGATCAGGCCCTTCTTCGCCCAGCACTTTATAAACCGGCGTTTGTCCATCTAGCCGCTGCGAAACCTCCTGCAAATGAGACTTTGGATCGCGCCAACTGCCAGTTTCTAAAATGTGATCTAGTTTGACAATGATGTGTGTATGGATAAAATCGCGCGCGTCATCAAAGCCGCGTTCCAGATAGATCGCACCGATGACCGCCTCAAAGGCGTTGGCTAAAATCTGCAAGTGTGCCCGATCGGAGCCATTTTTCTCACCCTTGGACATGCGAATGAGCGGTCCGTAACCCAGTTTGTCGCCCGCATCACCGATGCTCTCTGTCCGCACCAGTGCCGCCCGCCATGCCGTCAAAATACCTTCTGGCTCAGAGAAATGAGCAAACAGATATTCGGTCACCGCCAATTCCAACACCGCGTCGCCCAGAAACTCCAGCCGTTCATTGTGCTCGTGGACTGATTTTCGGTGCTCATTGACATAGCTGCGGTGCGTCAGCGCAGTGATCAAAAGATCTAGATTTGTAAATTCAAAACCCAGCTTCTCGCGCGCAAACTCTTGATATGGCGCGGTATTCATCCCACTCATTTACAAATTCTCCTGTCTGATACGTTTCATAGCGAGTAAGATCAATTTGCCGATATCTTCGTATTCGATTTCGTCCAAAGCTTCGTGAAATGAAAACCATTTGAGACCATTCATCCACGCTTCTTTTTGCAATTTTTCATTTGGATCAAGCGCCTTGACTAGATATACCTGTGTCGTCATCAGCACCAATTTATCAATCCGTCGGTAGCGAAAATTGACCTTGCCCAGCCAGCCACAAACTTCAATCTTCTTCAGGCCAGTCTCTTCACCGATCTCTCGCTTGGCGGTGACCTGCGCCGTCTCACCTGGCTCAATGTGTCCCTTTGGGATAGTCCAGCGATCCCGTGCGTCTTGATACAACAAAAACTCGGCCTCGCCTTTTTTGTTGCGGCGAAACACGACGCCACCAGCTGTCGGCTCGCGCACAATCTCCTGAATTGACGGCTTTTTATGCCCGCTAAAATATTTGCGTATTCCGCTAAAATTGTCCTTTGTCATCGGCATCCTCTTGGAGGGAGCGATATGCTGTACCCAGCACACCGTTGATAAATTTCCCTGAGTTATCCGAACCAAACGCTTTGGCTAATTCGACTGCTTCATTGATGACCACTTTTGGAGGTGCATCTTTTGCGTGATTGAGCTCATATAGTGCTAATCGCAAAACTGCCCGGTCAATTCGCGCGATCTGCTCGATTGGCCATTCGGGGGCTAACGGATGTAGCTGCTCGTCAAGTTCCTGCTGTACCGAGATCACACCGCGCACCAGCTTGTCTACAAAATCGACATCCTCGACTGATGATTTATATTTATCAAGATTTCTCTCAAGAATGTCTTTATATTCGACTGTTTCGTCTCCAACCTCACGGCGAAATTCATATTCATACAATGTCTGAAGAGCGACGATTCGTCCTAAATGACGGTTTGAAGCCATGCGTAAAACGTTCCTGTTCGGGTTATATTACTACTATTTCGTTTTTTTGCCAGTTTCTCGCTTGGTAGTCCAGGCTTTAACTGGTGAAGAACCGTTTACACGGCGAGCTAATTTCAATACCAAGTGGCTGCGGCGCAGGCCAGTTTTTCGCGGGCTGCTCTGTTTTTTAGGTTGTGCCATAATCTCTCCTTTATCAGTTTATATTAACACTTGGGCTTTATTATAACGGTTTTTACGATTTTTCTCAAGAGTATAGACTGAGATATTGTACAATATACTTGACTTTTTATATTGCTTATGCTATGATACTAATCATGAAGAATGAACGATTACCAGAAACAAGTTTTGCAAAAAAGGAAAAAATAGAGAACAGGCTCAGAAAAACTGTGGGGATGCTAGCCATAGGTGTCACTGGATTAGGCCTTGGCTTATATCCATGGGAAGGCAGGTCTAGCGCCGAAGCACCAGACAGCCCTGCTGCTGTCGCAGAACAAGGCGCCGTTGATTTTGTTAACGCGGCACACGAAAACCCATCACTGCTAGGACCGGAAAAAACTTTCTCTGTTGATTTACAGGATGGTGATTCGGTTAACTCTGCGGCACAGCGAGCCGCTGAAGAAGTCAGCAAACAAGAGGGGTGGTCTGCAGACCAGATTAACCTTAATATTGGTGTAGTCACAGAGGCTAGTCAGGAAGTCCTTGACAATTCAAAATACAAGATTCCTCCAAAAGAATTCACTGTTACTATGGTCGAGAAAGACACTAATGGCGATGGCAAGAAAGAAGTCTTTCCTGCAGACGCAAAACCTAAAGCTAAATAACAACGTTAAGTAGTTTACCCGGAACATAAACCATCTTTTTAGGTGGTTTATTGTTTGTGAACTTCTGGACATGAGCGTCAGCCAGGGCTGCTGCTTCGACGCCCTGCTGGTCGATGTCGGCTGGTAGTTCCAGCTTTGATCGAAGCTTGCCATTGACCTGTACAATGATGGTTATCACATCACTCGCTAGATATTTTTCATCCCACTTCGGCCAGTGATTGACGTGAATGGTGTCGCTATGGCCCAGTTCCTGCCACAACTCTTCGGTGATATGTGGCGCGAATGGCGCTAAGATTTGCAGTAAACTCTCCAGAGTGAACCGCCACGTTTCCGACGCCTGCATGCCGTGTGACTCTTTGAACTTATATAGACCATTGACCATCTCCATCATCGCCGCTACCGCCGTATTGAACTTTTCGTCCTCAATGTCGCGAGTGACTTTTTTGATGGTTGAGTGCGTTAGGCGAAGCAGTTCTTGGTCATCTTCAGAAGTAGATTCAAGTGCTGCTACAAACTCCTGCACCACATTCCACACTCGATTGAGGAACCGATACGTCCCTGGCACACCGCGCGGATCCCACGGTGCATCCATATCATACGGCGCGATGAACATCTCGTAAACACGCAGCGCATCGGCACCGTAACCGCTATCCATAATCTCCATTGGATCGATGACATTACCCTTGGATTTACTCATCTTTTGGCCGTCTGGCGCCATGATGTAAGCGTTATACATCATCCGCTTGAATGGTTCTGGCGTCGGCACTAGACCGAGTTTATAGAAAAAGCGCATCCAAAAACGACTGTACAATAGGTGCGCTACCGCATGGTCGGCGCCATTGTAATAATCAACCGGCATCCAATGACCAATTCTCTCAGGATTCCACGCCTCGGCATCATTGTGCGGATCAAGATAGCGCAGGAAATACCAGCTGGAGCAGGCATAGCCATCCAGCGTGTCAGTCTCGCGTCGGCCTTCACGCCAATTGTCGCCCGCCGGCTTTAGCTCAGTAATCGGTACGGTTTTGCCCGTCTCGACGTCAACCCACACGCGTACCCAATCATCAACTTGCGCCAGGACCGAGGTGTTACCGCCCGTTGGTTTAAAGTTTTCGACCTCTGGTAGAATCACCGGCAAGCAATCATCCGCCACAGCGATCGGCGCATAACCGTCAACATGGACCATCGGAATCGGCGCGCCCCAGTACCGCTGGCGAGAAATCAGCCAGTCACGCATTTTGTAAGTAGTTTTGCCGCGACCAGAGCCCTGCTGTTCCAGCCAGGCTACGATTTGCTCGCGGGCATCCTCGCTGCGCGCGCCATCAAATTGCCCGGAATTGATCAATTCGCCTTCACCCGTGTAACAACCAATGTCTGCCGAATCTTCAGGCTTATCAACCACTTGAACAATCGGTAGATCAAATTTCTCAGCAAAGGCGAAATCACGCTCATCGTGCGCTGGTACCGCCATAACCGCACCCGTACCATAGCCACTCAGTACATAGTCAGCCACCCAGATTGGCAGCTTTTGGCCATTAACTGGATTGATGACGTAGCTGCCAGTAAAGACGCCGGATTTATCCTTATTTTCCTGGCGCTCAACGTCAGACTTCTGCTGCGCCGCTTGAACGTATGCTTCAACCTTGGCGCGCGTGTCGGCATTGACCAACTGAGAAACCAGTGGGTGTTCTGGCGCCAAAGCCACGTAGCTGGCGCCAAAAAGAGTATCGGGGCGCGTGGTGAACACGGTGATTGGTGGTACATACTCGAAATCATAAACCGTGAATGTATCCTCTAGTGAAACTTCTTCACCATAGAACTTTTTAAAACTCAACAATTTTTCATTATCATCACTATAACGTTCATGTCCAGAAATATCGTTAGATATATCTCCTAGTGGAAGCTGGTGGATATTAACTATTTTTATATATCCAAATGAATATACTTTTTCTCCATCACGCACCATAGCATCAGCAATATCGCCAACCTTCAGTTTTTTAGCTTCATACCTAATTGTATTGGTTTTTTCACCAGAAATAACTTTTTCTGCCAGATCAGGAGTAAATTTCAAAGAGTCAGATGCCGTTAAATTAAGGGTAAAGTCAACTTCCGCGCCAACCGACCGGCCAATCCAATTTTTCTGCATGGTTTTGACCATCTCCGTCCAGTCTAGGTCGTCAGTCGCCTCCAGCATCTCATCAGCATAGGCGGTGATGCGGAAAAACCACTGTTTGAGGTTGCGCTTGGTGACGGGGTTACCGCAACGCCAACATTTGCCGCCCTCAACCTGCTCGTTAGCCAGCACCGTATTGTCGGTATCACACCACCATTGCGGCTGCTCCTTTTGGTACGCTAAATCGTGCTTGTAGAGCTGCGTAAAAATCCACTGCGTCCACCTATAATACTCGGGGTCAGCCGTAGAGATTTCCTTCGTCCAATCATAGCTAAATCCGAGACGCTTCAGCTGGGCGATGAAATGCGCTTTGGCTTCGTCGTGCGCCACTCGCGGCGTTTTACCAACCTTGATGGCGTAGTTCTCCACCGGTAGACCAAAACTATCCCAACCAATTGGATGATATACATTGTAGCCCTGCTGACGCTTCAAGCGCGCTTTGATGTCAGCAAACTGAAACGTCCGACCATGGCCGATGTGAATACCAGCCCCGGTGATACCAGGAAGCATACTCAAACTGTAGTATTTTGGGCGCGTTGTATCACTAAGGTCAGTGACGTAGGTACCGTCAGCCTCCCATTTATCTTGCCATTTTTTCTCAATTTCCGTCGGATTATAGCGTTTCATATCTGTAATTATAGCACGAAAATCGCCCCACATGAGAGTGAGGCGATTGACCGTCAACGAAAGGCTAGTTACGCTTCGTCGGCGTCACTGGCTGAGCTTGTCGAAGTACTAGTTTTTGGAACAAAGCTAGACAGTGGGCTTGATTGGAGCTTTTTCATCACATCTTTCAAGTCTTTTGCGTCAGATGGCGCTTCAACCTTTTTGGCATCACCGTACATGACGCCTGTCTCGAGAGAAACCTTGTTACCCTGAGACGCGCCCTCAAATTCTACGCGGCGAACTTGCCTCTTTGAGTTGTCGATCCACAGTTTCAGAGAAACATCTACCTTCTTGAAATCAAGTGCATCTGTGTCGAGCGCTTTCGAGCTACTGCCGCCACATTCTTTGATCTTCTTGGCGTATGTTGTTTCACTCAATGCCTTGGCAAAGTTTTTACGTTTCTCAAGAGTAGCGTCACTCAGGTCAATTTCAAATCCACGCAGGCCATCTTTTGTACCCAAGTCTTTTTTGATTTGTAGGAAATTGTTGTCACGGTATACTTGAGCGATTTCTTCGCGAACAGCAGCATCATCCTTAGCGCGGCGAACTGCATTCATCACACATTTTGCTTCTTCTGACTGCTCTAGGTCGTCTGAAGAGATCTTGATCCAGTGGCCGTCGATCTCATTGATGAGCGTCTCGAATTGCTTCAGCATCGTTTCTTTGAGTGATTTTGTCTGAGATCGGCTAGAAATCGCACCACCTGGCGAGGAAACGCTTTCCATGTAACGATCTATCACTGTCTCGATTGAGCTACGAACATTCTCCAGCTTAATATACAGTGCATCTTCGGTGTTTCGCACGTTCACTTTTGGCAGAGAGAACTGGATTGACTTGTCAGAACCACCGGCGTTAACTGTTATATCAGCTTGCAGCTCTTGACTCTTCTCTGCGTCTGATGATTTGAGCTTGATGGTGACTTTTTGATTACCCTTGCCTTCAAAAGTCAGCCGTCCTTCAGTGACAGAGTTCTTCGACATGATCGCGTTAACAATTGACGCTTCCAGCGCGCGCTGTGGGTTATTAAATACCAACAGATACCACAACAGTCCTGCAATCAAGCCGATGGTAACTAACGACCCCACAACCAAACTAATAATCAACTTTTTGCGGTTTTTCTTTTTCGGTTTGTTGATCGCGCCCATGATAGGCGGCTGTTCAGCCGGCGGCGTTGACTCAGCCGGTGCTGTTGTTGGCTGCTGTATGCTCATATACCCTCCAAATTACTACTATGTTATGTATTATATCAGCTAATCACTAAAACGAGAGAAAAATGCATTCTTTCTGGCTATCCACTCTGGCGTTTGGCGAACTAATTTGTTTTCATCAACCGCTGTATGGA
>CAUPXC010000017.1:0-15643 GCA_963514965.1 uncultured Candidatus Saccharibacteria bacterium | reverse complement strand
ACTTTGCGCTATAATACATAAGTAATGAGTCAAGCACTGTACCGCAAATATCGCAGTCGCAGCTTGGACGAGGTGTTGGGGCAAGATCACGTGACCAACATTTTGCGCCGAGCGCTGGAGCAGGGGAAAATCGCCCATGCGTATTTACTGACGGGTCCGCGCGGCGTGGGAAAAACCAGCGTGGCGCGCATTTTGGCGCATGAGATCAATCAGTTGCCATACAATGAGGAAGCCTCGCACCTGGATATCATTGAAATTGATGCCGCCAGCAACAACGGCGTCGACGACATCCGCGCCCTGCGCGAAAAAGCCCAAGTCGCGCCGGTTTCCGCGCCAAAGAAAATCTACATCATCGACGAAGTCCACATGTTGTCCAAACCTGCCTTCAACGCGCTGCTGAAGACTCTGGAGGAACCACCAGCGCACGTAGTATTCATCTTGGCGACCACCGACGCCGACAAGCTGCCCGCCACCATCCTCAGTCGCGTCCAACAGTTTTTCTTTCACCCCATCTCAGTCGACGTCATGGCACGCCAGCTGACAGCTATCGCCGAAAAAGAGGGCTTTGCCATCGAGGCGGACGCCGCACGACTAATCGCTGAACGTTCGCGCGGTGGATTTCGCGACGGCATCAGTATGCTCGATCAACTATCAATTTTAGCTACACCCGACCAGCCACTGACCGTCGCCATGGTAACTGAATATCTGGGCTTGAGTGACGCAGCTACGCTAGAAGAACTCCTTGATACGTATCAATCTGAGGACACTGCGCGCATCCTTAGCATTCTGCAAGAGCTAGAGCAAAGTGGCATCAGCCCGACTGTGGTGTCGCACCAGCTATTGTCAATCGCTCGCGCCAGACTTCGCACAAATCCAGAGCTTGCTGAGCTCATCCAGCAGCTCATCGAAGTTGATCGCCACCCACACCCCGACCTGAAATTATTGACTATTTTCATGAAACATCACGCTCAACCAGCCGCGCCAAAGAAAACGGTCGCTCAGGCTGCCACCGCAACACCAGCCGTCATCTCAACCTCAGCCGAGCCAACTCCATCGGCAAAAAAATCACCGAAAAATCAAAGCATCAAGTCAGCTGAACCAGCCCAAAAAGCGTCCGAAAGCCAAGATACCAAGCCAGCTCAGCCAGCTAAAAAATCGTCCACGAAACCACATAAATCTAGCACACCGCTGGAACTGGACTGGCACAGGGTAATCGAACAAGCCAAGGAGAAATCAGTCGGCCTGTCATCACTGCTCCAGAAAAGTCAGTGGGCGTTTGACGGAGATAAACTAACTATTTTTGCGGGCAGTGCGTTTTACAAGAAAAAATTGGATGATACCAAAAATCGGCCACTACTGGCAGAAATCATCACCGCAGAAGCGGGAATGGAGCTGGAAGTTGATATAATTGGAGAGAAGAAACCACCTGAAGACGAAAAATTGGCGGAAATCGCTGCCATGATGGGCGGTGGCGAAGAAGTGAATCTGGAGGAACTATAAGTGAGTGAAGCAAGTCAACATACATCATCCGGCAAACTGCCACCGCAAAATCTGGATGCCGAAAAGAGTTTACTGGGTGCAATATTGATCGATGAAGAAGTATTGGCAGATGCGACCGAGCACGTGCATCCTGCTGATTTTTATGATAAAAATCATGGACTGATTTTTGCGGGTATGATGCGGCTGTTTGAAAAGCACAAACCAGTTGACCTGTTGACCTTGACCGATGAACTGAAGCGTAAGGATGAACTGGAGCTCATTGGCGGCTCGGCATACCTGACAGAACTCACCAACTATGTGCCGACTGCTGCGCACGCTGAAGCCTACGCCGAGATGGTGGCGCAAAAAGCCGTACGGCGCCGACTCATCAAAGCCAGTGCTGACATCACCGAACTTGGCTATGACGAATCGACAACCACCCAAGAACTATTGGAGAAGGCCGAAGCTGAACTATTTAGCGTTTCCGACCAATCACTCAAGCAAGACTTGATTAGCCTAGAAAATATTCTGACTGACAGCTTTGACCGAATCGAAGAGCTACATCGTAACAAAGACACACTCCGTGGCATTCGCACTGGTTACCGCGACCTCGACAACATGACCGCCGGACTGCAGCGTTCCGACTTGATCATCCTGGCGGCTCGTCCAGCCATGGGTAAGACCACACTGGTAACCAACTTGGCGTACAACGTGGCAACAATTGAGAAAAAGCCGGTGCTATTTTTCAGCCTCGAGATGAGCAAAGAGCAATTAGTCGACCGTATGTTGGCGGACGCATCAGGTGTTGACAGCTGGAATATTCGCACCGGAAACTTGAGCGATAACGATTTCGCCAAATTGTCTGAGGCCATGGGCGAGATGGCCGAAGCGCCGATTTACATCGATGATACGCCGGGCCTCAGCATTTTGGAGATGCGCACCAAAGCTCGCCGCCTGGCACACGAGGGCGAAATTGGCCTGATCATCGTTGACTACTTGCAGCTGATGCAGGCCACCAACAATCACAACGGCAACCGCGTTCAGGAAGTGTCGGAAATTTCCCGCGGCCTAAAGTTGATCGCTCGTGAGCTTAACGTGCCGCTGATCGCCCTGAGTCAGCTGAGCCGTTCCGTCGAGTCGCGCACGCCACCAATTCCACAGCTGGCCGACCTGCGTGAATCCGGATCCATTGAGCAGGACGCCGACATTGTCAGCTTTATCTACCGTCCAGGCTACTACGAACCAGACAATCCAGAGGTTCAAAATATCACCGACCTGATCATCGCTAAGCACCGTAACGGTCCTGTCGGCAAAGTTCAGTTATACTTCCATCCAGAACGCCTCCGCTTCATGAGTCTGGACAGACGACACGATTAACGAAACATGCTATAATAAACCGCAGTGAAAAAGAAAACTCTGTCTCATCTGTTCCTTTACCGTTGGCGCTATCTTTGGGGCTACAGTGCTTTGATATTGATATTTTCCGCGGTCATCAGCGTGGCGTTGTTGTACGCGCCAGGTGGAATTAGCCAGTCAGAGATCAACATGGTCGCACGAACCAACTTGCTCATGGAAGGTAATTGGTCCATCGTCAATCTGCCACTTCACGCATTCCAAGCAGCACTATTTTTGCTATTTGGCGTCAGTACACTCACCATCAAGCTACCAGCCGTTACACTGATGTGTTTGGCAGCGTTAGCACTCTTTTTCCTCCTCAGGCACTGGTTCAAACCAGGCATTGCCGTATTGTCTCTTTCTCTCATGATTGCCACTGGTCAATTTATCTACCTAGCGCAAAGCTTCACGCCTGGCATCATCTACATCACCACGGCGTCATTGATTTTGCTGTTCGCTAGCCTCATCATCCAAAAAGCCAAATTCGCCCAACTCTGGAAAATCCTCCTCGCCGCCGTCATGGCTGCCAGCCTATATACGCCTTTCTTCTGGTACCTCAACCTCGGCCTCATTCTGGTAGCGTTATTACACCCATACACGCGCTATATCATCGTGTCACGAAAATATCGCGCCAGCTGGACGCCAGCATTCATCGTCTTTCTACTGGTGAGTGCGCCGCTAGTGTATTTCTGCCTGAAAAATCACAGCTTCTTACTGGACGTATCAGGCTGGTCGTCACTCAACTTTGATGTCTTAGCAAACCTCAAGATTATCGTTCGAACCTATCTCTGGCCAGTGCCATACATTTCTAATGGGCAAGTGCTGCCAGCTATCGACGTCAGCACCGTAGCACTGATGCTCCTCGGCATGATCATCACTTTCCGCAACTGGCACACTGCTCGGTCCTACGTGGTCAACATTTGGCTATTTTTGTCATTGCCGTTACTCGCCCTGGCGCCTCAAGTCAACATGATCATCTCTGTGCCGATGTTTATCTTGCTGGCTACTGGCGTAGAACGACTGCTGTACGAATGGTATCGATTATTCCCAAAGAACCCATATGCGCGCGGCACCGGACTCGTACTGATGATCATCTTGGTCGGTGTCATGACCCTAAGCGGCGTCAATCGATACGTCCATAGCTATCACGATCTACCTGACGCCGTGCGCGAGCATTCCAAAGATCTGAGCCTTGTGCGCGACACGCTACTGCGTGACACCGCAAACAAAAAATACATATTCGTCGTAGCAGCTGCCGAAAAACCGCTGTACGACGCCTTGTCCAGCCACATAAATAAGCATAATAGGGCAATATCCATCAGCGACGGCCTGCCAGCAGAGGGTGCTCAAGAAGAAGTAGTCGTCACGCGCGCTGCTCGCCAAAATATCACTGGCATCCCAGGAACTATCACGCGCGTCATTACCAATGATTGGGCTGAGGCGGGCGATCGGTTTTATGTCTACAAACTTAGTGAATAATGCGGTATAATAAGTGAGTTAATTGAAGGAGGAACATTATGGCTTTTGATCAGGTGAAAATGCTGCAACAGCTACGTAAAGCACAAAAACAACTCGGTAAAGAAATCATCGAAGTAGAGGCTGGCGACGGTGCGGTCATCGTTCAGATCACTGGTGAATTGAAAATCAAATCAGTCAAGATCAACCCTGATATGGTAGATCTGGACAACATCGAACAGCTTGAGCACTGGATTCAAATTGCAGTGCGCGACGGTCTAGCAAAGGCACAAGAAGTTGCTGCTGAAACAATGAAGCCATTGATGGGCGGCTTGGGTAACCTGGGCATCTAATCTCAATAATGAGTGCTCATATTTTGCCAAAAGCGCTGACGGCGTTGATTGATGAATTTGGTAATCTACCGGGAGTTGGTCCGCGAACTGCCGAACGCTACGCTTATGCTGCTTTGCGCCGCGAGCCAGGACAATCCAAAAGGTTAGCTCAAGCTTTAAATGAGTTGCATCAACGCGTCAAAACATGTCCGGTGACCTTTGCGCTGATTGACGATGGCGATGACGTATCGCCGCTTTATGCTGACAGCCGCCGCAATCGCCAGCTCATCTGCGTCGTCGAAGAGCCATTAGACATCATGGCGCTGGAACGAACTGGTCAGTTTGACGGCACCTACCACGTGCTGGGTGGAGCGATTTCGCCAATTGACGGTATCGGACCAGAACAGCTGCACATTCCCGAACTGATTGAGCGCATCAAAAATGACGGTGTCACCGAGATCATCATCGCCACCAATGCTTCAGTGGAAGGCGAGTCAACTGCGCTATTCCTGCAACGATACATCCAAGAAGCTGGCTTGACGCTGACGGTTTCGCGACTGGCTCGCGGCATCCCCGTGGGAGTTGACCTAGAATACGCCGACCAGATCACGTTGTCGCACGCACTTGAAGGCCGACGCACGCTGTCTTAGTTTTATTAGCATAAGCGACATGCTATACTAATCATATGGAAAAGCCTCGAATTCCTCAGGATAAACTCATCAATCACTCTAAATTTAAAGCGTTCACTCAGTGGGTCCACAAACACCATTTGGCACTGGCACTCGTCGTAAGCGCGGCGGTTGTTGCGATTATCTTCATCATCGCTATGTATTCCGTCCAATCAGACAGCGGTTCGCCATTTTTCGCTGGCACCAAAAAGCCAAAAGAGAAGTTCTATTCGGCACTGACCGGCCTGGAGGTGGCTGATGCCAATGCGGTCAAAGCTCCCGTCGCTGGTGTAATTGTCGAAAATAGCCCTAACGCGCGACCACAGTCTGGACTATCAAAAGCTGGCATCGTCTACGAAGCTGTTGCCGAAGGTGGTATCACTCGTTTCTTCGCGTTGTACCAGGGAAATAAGCCGGCCAAAATTGGTCCAGTGCGCAGCTTGCGCTTGTACTATCTGCAGTGGTCAACGCCATACAAAGCCTCAATTTTCCATGTTGGCGGTAGCGCCAACGCCCTCAGCACGGTTCGTAACGGCAAATATCACGATATCGACGAGTTCAGCAATGGCAATTCGTACTGGCGCGCCAATGACCGACGTGCGCCGCACAATGCCTACACCTCAGGTGAGAAGATTGATCAAACCAACTCCGCTAAAGGCCACAACGAATCAGTATTCACTGGGTTCAAGCGTGCCGATGGCAAGCCTGCTGAAACACCAAATGCAACTCAGATTGCCATCAATTTCAGTGGTCCACTATTTAACACCAATTACACCTACAACAAAGAGTCTAATACCTACGCTCGCACACTAGCAGGGCAGCCACACAATGACGCCGAGGCTGGGCAGATTGCGCCAAACAGCATCGTGGCACTGGAGGTGAACGTCGAACATCGCCCAGGCAGCCGCGAAGGGTACGAGGATGTCATCACTGTTGGCACTGGCAAAGCGTATATTTTTCAAAATGGCGTTGTGGCTCAAGCCACCTGGAAGCGTGACAACGAAAGTGCCGAATTGAAATTGGTCGACGCCGCCGGCAAAGACATCGCGCTGAACCGAGGCCAGACATGGATCGCCGCCTTTACACCGGGGCGAGGAAGTATTGCATGGCAGTAACCCGTCGCCGATCGATTCGCGACTACAATCGATATTACATGCGTCGGTCGGTATTGCTATTGCTGCTGCCTGTCGGCGTCGCTGCTGCTTTTGCGACCATCACTCATCTCATATTGACGAACCTGGCAGCCGTTGAAGTTAATTGGTACATCATCATCCTGCTCGGCGCAGTCGGAGGCATCATCGGCGCCATCACCATCACACCATTCATTAGCAAACCGATGCGCGACGTGCTCTACGCTGCGGCTTACAAAACAGGGGAGCTGACCGCCGAAAAGCCAACCAAGATCAACTCGCCAGCACACGCACGCACTGGTTTCCAAACCGTGCTTGAGGCCATCTATACCAACGGTGCGCCCGCCAAACCAACTGCCCAAAAAGCTTCGTCTCAACTTGACGCCATCATTCAGTCGTTCAATCACACTCCGTGCGGCATTGTCGTATTGGACCACCAAAAAAACATCATCTTTGCCAATGAAACCGCGCCTGTGGTCTCCAACATGGACGGTGTGCTGACGTTAGGGCTGGACTTTATTGACGAAATTTCCATCAACGAGTGGATCCAAGAAGTCGCCAAAGACAACATCACCGCTCACCACCAGTGGACACGTGTACCAGCTCAATCCAAAACCCCCGCGCCACAAAAGTTCTATGACGTCAGCGCTTCCTACGAAAAAGGAGCAACTGGCGAAACGGTCATTATCCTCTTTGATCGCTCAGCCAAATACTTACCCGAAGAAGAGGATCTCAATTTCATCGCCTTTGCAGCACACGAACTCCGTGGACCCATTACCGTCATCCGCGGCTATTTGGACATCTTGGAGCAAGAGCTTCACGACCGCCTGCGGGACGATGAACCGCAATTGTTCAATCGTCTGACCGTTTCCGCTAATCGCTTGTCCAGCTATATCAACAATATCCTCAACGTTTCAAAATTTGACCGACACCACTTGTACGTTCATCTCCGCGAAGACACACTGGAGGCCATTTACGCTACCATCGCTGACGACATGCAACTGCGCGCCTCAGCCCAGCACCGCATGTTGAACGTATCCATCCCCAGCAACTTGCCGACCGTAGCAGCTGACCGCGGTAGCATCGGGGAAGTGATTTCCAACCTCATCGACAATGCCATCAAATACAGCTTCGAGGGCGGAGTTGTCCAAGTTTCCGCCGTGCAAAAGGGAGAATTCGTAGAAGTTTCCGTCTCAGACAACGGTGTCGGCATGCCAGCTGGCGTGATCAAAAACCTCTTTCGCAAATTTTACCGCTCACACCGATCACGCGAAACAGTGGCAGGCACTGGCATCGGCCTATACATCTGTAAAGCATTTGTCGAGTCACATGGCGGCAGCATCTCCGCACGCAGTCAAGAAAACCAAGGCTCAATTTTCTCCTTCACTATTCCTGTCTACGCCTCGGTGAAAGAAAAGTTATTAGAAGACGGCCAGCTAAACAATCGGCTCATTCGCACTGACGGCGGGTGGATAAAAAATCACAAAATGTATAGGGAGTAATCATGGCAATCAAAACAATTTTATGCATTGAAGATGACAGATTTATTGGCGAAATGTACGTGCGCAGCTTGGAGCGCGCAGGCTATACCGTCACCTGGATGGTGGACGGCAACGACGGTTTGGTGGCAGCGCGTAACCAACCGTACGACTTGATCATTTTGGACTTGATGTTGCCAGAGCAGCGTGGCGATCAGATTTTAGACGCTCTCAGAAACGGCGAAACTGATTTGGTACCTAACAGCAAGATTCTCATCATGACCAATTTCGAGCAAGACGACCAGTCCAAGTCGCAACTGCTGCCCAGAATCGATGGCTACCTCATCAAAGCTGACATCACACCTCGAAAACTACTGGAAGTGATTGAGCAGCTGGGTGAGTAGCACAAGAACACAGCTTTCAAAACAAATCATTACAATACTAAAAAAGAACTGCCCAAGAGGGCAGTGCTGATAATTTCTCTATGGTGACCTCACGGGGAATCGAACCCCGGTTGCCGGGATGAGAACCCGGTGTCCTAACCGCTAGACGATGAGGCCAACACTAAGCATCATACCACGACGCAGCCGCTTTTGTCTATACCGCCGCTCCAACCAACAGAGACACGCTTGCGTTTTACTACAGTTTGACGCTATACTTAATATCATGAAAGAATCGAGGGTGGGGCAGTCTGACGGAACATTTTCCAAATTTTGGCTGCGCCGTCTCAGCAAAGCTTCGCTACTAGTCAATCTCTTCATTCTCCTCACATACGCATCAGCTCGTTTTTTGCCTGGTAATTATCGCTTTACTATCGGCGATTCAGTGACGGACTTGGCTGCCACCATCAGCGTATTATCCGCAGCTTGGGCGCTTTGTCTCTGTGTTTGGATGCCCAAAAAACAACGCGCCTACCTGGCATGCGCTACCTATGCATCGCTCGTCATCACCATCGCCGCACTCATCGCTACCAGTGGTGGCATCTATTCTCCATTTACCAGCCTGTGGCTCATGGTCACCGTTTTTGCTGCAGTGTTCGGACCATGGTTAACCGGTGGCATCATCTTGCTGGTCGTGGCGCACATCGCCATGATTCATTTCGAAACACCACTGACACTAGAACAGATAACCATCAGCGCAGTGCTTGGCATCATGCCACTCGTCCTGAGCATCGTTCTATGGCGATACCAACCGCAGAAAAAACTCGACGATCGATTTACTGAACTGGAAAATAGGCTAACCTCTGCCGAAGGTAAATCTGATGTCGTCATCAATACCATCGACGACGGCGTGATGGCTATTTCCAATGATGGTATCATTGAGCTCATCAATCCAGCTGCGCAACAGATGATTGGCTGGGACAAAGGCGACGCTTTGGGTTTAAGTTGGCAGAGCGTCCTCAAACTGGTGCTCAAGGACGGATCTGACATCCCAGAGGGCAAACATCCCGTTGCTCAAGCATTGTCTTCAAACCAGCCCACCCACAGCGACAACCTATTTCTCAAAACTTCTTCAGACAAACGACTACCGATCACCATCGTCAATTCTCCCATAGGCTCACAAAAGGAAGGTGTCATCATCGTATTCCGCGACATTTCCAAAGAGCGCGCCGAGGAGCGAGAGCAGGCCGAGTTCATTTCCACTGCCAGCCACGAAATGCGCACGCCTGTGGCTTCCATCGAGGGGTATCTAGGCCTAGCGCTCAACCCAGCCACCGCCCAAATTGACGACAAAGCACGCGACTTCATCACCAAAGCGCACGCCTCCGCTCAACACCTGGGCCGGTTATTTCAAGACTTGCTGGATATCAGTAGAGCCGAGGACGGACGCCTCAAAGATGAGCCAAAGCTATTTAATGTAACTGATTTTGTGGCAGACATCTTTGAAGGTCTGGCGCACAAAGCCGCCGAGAAAAATCTGCTCTATTCGTTTCGGCCGCACGCGCTAGCCAAAGACTCCGCTGATCAGCACTTACAGCCTATTTATTATGCCTTTGTTGACCCCGACCATTTCCGGGAAATTACCGCCAACCTCATAGAAAACGCCATCAAATACACCAAAGAAGGCGAAGTGGTGGTTGACGTCACTGGCGACTCGTCAAAGGTGGTTGTCAGTGTGATGGACTCTGGCCTCGGGATACCCGCAGAAGACGTGCCGCACCTTTTCCAGAAGTTTTACCGGGTTGACAATTCAGCCACTCGTGAAATCGGCGGTACTGGCTTGGGATTGTATCTGTCTCGCCGACTCGCCGAAAGCATGTCGGGCGATTTACGTGTCGAGAGCGAGTACGGCAAGGGAAGCACTTTCTTTCTGGAAATACCGCGAATTTCCAAAGAAGAAGCCGCTCACAAAGAAGCATCCTTGCAGCCGACGCCAGTTCAGTACCATCAACCGCAAACTCCAGTAGCTTCTGTCGTCACACCCGCTGAGCCACCAGTGGTGCCTCAGCAACCGATAGAACAGCCTCCGCAGCTAACCGAACCTGCTCAAGTCACTAAACCGCCTGTTCAGCCCAACCAGCCACCACAGCCGCAGCCAACACCAACCAGCCCAGAACACGCCACGCTTGCCGACATCGAACATCATTTAGAGACTACTCGTCGCGCCATCAGCATACCGCGGAGAACCAATAATTCATAAAAGCATAAGAATGATAGCAATTTTAATAATAATATCGTATAGTAGGTAATAGATATGACAAAAATTTTACTCGTTGAAGATGACAAAAGTTTACGCGAAATCTATGGCGTACGATTATTAGCAGAAGGATACGATATCGTGTCCGCAGGTGATGGCGAAGAAGCGCTCGCCATGGCCATCAAAGAACGGCCAGCGCTCATCCTGAGCGACGTGATGATGCCAAAAATTTCTGGCTTTGACATGCTGGACATTTTGCGTTCTGCCACCGAAACCAAAGACATCAAAGTGATCATCATGACCGCCTTGTCCTCAGAAGACCAACGAGCCCGCGGTGAACAGCTAGGAGCTGACCGATATCTCGTGAAATCCCAAGTCGGTATCGAAGACGTCGTGCGTACCGTCCACGAAGTTTTGGGCGACGTTCCAGGACTCACACCAGCACCACAGCCGCAATCAGCTGCCCAGCCAGCAGCACCTCAGCCAGCGCCAGCTATGCCACAGTCACCGCAAATGCCGCCGGTCCGACCTGATGTCTCAGCATTGTCACCACAGCCAACATTGCAAGCTGCCGCACCAGCGCCAGCTACCTTACCACAACCAACTGCACCTTTCTCATCTTCGGCGCCACGTCCTGCCAACCTGGGTGAACGTGTCATCCGCCCGCTTGAAGGTGCCAGCCTGACGCCGACAGAAGATGTTGCCAAGCTCATGGAACAAGAATTAGAGGGTATTCCAAATCTTAAACCACAGTCAGCCACACCTGACAACACTCCAGAGGAAACAGCACCAGCTCCGCAAACTGATAAAACTCCAGAAGAGACCATTCCAACGTTGACAGCTGCCCCAGCTCCTGAAACTCCAGCAGAGCCTACTCACATTCCCGTGACAACACCAACGCCTCAAGCTCCACAGAGCCTACAAAGCGTCGCTACTCCAGAACAACCAGCTTCAACCATACCAGTAGCACCGGTCGTCAACTCAGCTCCGCAAGCACCAACAAACGCTGCGCCGACTCATACGCCACCAGCTCCAGTCCTGCATCCGCTTCCGTCTCAGCCGCCACAAACTCCTCCACCAGCACAACCACAAGCATAAATGCCAGACAATACCACACCGACTCATGAACCCGTCCAGCGCCTCAACAAATTTGTGGCGCTGGCGCTTGGCGTGTCGCGACGCCAGGCTGACGAGCTGATCGAGCAGGGCAAGGTCACCGTGAATGGCCAGCCCGCTAAACTCGGCCAACGCATCACCGCAACTGACATCATTCACTATGACAACAAACGACTCACCGCTCAAACCCACCAACTCATCCTCCTCCATAAACCTGTCGGCTACCTCTGTTCGCGTGTCTCGCAGGGCGGCGTACCGACTATTTACAAATTATTACCGAAAGACCTCCATCATTTGAAACCCGTCGGTCGCCTCGACAAAGACAGCTCTGGGCTCATCCTCCTCACCAACGACGGCGATTTTGCCCACCAGATGACACACCCATCCTTTTATAAAATCAAGCGCTATCTGGTCACGCTCGACCAACCGCTCCAGCCGCTCCACCGGCAAATGATCAATGACTTTGGCGTGCAGCTGCCTGACGGGCCCAGCCGCTTGACACTTGAACGTCAGCACGAGGGTGACGACCACCGCTGGATTGTCCAGATGAGCGAAGGTCGCAACCGCCAAATCCGCCGCACCTTCGCCGCCCTCGGCTACACCGTCACCAAGCTCCACCGGACAGACTTCGGTAGCTACACTCTCGGTGACATCAAATGCGGGGAATTTCAGGAAAGTAAATTGACACCAAGTCAATGATTGGTATATCGTATAGATATTAGGAGGACATACCATGCGAGAAGGTAACAGATTTTCAATCGAAACTAATGTCGAGTCATTGCAGAAAAAAGTAGGAGTCGTGCTCGGCACAGTAGCCAGCGCTGCACTGGCTTTATCAGGCTGCGGTGCGCCAATATCAGAAACAGCACCAACGGCAACTACAGAAGGATCTACAATCAGCCCGGAACTAGACTCAACCAACCAGTCCAAGCTCGACTGGCAGACTGTTAACCGGAACTGTCTTGATGAACCTGACTGCAAGGGTGAAATATCATCCGTAGAGAAAGGTTGTGATGGCACCACGCTACTATACATATATCGTACCCACAAAGGACCAGGTGGCATCACAGCAATCCCTAACAGTCCCGAGTGCACCGCTTCACCAATACCAGAAAGCAGCCCAACACCAGCCGCTACTGCAACGCCCACTCCAGTAGGCTAAGGTCAGCCCCATTTCGCATACCGCTCATCCTCGCCAAATCCTCACGCCTCTGGTATAATAGGCGTAATTATGTCTCATAAATTACCCACCGTCGCCATCATCGGACAAGCTAACGTTGGCAAAAGTTCACTATTCAATCGCTTGACGCGCGCCCGCACCGCCATCGTCGCCCGCGAAGCCGGCACCACCCGCGACAACGTCGTTGGCAAAGTATCATACAAACGCCGCGCCTCATCTCCTGACGAGGCAAGCCAAGCTGAATTCTGGCTCATCGACACTGCCGGCCTCAAACCCGCCGAAGACGAATTCGAAGCCACCATCCAAGACCAAATCGCCGACGCCTCCGCCGCAGCCGACGTCATCCTCGTCATGGTCGATTCCACCGTCTATCCATCAGACGCCGACCGTCAACTCGCCAAAAAAGCCCTCAAAAGTGGCAAACCCGTCCTGCTCATCGCCAACAAAGCTGACCTCAAAGGCTCACTCTATACTGACGAATTCAAACGCCTCGGCATCAAAACCATCATCAAAACCTCTGCCGAGCACAACATCGGCATTTCTGAGCTGCTTGATAACATCGCCGAGCTCATTCCGCCAGCCACCGCCGCCGCGCCTGACGATATCATCCGCGTTGCCCTCATCGGCCGGCCAAACGTCGGCAAAAGCAACCTGTTCAACACCCTGGCAGGCAAGCAGCAAGCCATCGTCGCCAACGTCGCCGGCACCACCCGCGACGTCAACCGCATCCAAGTCCGCTACCACGGCCAGACCATCGAACTACTGGACACCGCCGGCATCCGCCGCCAGGGCAAGCAAGAGACCGGCATCGAAAAATTCTCCGTCCTGCGCACCATGCAAGCCATCAACGAAGCCGACATCTGTTTTCTGCTGATGGATGTCAACGAATTGAACGTCGGACTAGACCAACGCCTGGCAGGTATCATCAACGAGGCGGGCAAGGGGTTAGTGCTGGTCGTCAGCAAATGGGACTCTGTCGAAGGCAAAGACGCCTACACTCACGACGAGCTAGCACCACAAATTAGTTATCATTTCAAATTCACGCCCTACGCGCCGCTGATCTTCACTTCATCAGTCACTGGTCAAAACGTCGCCAAATTGTTCGACCTAGCACTCGACATCCACACTCGCCGCCGCCAAGAATGCAAAACCCGCGTCCTCAACGACCTCTTACAAAAAGCCGTTGCCGCTCATCCGCCAGCTGGCCTAAAGAACTCGCATCCAAAACTCCGCTACATCGTCCAGACCGATACGGCCCCGCCATGGTTCGTCATCTACGGCAGCAACCTCAAATTCGTCCACTGGAGCTATAAACGCTACCTCGAACGCACCCTGCGTGAAGCCTTCAACTTCGCCGGCACGCCCATCAAACTATCTTTCCGTGACGAAAAGCAGCTCAAAGCCAACCGCGAACGCGTCGCCCGCGGCCTGGCGCCCGTCACCAAGGCCTACAAACAGGCCAAGGACGCCGAAAAAGGCATATAAATGATGCAAGCCACGACCTTAGCAGCATCTCTTGACATTTTATGGCATTAGTGATATAATACAACGCATATGGAAAACTTGACAAACTCTACACACCCTGAACAGGTAACCTCTGATGCCATTGCGCGCCCCGATCAAACGCCACCTATTGATACCATAGACCCTAAGCATACTACCTTTGAGGTCACCGTTAAATCTTTTTTTAGCAAAAAGGCAGACGAATATTCCATGCGTATCGGCTCAGTCGATGACATCCAAGTACTACCGCAAAATGATAAAAACACGACGAGTGAGGAGACTATAGTAGAAGTTACTCTCATTGCTGGAGACACTGGTAACCACCAACCGCTACTTGACCGTGCTGGTAAAAAATCATCCATCTTTGACATGTCCAAAGCTACTGGTTGCACAAGTGTAAGCATGTCTGTTACAGCAGAACCAGGTGACGCCAAGTACCCCAACTTTAGTGAAGTTATTACTGGTGTTGAGATACCAGGAGTAGCAGATGAAAATCCAGTAGAACTAGCTGAGCGAAAACAAGCTGTCGAGAACTTTATGCGAGCAGTTGGAGAGGTTGCAGCCCGCGGACTACTTGGACCATTTCCCGAACTACAGGAAGGTTTTACTCTTACTGTGAAGCCTGGTGAAACTCATAGACCAGAGGGAGAATTTCACGACACTATCACTGTTGATAGCCCAGACACCGCAGGAAAAAGCTGATCATCCACCATACATGAGAATGTGCGCGTGTAAAATATCGCGCGTAATTTCATCTGCTCGCTCACCGATAAGCACAATTTTCACTGCCTCGTCCGAGTGCGCATGACGAATCTCAATCTGATGCTGTGTCGCTTCAATATGCCGCCGCTCACCACGGTCGTTTATAAAACAACCTTTCAACCGCCTGAGACCATATGCCGCAAACAACTCTGGCCACAGCTTTTCAAACACCGCTTCACTGACAGCAACGGCCGATAAATCAACCACGCTATAGGTTGGATTGTCCGGCACCGCGAGCTCGCCATCATACTGATCGAAAAACGCTAACAGCCCCGACGGCGTGGTGATTTTACTGAGGTCAAACTGGCCGTGCGGCGCGCTCAGCACCTTGGCGTAAGGCAGGGCGCGGCGCTTGGCCTCATATTCAGCTCGTTCGCTATCCTTCAATAAATCTTCCTTAGTCACCAAAATCACATCTGCGGCTTGTAGCTCAATTTCGTGTGCTGGCTCAACACCGCGTAAAATCTCATGCGCATCGATCACGTAAAAGCTCTGCATCAGCTCGTAC
>CAUPXC010000016.1:0-16671 GCA_963514965.1 uncultured Candidatus Saccharibacteria bacterium | reverse complement strand
TATTTAAGACCAGGGTGCGACGCGACCGCTTGGCATGCAGCGTAAGCCAGGTCGTTGCTCGATCCAACGATAAAATTGTCAAAGGTATAGCGCGGATTGAGATTACTATTGTTCTTTTGAGTTGGGGCGATGATGCGACGTTCCTTTGGGCGAGTAGTCTCTTCTGGCTGATCCCGGTTGATGGTCTTTTTTCGTGAACCAGAACCGATCCGATATCGCACCACACCTTCAAAACCATTTGATTTTAAAGCCGCTTGAATATCGGTATGAAATTTTTTCTCCAACTGAGCTTCTACGAAAATATTTGGCACGATGATAACCGCTTCTTTGTCAGAAACCAGTTCTAATTTTGTTTTTGTGAACCATGCAGAAAACGAAGAAGACGGAATGGTCAATTCTAATTGACCCAACACTCCCTGCCAGATTGCTTGTTCTTTCATGTTATAACCCCTCACACATAATCTACTCTGTACTATAGCAAAAAGACGGAGTTTTCCACAAGCATAGACATCTCATGGAATAGAAACTGAAAATAGAGGTAAGCTTTTCCACAGGCGTATACCACCTCTGTTATAATTGTGGATAAAATAGACCGAGCAGTGGAAAACTACAATTGATACTTGCAAAAAAACCAAAAAAACGCTAAACTATCATCCAGTATGCCAAAGCGAACATTTCAACCACACAAACGTCATCGTGCCCGTACGCACGGTTTTCGAGCACGTGTTTCTACAAAGGCTGGTCGCGCTGTTTTGAAGCGACGCCGCCTAAAAGGTCGTGCACGGATTGCACTGTAAATAATACTTAGTGCGCTCGATGATCTGATACCACTCCTGATGTATATCGGAGTGGTATTTGGTATACTAAGAGAATGTTAACGCATCGTCACAGATTTCACGGTCACGGCAGTTTACGGTATTTGTACCAAAATGGTGATGCTGTACGGTCTCGTTTGATGACGGTAAAATACATTGCCAATCCGCGCCGGAAACACAGTCGATTTGCTGTGGTGATCAGTAAAAAAGTCCTCAAATCAGCCGTTCGCCGTAATAGGGTACGTCGACGGGTGTACGAGGTGATTCGAGCTGAGTTGCCGATGCTTAAAGATAATCATGATATAGCGCTGATCATTGTTACGGCTGATTTTTTACACATGGAATATAAGAGTATTCAAAACGAAGTTAAACGACTATTCTCTCAGGCTAATCTGTATAAATGACACATTTTTTGATATAATGTGAGGCATGAGTTTTTTTGATGTTCTGATTGTACAGCCAATTTTTAATATTTTAATGGCCATTTACGGCTTAATTCCAGACTTTGGTGTCAGTATTATCCTCTTTACTATCATCATCCGTCTTCTGTTGTGGCCAATGGTTAAAAAACAGCTACATCAGACAAAAGCGATGCGCAAAATGCAGCCGCAACTGGCGAAGATTAACGCCAAATACAAGAATGACCGCCAGGCACGAGCGCTTGCGATGATGGAATTATACAAAGAGCACAACATTAGCATGTTTGGTTCAATTGGCGTGCTTTTGATTCAGCTGCCGGTGTTGATCGGTATTTACCGAGTGGTGCAGATTTTTGTGTCTAGCCGGGTTCATACCGGCGACCTTGCTAAATACGCATATGATTTTATCGAACAATTACCAGTAGTATCCAATTTAGTAGCTCACCCAGATCAACTCAATCAGAACTTTTTGGGGATGGTTGACCTCACACAGCATGCAGTTAGTAACAGTAGTGTTACCTGGAGTTTATTGATTTTGGCTGTATTGGCGGCGGTGATGCAGTTTTTGACCACTAAACAAATTTCTCCAGCGAGCGACAGTAAGAAGCGACTGCGCGATATCATGCAAGAAGCTGCTGAAGGCAAAGAGGCAGATCAGTCAGAGATCAATGCTATCGTGATGCGCAAGATGATGAAATTTATGCCAATCTTTATGTTTTTCGTGATCATCAACCTACCGGGCGCCCTGGCACTGTATCTAACCGTCTCAAACGTTGCAGCATATGCGCAAAATGCCATCATCTTAAAGGGGGATAGTGATGAGATGGAGACTATTTCTAAAACACCAAACAAGTCAAAGAAAAACTCCAAAAAACCTCAAGCAAGTAGGCGTGTAGCGACAGCGACTGAGGCGAAAATAACCCGGATCAAGGCCAAGGAATAAGGAGGAATAATCATGGATCAGCAGCAAACAATCGATTACATCAAGAAATATGTTGAGGATTTGATGGCCTTTTTCGACCTAAATATAACGGCTGAAGTGTCCATCGAAGACGATATTTTGATCGTAAAAATTCCATCAACGCAATACAATAGCCTACTGATTGGTCGCGGCGCTGAGACGTTGCGCAGTATCCAACACTTACTCTCAGCACTGCTTCGCAACAGCAATGCCGCAGTGGAGAGAGTTAACCTAGATATCGCTGACTACAAACAGCAGCACGCTGAAAAACTTGCTGAAAAAGCTCGCGCTTGGTTTCAGGAAGTCCGAGACACTGGCGAGCCTAAGAGGTTGGATCTTAACGCGGCTGACCGCTGGACGGTACACCACACCGCACATGATTTCAATGACATAGAAACTCACTCAGAGGGCGAAGGTCGCGATCGACGGCTTGTGATTAGCCTAAAAGATTAAAAAGCGGTATAATCGGACTAGTATATGCAGGAGTTGTTTAATAAACGAAACAGAGTAATTTTACTCGAATTAGTAAAAACTGATTTTAAATTGCGCTATCAAGGTTCATTTTTAGGAATCTTATGGTCAGTACTGAAGCCACTGTTGCTGTTTTTGGTGATGTATTTGGTGTTTGTGAAATTTTTGAAGTTTACCGACGGCACAAAAACCTATCCAATTGTCTTACTCTTAGGTATTGCTCTTTGGGGATTTTTTACCGAAGCTACCTCAGTCGGTATGAACGCCATCGTTAGTAGGGGTGACTTACTGCGTAAAATTAATTTTCCAAAATACATTATCATCATCTCGTCAATGTCCAGCGCGCTCATCAGTCTGTCGATCAACTTGATTGTGGTGCTAATCTTTGGACTTATCTCTGGAGTAGACTTTACTTGGAGAGCTCTTTTGGCGCCATTGAGCATTATTCAGTTGTTTATCTTGGCACTTGGTGTATCACTAATATTATCAACACTATACGTAAAATTTCGTGATATTAGCCATATCTGGGATGTGATTTTACAGATATGTTTTTACAGTATCCCAATCATTTATCCACTTAGCCTGGTGTCTAATTTTCACCCAGAAGTCGCAAAAGTTATGATGCTCAATCCTATTGCACAAAGTATTCAAGATGTCCGATACAGCCTTATCGCTCCACAGACGACGCCGACCACTTGGAGTACAATAAATAACATCTGGATTAGTCTAATACCTGTTGTACTAACGGTGGCTGTTGTCATTATTGGTATTATGTATTTCAGAAAAAGCAGCAAAACCTTTGCGGAGAATATGTAATGAGTAAATATGCGCTAGAAGTAAAGAATCTATACAAGAGCTTTAATTTACCAACCGAGCAGGCAAACGGTATCAAGCAAGCCTTTGTGAATTGGACGAAGGGTGTTAAGGGTTATAAAAAACAAGAAGTTCTAAAAGATATCTCGTTTACGGTGGAAAAAGGTGACTTTTTTGGCATCGTTGGACGAAACGGTTGTGGAAAATCTACATTGTTAAAGCTGATTTCTGATATTTATTCGCCGGACTCTGGAGAGGTGATTGTTAATGGTAAATTGATTCCGTTCATTGAACTTGGTGTTGGTTTTAACCCAGAATTGACTGGTCGGGAAAACGTCTACCTGAATGGAGCATTGCTAGGCTTTTCGCACGATGAAGTTGAAGATATGTACGACGAGATCGTTGATTTTGCCGAACTAGAACAGTTCATGGATCAAAAACTGAAGAACTATTCCAGTGGTATGCAGGTGCGTTTGGCGTTTTCAATCGCCATCCGTGCTAATACCGATATCCTCGTCTTGGACGAGGTATTAGCCGTCGGTGACGAAGCCTTTCAGCGTAAATGTTTTGAATATTTCAAGCAGATCAAAAAACAGAAAAAGACTGTTATCTTGGTCACTCACGACATGGCGTCAGTACGACGGTTTTGCAATAAAGCAATTATGTTAGAATCTGGTAAAATCGTTGCCTCGGGTGATCCAAATGAAGTTGCTAACTTGTATTCTATTGAAAATATAGAGTCAACAACAAAAACTGATAAGAAATCAAAGAAAAATACTGCGTATATTCAAACAAGGGTAGAAAACAAGGTGTTAACACCGAAAGACACGTTGGAAGTTGAAGTAAAATATTTTGTTCCAGAAGATAGGCAAGTGTCATTTGGTATTTCAATTTTGGACGAAGCTTCAAATCGCATCACTTCTGTGATTGATGACGGATTCTTTATCGATGATAATAACGTGGAAATAACCTCCAGTAAAAAAGGCACGCATATTTATAAGTATACTCTGCCATTAGATCTGTTTAACAACCGTGATTTTGAAATTACAGCTACCCTGTTTGCTTATGATAAGAAAAAGGACTCGTATGAGCCGATTGCTTACACGACAGAAGAGGGTATCAGCCAGTTTTATGTGAGAGAAAATAAGCCGAGGGGTGGTTTGTTGAAAAAGCGTGGTTCATGGATGAGTGTGAAAAGTAAGAAGGAGAAAACGTCATGAGTAAACTGTACAAATTCTACACCTACACCAGACAAAATGGGTTAGGTCAGGCTGTCAGGAAAACCCAGGTATATCTGTCGAAAAAGACCGCACCAGTGATCAAGCAACCAATTGAGGTGATGGCTTCAATTGAAGATATCATGAACGCGGACTACATCAATCACCCGTACAAAACACCAAAGAAAAAGTCAAAAAAGAAGTCTTTGAAAATTGGCTGGGTATTGTCTCCTATCTCAAAAGGAAGTGGTGGACAAAACACCATCACCCGCTTTGCTCGATTTTTACAAGAGCAGGGTCACGACGTAACTTTTTACATCTATGAAGGAATCCACCCGCAATCACCAGCCGAAGCCAAGGCGATTTTGTCAGAAAGTTTCAATTTTGACGTTAATGTGAAAAAAGTGTCGCAATACACTGAATCTGACGCGTTGATCGCTACCGGATGGGAGACGGCCTACCCGGTATTTAACATCAACACTAAGGCACACAAGTTTTATTTCGTGCAAGATTTTGAGCCGTACTTTTATGGACTAGGTTCAAAGGCGGTGTTGGCTGAAAATACGTACAAAATGAATTTTTATGGCATCACAGCTGGTCGTTGGCTGACTAAAAAAGTGAGCGAATATGGCATGAAGGCGGATTATTTCGATTTTGGTGCTGATATGAACATCTACCGTTTGGCAGATAAAGCTGATAAACAAAAGAAGATTTGTTTCTATGCCCGCCCAGTGACTGAGCGCCGCGCTTTTGAGTTGGGCGTGATTGCACTAGATAAATTCCACAAAAAACATCCAGAATACACTATTGAGTTCTTTGGTTGGGATGTGTCGAATTATCAAATACCATTTCCATATGTCAACCGCGGTATCTTGTCTCACCAAGACGTGGCCGATCTGTACAAAGAGTCTGAAGCGTGCTTAGTGTTGTCACTTACTAATGTATCGCTCCTGCCACTCGAGTTGTTGGCGGCTGGCTGTATCCCAGTGATGAACGAAGGTGAAAACAACAGCTTGGTCTTGGGTGAAAATAAGTACATCCACTACGCCGCGGCCTCACCGATTGAACTGGCTAATGAGTTGTGTAAGGTTGTTGAGATTAAAAATATCAATACCTATGCCAAAAAGGCTTCAGAAAGCGTCAAAGATTTGTCATGGGACGAATCATACAAGAAGGTTGAGCGCATTCTGATTCGTGAGGTGATAGGTGGCTAACAACACGAACAAAATCGACATCACTGTTTTTATCCCAACGTATTTTGGTGAGGACTATTTGGATGATCTGCTAAAAATGGTGTTCAAACAAAAAATTGACAAAACCTATGAAGTTTTGATTTACGACACAAGCTCCACAGATAAGACGCCAAAAATCATCAAAAAATATGCTAAAAAACACCCGAACTTACGGTATAAAACCATCACAAAAGAGGAATATGGTCACGGTAAGACGCGGGCTGCCGCCGCTCATGATGCAAAAGGCGACATCGTGGTTTATCTGTCGCAAGACGCTACGCCCGCTCATAAATATTGGCTATATGAGATGACGAAACCGTTTGAATTGTCAGATCGTATCATTGGTGTTATGGGAAAACAAGACCCACGGCCAACCACTTTTCCCCTGTTGAAGCGTGAGATCATGGGTGTGTTCAATGGGTTTGGTCCTGATTTTGGAACAACATTGTTCTATAAAGATTCTTTTATCAAAAAACAGGAAACTTATGATAAAGTGGCATTTTACTCTGATGTTAACTCGGCTGCTCGCCGTAGTTATCTGACCGGTGAATTGCCATACCAAGATGTTCCGTATGCCGAAGATCAATTGTTTGGCCGCGATGTCATTAACGCGGGCTATATGAAAGCCTATGCCTCCAGAGGTAATGTGTTGCATTCTAATGAATTCAAGCTGCGTGAATACAAAATGCGAATGTTTGATGAGACAATGGGACTGCGCCGCGTTGGTATTGACGTGCCGCTACCGACTATTTCTCAGATAACTAAAATGGTCATCATCGGGTGGATTCGCGACACGCTGTTTACTTTGCGCGATAAGCAATATTCACGGAAAAGAAAGCTATTCTACTTGGTGTTGAATATTTTTTACAATATAGAAAAATGGCGTGGTGTACGCCGGGCAGTGTTGACAAAATTAGACGACCACACGGCGATTGATAAATATTCGTTGGAACACGTTGAAGCAAAATCAAAAAGCTAGTGGTTAATTTGAAAAAATTGGTTTTTTACTGTATCATTATCCTAGGGTAATGACTATGAAACAGAAAAAACTTTCTAAACTATCACGCAAGAAAATTATCAGTATATCACTACTGGCGGCAATTGTTGTTGCTGGCTCGTATGTGGCGGCAGCTTACTATAATAAATGGTTGCCATTTTCAGATCAGGACAAGGCTTTTACGGTTGACGATCAGGGTCGTGGAGTAAATCCAAACAAAACCAAAACTGAGAAAAAAGACACTAAAAATGTCGAGGACAATCCAGATAATAAATCAGCTCGACCAAACACTGACGTGACACCGCAGCCAAAGACCGACCCTCAAACAAAAAAACAATCAGTCTATGTGCTGATGACTAGTGTTGAGCAGTCAGTTGATAAGTATACTATCACCGCTAGCGGATTTGTAACGAACGCTGTCGAACAGGATGGTACATGTACCTATATATTTACACTGGGCAATCGAGTCGTCAAAAAGACGGCCGGAGTAATTCCTGGTCCAAGCTCAACCTCATGTCAAACGATGCGGGTGAGTAGAGATGAGTTAGGAGCTGCTGGTAAGTGGACAGTGTCAATCGAGTATAATTCAGGCAGGTCTCACGGTGTAGCTGACGGTATGACGGTGGTGGTTGAGTAAATGAAGAAGATAGTAGGATTGTTACTAAGCTTAACCTTTGCGGTCATTCTCTCTCAAGGGGCTGGAGCTTCAGGCTTTAATCCTGGGAGGATTATTGATGATGAAATCTTTTATGATTCACGAGCTATGGGTTCTGCGGCGGCAGTGCAACGATTTATCGAGCAACACACACCAGCGTGTGACACCTGGGGTACCGGGCCTTCTGGTCACGGCAATACCAAAGCCCAGTACGCAGCACAGCGTGGCTGGCATGGTCCACCATATGTTTGTTTACAAAATTATCACGAAAATCCAAACAACGGCGAAACCTCCTTTGATCGTGGTGGCGGTGCCTTTCCTGGCGGCATTAATGCTGGCCAAATCATCTGGGATGCTGCGCAACGATATCAAATTAACCCACAAGTATTGCTGGTAACATTAAGAAAAGAATCGGCTGGTCCGTTGTTTGCCGACTCTTGGCCACTGCGGTCACAGTACAAATATGCCATGGGTTATGGCTGTCCTGACAGTGGTCCAGGCTATTCTGCAAACTGTGATAATGAGAAAGCTGGCTTTTATAAGCAAGTAAATAAAGCCGCCTGGCAATTACGAAAATATCGCAACGAAATTCAAAACTATAATTATCAGCCGGGTCGAGTCAATAGAATTTTGTATAACCCAAACCCTGCTTGTGGCTACCGAGATGTATATATTGAAAATTACGCAACTGCCAGCCTGTATATCTATACACCATATGTACCAAATGATGCAGCACTGGCGGCTTATCCTGGCACGGCACACTGTGGAGCATATGGCAACCGCAACTTCTTCTATATGTTTAGGGAGTGGTTTGGTAGTACCCACGTCAACAGTACCTTGCTGAGGTCTCATGATAACGCAACAGTTTACCTGGTGTCGGATAATGTTAAATATCCGGTGCCAAACTATGACATTTTGGCAGCTTTGTCTCCTCTGGGTGGTGTTGGTTTTGTGTCTCAAGCGTATCTAGATAAAATTCCGACAGGTCAGGTGGCAAACCGATTGATGCGATCACCTGATGGTACAGTGTATTTCTATGATTCTGGTATTAGGCTGGCGTTTACAACCTGTGCCATGGTGGCACAATACGGTATGGATTGTGGCAATAGTATGTTACTAACTGAGGCACAAGTGAATAAATTCTATCATGGTCCGCGCATGGGACACGGCTATAAGACAACTAGTGGTAAGCGATTCTATATCCAAAATGGTACGCGCCGTGAGGTCTTGGATGATAAATCATTAGCTTTGCAACAATACGACCAGGGATATAATGTGCTGGGCGAATCAGCCATTCAATATCTGCCATATGGCACGCCAATCGTCAGAGAGGCAGCGGTCGTGAGAAATAGGGATACTGGTCATCAAAAGCTGATTAGCAACGGAACACTACACAACATTAGACACTCTGAATATGTCGATCAAACTCTGCAATCGCTCGGTGGCGGCGTATTGCAACAAGAAAGCATCAACAAATTACCGCAAACCAGCCAAACAGTCGATGATTATGTTAAAAACCCAGCCGGGGAAACCTTCCTTATCACCAATCAAGGTAAAAAGAAAGTCACCAAGCCACAAGATATACCAGTCAGTCCGCTGTCACTATCAGACGAAACAGTCCGCTCGTTGCCTGGAACTGGGGCGCTGGACGATGTTGTAACCCTGAAATCGTCAGATAATGGCACGGTATATGTCATGGAATCACGCCAGAAACGACCGATAGTTGCTATGGAAGATGTGTTTGCCATCACTAAGACTGAGCGACCAGCCATCGCCTGGTTGTCTGGTGAGACTATTCGAAAGATTCCTTCAGGCAACGTGGTCTTTGCACCCGGTAAAATGGTAAAAGCACCCTCTAATGGTACGGTATATGTTTCTGATGGATACGACACACTCATCCCGCTGTCACACTTTGATCAAGCTGCTGATTTGGGTGTCAATGGCGCCATCCGCCAAGTTGATGACAGGGTGGTTGAAAAATACAAAGTCAGCAACCGAGTCTTGTCTCCATATGTTAGTTGCGAGGGCCGCAGTTACTTAGGAATGGGCGGTACATTATATGAATTACACCTACCGTCACAAAACCCATATCCACTACAAAGCAAAACATGCGCCATGCTGACCAAAGAAGCAAAACTGCCGCAGTTTGTGGGCGATCCAGGTGGTACAATCTATCATCTAAGGAACGGAACTTTGCACCCGATTCGTAGCTGGCAAAAATTTGTTGAGCTGAATAAAGAAAAACTGCCTATCGTTAAGATTTCCTATATCACAGTTAGCCTACTAGCTAAGGGTGAACTCATATAGCAAAACAGCGAACATGAGTGTATAATTAGTGCTATATGAAGACGGTGCGAGAGAAGCTTGATAGTGTCAAGAAAAAGTTAGTATTGCTGTGTAGTCAGCCGCATAAAATCTACCTTATAGTTGGGTTAATTGGTGCATTAGGCTTTGCGATCATCACCCCTCCATTTCAAGGTCCTGATGAGCCAGAGCATTATATTCGTGTGCAGTATATCGCACACGGATATGTTATACCAGTCAACCCAAAAAGCACTGGTGCTAGTTTGCCAAAATCTATTGGTGAGACGCTGAGACTAACGTTCTATGATGATGAGATTCGCGGTTTTTCAGCTAAAAAATATGATTTTAATCGCACTAAGCAAGCTGTTAAGAAATCGTTGAACCCAAGTGAGCGGTATCAACCGCCTATGGTTTCATACAATTTTCTAACCTATTTACCAGCTGTTCCAGGGGTATTTTTGGCTAACGTCTTTAATCTCAGCCCGGTTATCTCTCTCTATATTGCACGAATACTATTAGCTTTAGCGTCAGTGGTAATAGTTTATTTTGCTATTAAACTATTACCAGGTAAAAAATATTTATTTACGTTTGTTGCGTTGTTGCCAATGATGTTATTCCAGCAGTCTATGGTAGGAACTGATGGAGTATCATACGCTTTACTGTTGTTATTCCTTGCATATGTACTGCGCTTATATACACAATCAACCGACATCCAGCGTAATCAATGGATTAAATTAGCTATGCTGTGCGGTGCGATCGTTTGGTCTAAACCGCTACTATATCTGTTTTTGCCATTGATCATTATTTTGGTAAAAAAGAAGCATTTTTGGCGTTGGTCGATTACCGCTGCAGTTATCAGTGTATTGCTGCTTGGAGCTAATATAGTGATGGCGAACAATGCAGGAGAATATGAATACAGAAGTGATTCATTGCCTCAAAATATACAATCAGATAAACAATTACAGAATCTCAAAGAACATCCAAGACGAGGACCTCGTGTTTTGTGGAATTCATATATGACATCATTTGGTGATGATGAGGCTCGAGGTGTAATTGGTACTTTTGGTGCGGCCGATACATTATATCCATTATGGATGGGTTATATATATATCTTTGTGTTAGGAATGACAGCAACGGTATCGTTAGGAAAGGACAAGAGTAAGCTTACTATCCCGAACTCTTGGCGTTGGTTAGCTGTAGGTTTGGCCGCGGTACACTTTGTTGCAGTTAATGTAGCTATCTATCTAACGTATACACCATATAACTTTGACATCATCTACGGGGTCCAGGGTCGCTATTTCTTGCCAACACTTATCATAATTTTCATGGCGATATTTTTGGGTCGAGGAGCTGAGCTAAAACCTCAAGATAAGAAAAATATCATCATGATTTCATCGCTAATCATTTTGTTATTGGTGATAATGGCGCTATTGATAACGTTTCAGCGGTATTTCATGTATACCCCGTAACGTGAGGCGACTGTATGCAAAATATCAAAAAAGATTATCTCTGGAACTCGCTGGGTTCATTGCTACAGAGTGCGATCTCTCCGGTATTACTCATTGTCATCACTCGACTAAATGGCATTGACGATTCTGGACTGTTTTCGTTTGCGTTGTCACTTTCAGTGGTGTTTTGGGCGGTTTCTTTATGGGGTGGTCGGACCTATCAAGTGTCTGATGTTAAGCGGGAGTTTTCGAGTGGTGGATACGTCGCCGTACGCTTCATCGCATCACTTATTGTGGCGATTTCCGCAGTAGTATTCTGTGTGCTGAACGGCTATAACGCTACAAAAACAGGCTTAATTATGATTTTAGTGACCTTTAAAATCCTAGAATCAATTGCTGACTCGCTGTATGGTGTTTTACAAATTCATCATAAGTTATATGTCGCTGGTATATCATTAACCATGAAAGCGATGCTTGGTTTTGCGGCGTTCATGGCGGTTGACATTGTCACCAAAAATGTCATATACGGTACATTGGCGATATTGTTGGTTAATGTGCTTATCATATTCCTCTACGATATACTTTGGGTGCGACGCGTTGAAGTTATTAACGTAAGTAAAAAACTATGCAAAGAATATATCGCTCAGGCTGTTGCTATCATGAAACACACGTCAGCGGTGTTTGTTGTGATGTTTTTGACGATGTTTTCACTCAATATCCCACGGTATTTTTTAGATAAATCGCATCCTGACCAGATTGGTTATTTTGGTATTATGGCGATGCCGATTACGCTTCTTGGACTCTTTATCTCGTTTATCATTCAGCCAAATGTGGTGAATCTATCTGAACTATTAGTAAAAAGAAAGTTGAAGGAATTTGCGCAAGTTGTTAGTAAAATGAATCACATAACTTTTGGAATGGGAGTGCTTTCGGTTGTTCTAAGCTATCTGATTGGTGTTTGGGTGCTTAATGTTATTTTTGGCATCAATATTAATAATTTCCAACTCGATTTAACAATTATGGTGATTGGTGCGGCGGCGAACGCTTTTGTGTCGATTTATGTTAACCTACTAATCATCATGCGTCGGTTTAAGGGACAATTTTATACATTATTACTCACAGATATTTTGGCGGTAGTGGTGTCTATGTGTTTGATTGAGCGATTAGCGATGTTGGGTAGTGTGTTGGTTTTTATGATGATTAGCTTGTTGCAAGTGACACTTCTGTTAGTTATCTACAAGCGATCGCTAAAAGATGCTATAATAACTGACAAAGATAAAGGGGAGTTATGAGTAAGAAATACGTAATTTTAGGAGCAGGTGGACAACTAGGTAAGGCGTTGTGTGCCATGTTTCCAGACGCTAAGGCATTATCACGAGAAGAGTTGGATATAGCCGATGAGGAGCAAGTAAAGGCCTTTGACTGGTCAAAATACGACGTTATCATCAATGCAGCAGCTTTGGTTAATGCCGATGGTTCTGAGACAGACGAGCTGCGTGCTAAGACATGGCTAGCTAATGCTTATGGTCCACGTAACCTCGCTAAAATTGCGATTGAACAAAACAAAACCCTTGTCCACTATTCGTCAGATTATGTTTGGGATGGCCGAGAGAAGAATCATACAGATGATGAAGTGGTTGCGCCTCTTTTGGTTTATGGAGAAAGTAAGGCGGCTGGTGATTTGGTGGTCAGTTTGGTGCCAAAACACTACATTATGCGAGTATCTTGGGTTGTTGGTGATGGTCACAATATGCCAAAAACCATGAAAAATTTGGCAGATATGCGTATCAATCCAAAAGTTGTTAATGATCAATTTGGTCGGCTAACGTTTGCGTCAGAGATTGCTCGAGCTACCAAATATTTCTTGGACAATAACGTGGCGTACGGACTATATAATGTATCAAATAGTGGTCCAGTCAAATCATGGTATGAAATTGCTGCCGACGTTTTCGAATATGCTGGACATGACCGTAACCGTGTGCAGCCGATTTCCACCGAGGAATATGCAGCCAGTAAACCAGGCTTTGCGCCACGACCGCTCAACAGTGATATGGATTTGTCGAAGTTGCGTCGAGCGGGTTTCACACCAAGAGACTATACGGACATGTTGAAAGACTACATTAAACAACTGCCGGTTAATGGATAGGAATTGCAGGCATGAATAAAGGAACTCTAAACGTTATATACCAGAGTGATGACAACTATGCCGTAGTTAGTGCAATCTCCATTGTGTCACTTTTGGAAAACAACAAACACTTGAAAGAGGTTAATATTTTTTATCTCGGACACCAGCTCAAAAAAGCTAGCATCAATAAGTTTAATAAAATGGTTGGTAACTACCAAAATGCCACAATCACGTTTGTTGATGTCTCAAGCTACCCTGATGAACTGAAAGAGATCGGCGTCAAGGCGTGGAAGGGGCTGTATATCACATGGTATAAAATGCTGGCGTTTGCTAAGCTTGATATCAAAACAGACCGAATCTTGTACATTAACCCACACACGGTTATCAGCGGAGCGCTCGATGGTCTTTTGGAACTTGATTTTGAAGATAATGTAATGGCATTGTCATATGACGCTACTATGGTAAACGCACATAAAGAGGTCATCGGTTTGAAACCAACCGACGGCTACTTTAACTGCGGAATTATGCTGATTAATCACAAAAAATGGATGAAAGATAAGATTGATGCCAAGATGCGCGAGCATTTGCGACATAATCACTATGAGGTGGCTGACCAAGATCTATGTAATGTATTTTTCAAAGGCAAGATCAAGAAGGTTGGTGTGGAGTATAATTTCTCGACTGTGTTCTATGGCTATGATATTAAAAAATACATCAAAGCTAACGGCTTCTTACCCGAAAGCTTTTATAGTTATGATGAGATCATGGAGAGTTACTACACACCAAAGATTATTCACTCACAGTTTGGTATGAATGGTCGGCCATGGCAGCAAGGTAATGAAAACCCAGTTGGTATTTTGTGGCGTAAGTATCTACATCTGACGCCGTGGAAAAATACTACGATGCCAGTAGCCAAGAAGGATATGAACTGGCGACTATATGACTTATTGCCACAATCAATAATTGTTAAACTGTACGCCTGGGCGGTTAATCGCAAATTTGCGAGGAAGAAATGATGAGCAGTAAATCGCAGCACACTTTTGTCGTTTTAGCCTATAAAGAATCACCATTTTTGGAAGATTGTGTTAAATCTGTGATGAATCAGCAATATAACAGTGATGTTGTAATTGCTACATCAACACCAAATGCTTTTATTGATGCTATCGCTGAAAAGTATGGCCTAAAAGTAATTGCTCGACCAGAGAAGGATAGGGGCAAGGGTGCTGCGAGTGATTTTGATTTTGGGTTGTCAGTTTCTGAGACGACACTAACTACCGTCGCTAACCACGATGAGATATATGACTATAATTATTCTTCAGAGGTGGTTGCGTATTATGAAAAACACCAGGATAGTTGCATTATCTTTACTAGGGCGTATGACATCAAAGGCAATTTTGCGGTGACTAAATCTCTAAATTTAGTTATTAAAAATATGCTCTGCTGGCCATTGGCAATTTCCAAGAAAAGTCGATTTATCAAGAGGCTGCTGTTGTCATTTGGCGATCCAATTTGCTGTCCAGCTGTAACTTTTGTAAGAGGTCATTACAAATTCCCGGTTTTTGAATCTGATTTGATAGCAACATTTGATTATTGGGCGTGGGAAAAATTGTCAAAAAATACCTATGGCTTTGGGTATATCAAAAAATCGCTAATGGGTCATCGTATTCACGAAGGTTCAATTACCACCAAAGCGATCGGCGACAATGCCCGTGCCAGAGAAGAGTATATGATCTTGTCAAAGTTTTGGCCAAAACCGATAGCTAAAATCATCTCATCAGTATATCGACTCAGTGAGCGGAGTAACGGGTGAAAATTGCCATCACTGGAGCAAGTGGATATATCGGGCGTCACATTGCTGCGCTAGCTAAAAAGAATGGCCATGAGGTGGTAGCTATTGATAGATCGAGCGATATCGATATTTTTGCTCAACACGACAATATATTTGAAGCGTTACAAAAACCTGATGTTTTACTACATTTAGCTTGGCGAGATGGCTTTCGACACAATTCACCAGAACATATGAAAAATCTCTCTCATCACTACGATTTTTTGCGGTCATATATCAACAGTGGCGGCAAGAATGTGGCGGTGATGGGTAGCATGCATGAGGTTGGGTACTGGGAAGGCGCAATCGATGAGCAGACACCGTGCGATCCGCTGTCTCAATACGGTGTTGCCAAAAATGCCTTGCGGCAAAGTATGATGCTGCTCACAAAAGATAGCGACATTAGCTTATATTGGCTGCGTGGTTTTTATATCTATGGCGATGATATGGGCGGCCACTCGATATTTTCCAAAATCGCACAAGCTGCTGCTGACGGTAAAACCGAATTTCCTTTCACGACAGGCAAAAATAAATATGATTTTTTGCATATTGATGAATTTTCGGATCAAGTGTTAGCGACTATCACTCAAGATAAGGTAACGGGAATAATCAATATTTGTTCTGGTAAACCAGTTAGTCTAGCTGAGCGGGTTGAACAATACATACAAGACAATCACTATCATATCAAATTGCAGTATGGAGCGTTTCCGGACAGGCCGTATGATTCGCCGGCAGTTTGGGGTGATGACTCAAAAATAAGAATGATTACAGGCTAGATAATACACCTATTTTTTAGACAATCTGATCGATAATTCTTGATGTAAATCGCGCAGTCTACGCTCATTTTGGTCGATACGTTGGCGCTGCGTGTTAGCGATGTAGAACAGGAGGATGATAGCGGTAGTTTGCAGGATATCAAATAGGCTGAGTTCTGATGAATCCAGCGGCGGATGTCCAAGAGAGATGTTATACATCGGGAACGATCCCACCAGAACAATCATGATAACCAACCAAATAATTAATTGATGGCGAAAGCGCGCCGTGCTGACCTTGCGTAGTTTGTATTGAGTGATGATATTAATCAGCGCCGTCAGGATAATCGGCACATTGAGTAGTACGAGGATAAGATATCTCATTCGAATAGCTCCGTTAGTCGTTGCTTGAATAGTCGTTTGACGATGTTAATAGCGTTCCAGTTGTTTTGACCTTTGGCACGGGAGTAGTCAGTATAGATTGCTTTAATCGGGTATTCGGAAATAATCATACCTGCTTGTTTAGCACGCCAAATCATTTCTGAGCAAAATTCATAGCCAGTTGATTTCCAGTCAAGGTTGTCAATTGCCTTTCGCGAGTAAACTCGTAGACCGGACTGTGAATCAGTGACATTGA
>CAUPXC010000015.1:0-17180 GCA_963514965.1 uncultured Candidatus Saccharibacteria bacterium | reverse complement strand
TGGTGGGAAATACAGGGCTCGAACCTGTGACCTCACGAATGTGAATCGTGCGCTCTAGCCAACTGAGCTAATTTCCCGTACCTACATATTATACACTATTATGACGCACCTGCCAAGTAGTGGTCGCGAGCCTGCTGTTCAGTGAGAGCGGTTGTGTAGACCGAGCTGTACTGCATGCTACCGGTAAAATATTTAGGCCCTTGATATTCGCTGCCGTCAGCGTTCTTCCAATACGTCAATTTGCCGCAGCCAACTTTCCAATAGCCACCATTAGGTACATTTTCGCCGGCAGTCATGGATGGATTGGTGTCTACTTGGTTACCATCAAGGTACAGTGCTGCGCCATTTGGAGACATGGTTGCAACGACGTGATGCCAGCGGCCGTCAGCATAGTTTACGCCAGCTTGTGAAGTGACAAGCTTGATACCACCACTATACGCACCAAATACGACTCGGCCGTCTTTATCAATGTAAATATGGCGATCACTTTGTCCGCCGTAATTGTAATCACCTTCATACAGCGAGCTAAAGCCCATCAGGCGTCCATTACTTTTCTTGGTAGTGCTAAACCAGACTTCCAGACTAAAGGTATTTGGGGCGGGATTAACCTTTTGGTCTGCTGACGTTCCGTGAGTCAAGCAGGCATTCACTCCGTTGAATACTGAAATGCGGCGATCGTCGCGAACGCAGCCTGTATTCCAAACGCTGGCACGACTTGGTGAGCCATCACTCGGTGAAGGTTTGCCATGGTTGTTATTTCCAGAGAGATCAGTCACGACAGGATTGGCGGCATGGTCACTGTTGAGCGCCCAGGCAAAATATGGCTGAGGGTTGGGGCGAATTTGTGACCGAATCCAAGTAGCTTCGGAGCACTTGAAGTAAGCACGAGATTGGACGTGGTTGATGCTGTTTTGTATGGTCACAGTAAACCCCGCCAGGGAAGATAATTGTACGGTCAGAAGCACTACTTCAAACAAGATGATAATGGCGAGCAGTGCCATGTTGCGATTCCGCTCATGAACAAGTTGCAGCCCAGTGATTTCTTCTTCTGGTGGTGGCAATTTTACCAATAGCGCTATGAATAGCGGTAATAGACACCACAACAATGCAAACACCACGCCCGTTGGCCCAAGGGACGGTCGTGGCACGTAAATATAACGCCCCTGCGCGTCAGTTTCGGTGGCGCGAACGATGGCAGTCTGGCCAGTGTGAACACGGTTTCCGTCATCATCACGAATGGGGAAAATGCCCGTGTTGACAATGTGTAATCGCACGTCATTTTTCTGGTGTGTAGCGATGCTGAGCATGTCGGCGCGGAGCCACGGATTAAGGATCAACGTGGCCAAAATAACCACCAATGTCCCGCCAATGATGCGAACTGGCCACCGCCAGCGCTCACGCAGTCGCTTGATGCACGAAAGCAAATAGACGATAATCCAGCCAATCAGTAAAATTGGTGCTGCCCGCCAGACCCATCCCCACACAGGCGCAATGACTACTGCCTTACCGATTACATCTCGGTTAGCGACCGGCAGAGAATCTTCTACGGCGTTGAGGTCACCTTTGGTGGTGTAGCTGTGGTCGTCATTGATATTAGTTAGGCGGTGAGTGTAGACGCTGCCGCTACGATAAAACGTAATGATGTCATCTTTGTTGTAGGATTGCTGCGGCTGCGTAACGATTAGCGTCCCAACTGGTGCGGTTTCGCCCATGCTTGGCGTGGCGATGGTAAAAAAGCGAAAACCAGCTAGGTGCAGCACGAGCACTGAGCCTAAACTCAGTAGGCTCAGTGCTGCTATCACCCAAATGCTGGTTTTACTAAATTTCATTGCCCTTTAGTATATCAGATTTATGACTACTATTTGAGGAACTAGGCGCTAAATTGCCAGGTGATTGGCTGTGAAATTTGGCGACCCTGGAAGCTGGCGTCAGTGTTTGCTGGCAGCGCAGCCGTGATGACCAGTGTGACGGTCTCGTTTGGTGCAATTGGGTGGCCAACGACTGTCTTGATGTCTTGGGCTGCTGCTTGCTGGAAGGCTTCTGCAGTACCAGTCCATACTTGTGTGCCATTAGCACGGACGGTAACAGTCATTTTGCTACACAAGTTACCGGTACCAGAGACTGATGCGCCTGGTGCGTTTTCGGTTGTACAAGTGCCGCCCTTGACGGTAAAGGCACTGGCAGCGATGCTACCCTTATTGGTGATCTTTACGGTCGTGTCGGTACTACCGCCTGGGACGAGTGCTTGACCACCATATTTGTTGATGGTTGCACAGGTCGCACTACCAGTACCAGTAGTGGTACAGGTAACTGATCCGTCTTGATTCTTTTCTTCCATCACTAATGTACCAGTTGATGCGGTGTTTACGCTGTTGGTGATAGTTGCAACGACACCCGCAAAGGTTGGCGTCAAGCTAAACGCTACCATCAGCGTCATGATACCACCGACAACCGCCAGGCCGATGCGTTGCCGTTGAAAATAATTATTTGCCTTGCTCATAGTATTATAAACCCTCCTTGACTACCTAAGTGGATGTCTCATATTATTGTTTGCCTTGGCGCGATTGTAGCACAGGCGTTTTGACATAGTCAATAAGAATTTATGTGTCATTAAAAACTAATGATATTTCAGTGAGACCAGCCCTACTGGAACAAGCAAAAAGCCACCAATAACAGGTGACAATTATTATAATCTATACTCTGGTGCGGCAGAAAGGACTTGAACCTTCACGCCCGAAGGCACTAGCTCCTAAGGCTAGCGCGTCTACCAATTCCGCCACTGCCGCATGTGGTGATTGTAGCATATGCGCGGCCAAATTACCACCCAAATAATATTCATTTTCGTTTTTGGTTGTGCTAAAATTAAACATAAATAGGAAAGGGGAATATGAATAAGGTTGCGACGTATCTAAATGGACATTTGACTGGAGAGGTTTTGGTCAATGATTTGCTATTGGATGCAGCGCAATTAGACGGTAGTGTCCTGGCGCGTCGCCCAGAGATGATCGCTCGGCCGTCAAACGTCAATGACATTCGTAAAATCATGCGGTTTTGTTCGCAGTTAGCTGACAAAGGTCACATCCTTTCTGTGGTCGTTCGCGGAGCAGGCACCGACAGCAACGGTGCTGCTACTGGCGGCGGCGTATCTTTGGATATGCAAGCATACATGCGCCACGCCAAAGGTATCGACCCAAAACAACAATTGGTCCACATGCAAGCTGGCATGAAGTACAGCGCGGTGCGCGAACTGTTGTCTATGTATAAAAATTTAGCACTGCCAGAAGTCTCAGCCATCGGTCAAGACGGAACCATCGGTGGAGCAATCGCTTCTGGCGCGGTAGCTTCCTCTGTCGGCTTAACGACGCCGTTCCCTGACGCCATCTCCCAGATGGAAGTCGTTTTGGCAAATGGTGACGTTATCCAAACTGGACGCATCAACAAGCGTGAATTGGCAAAGAAAAAAGGCCTGTCAACGCTGGAAGGCGAGATCTATCGTCAAGTGGATAACCTGCTGGAGGACAATCAACAAATCATCGACGCCATCAAGCGCCGCGAAAAAAGCACAGCTGGATTTTGGGGAATTACCAAAGTCAAAGGCGAGGATGGCTCATTTGACCTGACGCCACTGTTTGTGGGTTCTCAGGGCGCACTAGGTATCATCAGCGAAGTGATCATGAAAGCAGGATACAGTAGCAACGACGCGACAGTCATCACGGCAACATTTGGTGATATGTCTGAAGCGCAAGCGGCAGTTGACGAAGCCTTGAAGCACAAAGTCTCCAAAGTTGACATCATCGACGGACGAATCATGGCGCGGGCTGCTAGTGAGGGCAAGAAATTCTCCTGGGCGCCACGTGAAGCGTTCAAAGGCGCAGCAGTCATCATCACCATGAGCGAGTTCTCCGACAGAGCTCGTGGTCGTGCCGCCAAAAAATTGGCTCGCAAGCTAGAGAATATTCATCCAGTTGGCTTAGCCATCCACGATATCCAAACCCAAGAAATCGCTTCACTATATACTCCATTGTCATTCATATTGCACTCAACTGAAGAACGTGCAATCTGTCCAGCGGTATTTTCAGGACTATGGCTGCCGTTGGAGCGATTGGACGGCTTTCTGAGCGAACTACGCAAAGTGGAAGCTGAGACCAAGCTGGCGCTGCCAGTTTTCGTGGACGCGGTCAATGGCTACGTCGATTTGCTGCCAGTCTTCAACCTGCACAAAGTGAGCGAACGTCGAGTACTATTAAAATTAATTCCAGAGATTGCCAAGTTAGTTGCCGAAAGCCGCGGCAATGTCGCTGGTCGCTACGGCGATGGTCGCCTAAAAGCTGGCTTGGTGCAAGCAACCGTCTCGCCAGACGAAACAGCCATTTATTCTCAGATTAAACACATTTTCGACCCAGCCAACATCTTGATGCCCGACATCAAGAAAGAAGTTCCTGCCAAGGAACTGGCTGACGAACTGAACTTGTGGTGTCGTACGAAATCATAGGTTCAAATCTCTTGCGCATCAGCCATTGGTGTCGTATAATTAGCTGTGAAATCCAAACCATGCGCGGATGTGGCGGAATTGGTAGACGCGCTAGCTTCAGGTGCTAGTGTTCGCAAGAACGTGGAGGTTCAAGTCCTCTCATCCGTACCAGAGATCATCACCAGCTTCGGCTGGTTTTTTGATGAGCAAAATTCCTGCCATAAACCAATTTACACATATCTCTCATCGCCAACCTCTGAGACGTTATTTAACATGGCTTCAAAGGCCTGAGCGTTCTTTTCCCAGATGTCACCGTCTGTACTAATGGCAATAAACCGTGCCAGCCCATCATTTTTACCGACAGTCAGGCGAGCTTTGGTGACGAACGTCGCTCTGCCGACCTCGCAGCTGATCGTTATGTAGGCGATTCCCACTGTATTGCCGTATTCTTTGTGATCTATGACTTGAGTAGAAGAGGGGTCTGTGGTGCACTCAATGGTAGTACTATTCTTCAGGGATTGCTCAAGCGTTTTTCTGATGTGCTGTTCTGTCATCAGTGACCTTCGCAGCCTGTTGTATATTTGGGTTGAAGCGTTGGCTGGGGCGACAGGCTCACGACTTTGTGACAGATACACTAATGATTCTGACTTATTGTCTTTGAGCTTTTTATCACCAAAGCCTGTATAGACGTAATCATCCGTTTCATAACTCAAATTATTAATTCGCTTCCACTGTTTAGGTCGCTGCCAAGAGGTTTGTCCAGTTTTTTCTTGGACAAGATCTTTGACAGAGACAAATCCGTCCATGTATACCAAATAACTAAAGGACAGAAAAGCACTGATGATAGGGTAGAACCAGAATTTTTTGACATAGCTAACTTTACGCATAACGGTTATGTTTATCATAGCATAGTATCTACACTATGTTTTGGTGATTACGCTAAATACAAGAAAATCACCCTGGGCTAGGTGATCTTTTATTGAGTTAAATTCAGGGTCTACATGACAGGCAATCGTAAAAGAACAATTGTCTGTCATGTAGAGCGTTAGTAGTTGTAGTCGCCACTCTCTTCAGTTAGCTCGTAGCTGCCGATGGGCGATGGTTCGCAGTTCCTGGCGTTGCCCGCGAAAGTCCGCCAGAAAGAGCACATCGCCATTGGTGATATGATTGAAGTTTCGTTTGTTGTGAGATAGTGTGGAAGCTTGAGTGTGAGCTGCATTCCTCGTGATGATAAGATTTTTGTCTCTTTTTCCTGACATTTGCTACAATAACAGAGATGCAAGATACGCGAAATGTAATCGACAAGTTCAAAGGTCGGAGCGAGGCGGAAATTGTGAAGGAGCTGGATGCCAAGGATCACGGCTTGGTGATTGCTCTGGAGAACACCGAGCGGGATTTTAATATGGGGACGATCGTCAGGAGTGCCAATGCGTTTGGTGTGCGGCAGATTTATGTCATCGGCAGGCGGCAATGGAACAAGCGCGGCGCTATGATGACAGATAAATATCTGCACGTGCAGTACGTCGGTTCGACAGCTGAGTTTGTCGAGCTAATGCGGGCTGAGGGGAGAGAAATTATCGCGATTGATAATATCCCGGGTAGCGTCAATATGGCGGAGACGTCCTTGCCGCGTCGCGCGGTGCTCGTGTTTGGTCAAGAAGGGCCGGGGATTTCCGAGGAGATGGCGCAAGCGGCAGATAAAATCGTCGCCATCGAACAATTCGGCTCAACCCGCTCCATCAATGTCGGCGCGGCAGCGACTGTAGCGATGTATCGCTGGCTGCAGCAGCATGTATTGAAAGGTTAAGTATTATCTAACAGTTACCAGTCAAGACTTTGTCTTATGGCAGCCAGATAATAATGGCAGTGACCATTTGGATCTGAGACAAAAAATAATTCTTCCACTTCATCATTTGGACATATTTTAAGACACCGGTCATTAGCATACGGCTTGATGAGGTGTATGAATTCAAACTCAAACCTGTCAGATAGCTGCTTTACCTGTCGGCTCTCATCTGTTGGGTCGGGGTAGTCGATCGCTACTAGTATATATGACTGGTGAGGTGTTGCTTGAAATAGATAATAGACTGCGTCTGGATATAGCGTAATGAAAGAAGCAAATTCACGGACATATGTCATGCTCTTCAATATGGGAAAGGCTTGAATGATAAAGTCAGGGATTGTGATCGTGATGCTATTTTTCATGGTTCTATAATTGTACTATTTAAACTAGTAAAAGTGGACAGTTTTATGACTTGTCCAGGTCTGTTCAGTCAGAAGATCTCAGTCAAGTAGACATCCAGCCGCACATCGTTGCCGTTTGTGACCGTGAATCTGTTGTCTATGATGACTTCGCCTCCTTCATCCTCAGGTAGTCGCCAGAAGACGATATTCTCGCCATGTGGACCACCTGTAGCTTTCACATGTCCGTGGCCATCGTTAGGAGTGTTGTCGTACCTACCACCATAGTAGACATTGATCATTCCTCCGGACCGATAGATCTTCGCCTCTCTTCCGTCAAAGCAACCGCGTTGCTCCATGATAACTCCTCTTGGAGTCGGGCGGAGAAATATTCTCCGCGAAGTGGGGTGTCTCCAGCCTGGTGGCTCCAGGCGAGACTCCAGCCTCTGCGGTTGCAAAAGCTGATATATATCAATTATTCGCGTGCTTGTCAATAAACATGTTTACAAACAGCCTCACGTGTCCTATAATTAACCCATGATTTCATTCACATTCCATCATTCACATGTGTTGCCGAGGTAGAGCTCTGATTTTTTGATTGTCCGCGCCGAGTTCTGCCTCGGCGTTTTTGATTGATATATATAAGAAATAATGACATAATGGAACTAACATGAGCAGTTTATCAACACAAAGTTACAAAGGTTCGCGAGACTATTTCCCAGAGGAAAAACGTCTGCAAAATTATATTTTTAACGTTTGGCGCAAAACCGTCGAAAGTTTTGGCTATGAAGAATACGGCGCTCCGTTGCTGGAGCCCATGGACATCTATCTGGCAAAGTCAGGTCAAGAATTGGCAGGTGAGCAAACCTACGCGTTTGAAGACCGTGGCGGTCGGCAGGTGACCATTCGTCCAGAGATGACGCCGTCAATTTCCCGCATGGTGGCAGCCAGACGACACGAATTTGCGGTGCCAGCACGTTTGTATTCGATCGCAAATTTCATGCGCTACGAACGCCCACAACGCGGGCGAGAGCGTGAGTTTTGGCAGCTAAACGCCGACCTGTTTGGTGTGGACGGTCCCATGGCTGATGCCGAAATCATCGAGATGAGTTATCGCTCAGTGCTGAACTTTGGCGCGCGCCCTGACATGTTTACGGTGCGAGTAAATAACCGCCAATTGGTCAATCAACTCCTTGGTCAATTCCTGGGGTTGGATGTCATCGGCGCCAATATGATGACCAAGCTGCTCGATAAGAAAAATAAGATTCCGCCAGAAACCTTCAAGCAGCAGGCTATAGAAATTTTTGGCGCTGAGGGTTCACGTGAGGGATTGCCGAAACTAGCTCAGATGATCAGCATGAAGAGCGTTGATGATTTGCCGCCTGAGCTGAGCGATAGCCCAAGTGTCCAACAGATACGCACCGTCATGGATCTGTTGCGACAAAAGGGTGTGACCAATGCGGTGTTTGATGTGACACTGATGAGAGGTTTGGATTATTACACAGGCACGGTTTTTGAGTTCTTTGACAATGCCCCAGAAAACAATCGTGCCATGTTTGGTGGTGGTCGGTACGACGGGCTTGTCGGATTGTTTGGTGTTGAACCGATGGCGACGGTTGGTGTCGGTATGGGTGCAACCACCATGCAGGTATTTTTGGAAGTCCACGGTTTACTACCAGAGCTGGCCACGCACACCGATGTGTATATCATCCCGATCAGCCCAGAAGTCATGAGCGGCGCCGATGCGCTTGCCAGGAGGTTACGCTCTGAAGGGGTGTTTGCTGAGCTCGACATCACGGGTCGCAAGATAGACAAACAGCTGAAGGCTGCTCTCAAAAAGCAAGTGCCGTTTGCGGTGTTCGTCGGGCCAGAAGAGTTAGAATCAGAAACCTACACCGTGAAAAACTTAGTCGAATCAACTGAACAAAAAGTCAATTTCACTCGCATGATCAGCGTGGTGACTGATCATCGATACGATGGTGATGAGGATGCCTTATTTGAGGCTTAGCCCTATATCTGTTATAATCAACAGATATGAAGACGACTGTAAAGAAACTATCAGATACTAAAGTAGAATTGACCATTTCACTGGGTAGAGAAGAGCTGTCAGCTGCTGAGCAAGTAGCGCTTACTAAAATGGCGGGTGACGTGAAGGTACCGGGCTTCCGCAAAGGCAAAGTTCCCGTTAGTATTGCCGCAAAACATGTCAACCCAGCAGCGTTGCAGGAGCAGACTTTGGACAACGCCCTGAGCAAGGCGGTAGCTGAAGCTTTCATGGCAGAAAAGATCCAAGCCCTGGACCGTCCAGCGGTTGATGTGAAGAAATTTGTGCCAGGTCAGGAACTGGAATTCACTGCAGAAGTAGAGATCATCCCACCGGTCAAATTGGGTAACTACAAAAAGCTGAAGGCTAAGCGGCAAGCCGTCAAAGTTGAGGACAGCGAAGTGGAAGAAATCATCACTCGGATGCGTGAAAACTTTACTGAGAAAACAGAAGTTAAGCGCGCTGCCAAAGAGGGCGATGAAGCGGTCATCGACTTTACTGGCAAAAAAGATGGTGTACCATTTGACGGCGGCGCAGCGAAAGACTTTGCGCTGAAGTTAGGCTCTGGTCAATTTATCCCTGGCTTTGAAGAAGGCGTCATCGGTCACAAAGCTGGCGAAACCTTTGATTTGAAATTGACGTTCCCGAAGGATTATCACGCCAAGGAACTGGCTGGTGCTGACGTTGTCTTTACAGTGACACTGCACAAAGTCAATGAATTGTCACTTCCTGAAGTGAACGATGAATTTGCTGCCAAATGCGGTCCATTCACCTCAGCAGACGAACTCAAAGCTGACATCAAGCGTGAGATTACCGCCCAGAAAGAGCGTGAAGCTGATGAGAAACTGAAAGATGAATTGGTTGGTGAATTAGCAGACGCTTCCAAGGTGGCGTTGCCTGAACTGCTGATTGACGATCAGATTCGGTCAATTGAGCAAGATTTGATGCAGAACTTGATGTACCGTGGATTGACATTGGACAGTTACTTGCAGACGCAAAAGTTCACAGACAAGGACGATTGGCGAGCCAAAGAAGCCCGTCCTGCGGCCGAAAAACGCGTCAAGGCTGGTCTAGTGCTGGCAGAGCTGTCCAAGGAGTTAGGCGTAGAAGTTTCTCACGAAGAATTATCCACACAAATTGAGACCATGAAGCAACAGTACGGCAAAGATCCAAAGATAGCTGAACGCTTCAACGATCCAAATGTTCACCGTGACATCGCAAACCGCATGATCACCGACAAAACGGTCGAAAAACTGATAGAACTGAACAAATAGTCCTTCAGGGTAGCTCAGGCGACACTCATACCAATTCTGCTGGTATTGACAAAAATGCATTTATGATGTAAAATAGCACTTAGTTATGTGTGACCGTCACGAAGGTCATACCTCAACCATTTTCCAGTGCGGTTCAGAACCTGAGCAACAACCGTTACTAGAGCGGGTTACGATGCCTCGCCGTCATTTCTTGGGACTTTCTGCACTAGTTGGTGTCGGTGCTGGATTAGTAGGGAGTGCAGGATATCAGCTTGGAGCTCGATATGGAGAGGGACCCTCTCGACCCAAGCCACAGGAGGCTGCTAGTTCATTGCCGCCATATGATATCGCTCTTGGCTCGGTGATTTTGCAGCCAAAGGGTCACAATAACCACAGAGGTACTAGTGATATCGTAACAGAGGTTCAGCAGCAAACAGGATGGACAACTGACACAACTGCTGGAGCTTATACATTTACGAAAACACCTCATTGGATAGATGAGACCCCTACTGATCTTCCTAATGGGGTTTTTTCTGACGGATTGATAGAAAAAATTGCTCGGTCGCACTATGAAAAGTACAGAAAGATGTTGGGTAATCAGGCCATTATTGCCGTGATGGTCAATGGTGGCGATACAGAGGGAAAAAATTATGGCGGCCGAGCATTCCAGAAGCCTGACAACGCAGATGGGTCATATTTCCCGTGGTTTACTGCTAATTACAACCGTGCTCCTAGTAGTATTATTGCGCATGAAGTAGGTCATTTACTGGGTCCAGAGTTGGGCAAAGGACTGGGGCATCAATTGTTGATGCCAAACCAACTCCAAGGCGAGGATGGAGAGCTACGCATAGCGTGTGCGTTTGATACCATACAAAACCTTCTGCAAGCTGGTTTTGATCTGGAAAAAGTGCCGGGAGACCCTTCTCAAGTACAGCAGTATGCCTCGCCGTTTAGTGTTATGGGGCGACCAGATCTATTCGAAAAGAGCGCTGGTATTATTTCCAACACTTCCAATCTTTCTAAGAATTCCAGACTGCTATTTTCGCCGCCAGAGCTGAAACACCTTGATCCACGCCGTAAAGTTAATGACTTTGAAGGTCATTCAGAGACAGTACGGTACTCATTGTCTCAAGAATTTGATGAGCGACTAGGGGTAGTCATGCCATTACCGGCTGATCATGTATTGAAAAAGATTTTGCCAGATATAGAAAATATTTTCTTTGGACCAATTTGCGGACCACTGTTCGACGAACAAGGAAACAAAATCGAGCATCCTATCCAGAAGATTGGTGTATTTGCCACCTGGAAAGACAACCGTGGTACGGCATTGCTTGAAACGAGCCCATTTAACCTAATTGATTATACTTCTCAAACGGAATCAGTGAATTATGCGGATTCGCAATTGGGTAAATCGGGTGTTTTGGTGACTTCGGGGTATGACCTTCGCGACGGTGTGTATATTGACGTTCGAGACCTCAATAGCTCAGAATCGCAGGAGATTCTTCGGGCTGAACGTGAACGAGCAACCGAGCGCAACCAAATTATTATGAATAATTAGTATTTTATATTTGCTAATTATCTCCGTAGCCTCCAAGAGCCAATAAGTATTTGGTATACTAGTTGTAGCTAAAGGGAGTAGGGAAATATGAGGCAGTATCTAGACGCGTTACAGCAGGTTCGCGACAGCGGCGTGAAAAAAGGTGACCGCACTGGCACCGGTACGACAGAAGTGTTTGGCATGCAGGCGCGGTATGATTTGGCGGATGAGTTTCCGGCGATGACTACCAAGAAATTATATTTCAACAGCGTGGCACATGAGCTGTTGTGGTTTCTCAAAGGTACGGGCAACATTGAATATCTAGCACAAAACGGCGTGCACATCTGGGACGAGTGGCCGTACAAGAATTATTTGGAAAAAACTGGCCAAAGCATTCCAGAAATCAATGGCGAGGAGTGGCGCGCTGGCATGAAAACATTTATCGGTAAAATCGCGACTGATCACGCCTTTGCTGAGGAGTGGGGCAATTTAGGCCCAGTCTACGGCGTGCAGTGGCGCAAATGGCCAGACGGCAAGGGCGGGACGATTGACCAAATCAAAAATGCCATCGACATGATACAGAATAATCCGACATCGCGACGCAATATCGTTAGTGCTTGGAACGTGGCGGAAATTGACGATATCGCCCGAGCCGGTGGACTGCCGCCGTGCCACACCATGTTCCAGTTCAATGTTCGTCCGGGCGGGGACGGCGAGAAAGATAAGCTGGATTTGGCGCTGACGCAGCGTTCGGCGGATATGTTCCTTGGCGTGCCGTTTAATATCGCTAGCTACGCGCTACTACTGTCGATGATCGCTCAGGTGACAGATAAACAACCGGGTGAATTCATCCATACCTTGAATAGCGCGCATATTTACAATAATCACCGTGCGCAGGTCGACGAGCAATTGTCGCGCCGTCCGCTGCCGCTGCCAAAGCTGTGGCTGAACCCTGACGTTAAGAGTATTGATGATTTCACTATTGACGATATTCGCCTGGAAAATTACGAGCACCATCCATCGATCAAGGCGCCAATCGCGGTGTAAATTGCCGTTATTGTGCGGCTTTTCGCCGATAGATCACAAAGTCAAGAGCGTAGACATTAGCTTCATCTGCTGGGCGGTGGACACGGTCAGTCTCTTCCCAGACGGTCATGTCCAGCTCTGGGAAAAAGGTGTCGGCGTCTGGGGACGTAGCGTCGACTTCGGTGGCGTAAATAGTGTCAATCTCTGGCACGCCCAGTGCATCGCCGTATACCTGTGCACCGCCGATGATAAAGGTTGGGTAGCGTGACAACGCTAGGGCGCTTGACAAGTTTACCGCCGTAAGGACGCCTTTGACGCCCGTCGGTCGTGAGGAAATGACGATGTTTTCGCGCTCCGGTAGCGGACGACGACCGATTGATTCAAAAGTTTTTCGACCCATGATGACGTCGCCGCCTCTGGTCAGCCGTTTGAAATGTGCCAAATCTGCTGGCAAGCTCCGTCCCCATGGTAGATCACCACCTCGGCCGATGGCGCGGTTGGTATCATAGGCAACGATGATGGCTTTCTTCATATATTCAGTGTACCATGAGGTGCTGGCTATATGCTATAATATAGTTCATGAATAAAGTAAATAGCTACTTGGTACCAACTGTTATCGAAAAATCTTCTGACGGTGAACGAGCGTTTGATATTTATTCACGCCTCTTGAACGAGCGAATCATTTTTCTGGGCGAGGAAGTGAATGAACACACCGCCAATATCGTGGTGGCGCAGTTGTTGCATTTGGCTCAGGTTGATCCAGAGGCTGACATCTCATTATATATCAATAGCCCTGGTGGTAGCGTTTACGACGGGCTGGCCATTTACGACACTATGAATTTCATCAAACCTGACGTCGCGACCTACGGCATCGGTTTGCAAGCCAGTATGGGCGCATTCTTGCTCTCAAGCGGCGCCAAAGGCAAGCGATTTTGCTTGCCGCACGCCAAAGTGATGATCCACCAGCCGTCGTCAGGCACGCGCGGTAAGGTGACTGACATGGAAATTGACCTGAAAGAGACGCTGGAGATGAAGGAAATGCTGGCGAAAATCATGGCCAAGAACACCGGTCAAAAGCTCGCTAAAATCAAAGCCGACATGGAGCGTGACTACTGGATGAAGCCAGAAGAAGCCGTAGCCTACGGTCTGATCGACGCGGTGGTTAAGAAAGCGTAACTTATATCTCGCGAATATCATCAAAGCGCGCGCCAGCGCCGTAAATGCCAGCTTGAGTGACAATGTTGCGCAGATTAGTGGGATTTCGAGGCATCGTCGAACATTGCTGCCAGGCTTTTGATGCCTCACCGTAAATATCACAAATGCGTCTACTGAAATCCTTGTTGAGCATCAGCGTCGCATAATATCCCATTTTCATGGTTCTGACCTGACCGTCCAGATAGTTGTTATAACTTGGATCAATTTCGCTCAATGGAGCTGTGCCCTCGGCGGTTTGTACTGGCGGGTCAATCAGTCGGGCTTTTAAGGCCGGCAGTCCAACGGCGATGCGTCCCATGTCTAGCGCCATACCTTGCTGTGCTGTATTGTCTCTTTCTATCTCCACCTGTGGTGCGACTAGCATGAAATTGCGGGATTTTGGGCAATACGAGGTCAATGGGTCAGGGAATTCGGGAAAGTCACCTTTCATCTCGCCAAATAGACTGCGGAGATCTGCTTGACGTGCTCGCTGATAGATTTGCCGTTGATGATAGCCAATAGTCTCTAGTACTCTCCTGAGGGCAGCGTCGCCACCGCTAAAAGCGAAGCGAAAGTCCGAATCGATGCCATACATGCGGTCACGAGGATGGACAGGGTGAGTTAGAGGGACCCCGTCACTAAAATGTCCACCGCCAGTCAGTGCTTGCTTGGTAGCGGTTTGCAATAATTCAAGCTGTAGCCGATGCACTGGCTGTGCCCAGTGTTCTGTCGGTAAAATACTGTAGCCGGCGGCAAAGCGACGAGCAAAGTCTTGATCTGTGATTTCTAGCATCATGTGGTCATTGATGCGGAAGAGAGATTTGGGATCTTGGAGCTGATCTTCATATTGCATGATACCCATTGGCCAACCTGACCAACGCAAAACTTCGCGCATGCCGTAGTCAACTCTATCAATACACAAATCCGGTGACGGACACTCCACCCAGTCTTCTGTCTCAGGGAAAACGGTTTCTTCCAGGGTTAGTCCATAGTCGGCCAATGTTTCGTCGACGCCAAACGTCTCTAGTAACGCCCTCAAATCTTGGTCGTGGAGATTTTCTCCACCTTGGATACCTTGGAAAATCCAGTCTCCCAAGTGTGAGAAAGCCGTCTGTCCAACATCAGAAAACAGCGTTCGCAGCTCCAATACGGTTCGCTGTCGGTCATCGAACCGATCATCACCTTCGGTCATTTTCCGCACAAAAGCCAAGCTTCCCCAGATGTGCTGCCACCGGGAAAAGAGGGTTGTGTTGGGCACTGTAGAGAACGATGGTGGCAATGTCAGTTGCTCGACTGCTTGCAGTCTGCGAAACAGTGGTGAACGTGCCAGTTCCATGAGTAGTGAATCGTACGGCTGTCGGTCACCAATTGAACAGTCTCCCCATACCGCATCATGGATCACCATTGAATTGTCTTCCAGCTCATAGGACGGCATATGTAGCGCACCCATGATGGTCTCGCCTGGATCGCCTTGATATCCCGGCATGATGTCTTCTCTGAGGTACAGTTTGTCTGACATACTCTTAGTATAAGATGTTTATAAGCGTCGCCCAAGCATGAGCGATACGTTAGAAAAGGAGCGGTCTATTCTTCTTCGGTTGCTGCCTGGTCTGGGCTGAACACCATGACGCCTTTACCAGTCCTTGGGTCGTAATTAAAGACGGCGGCTCGCCCCAGTTTTCTCGGCTCTGCGTCCGGACCTAGGTCTGCTGATATTTCTGCCGCATTGCCGATGATGTGGGACCGGCTAGTATCGCCTTCCTGAGGCGAACATTTGTCAATGGTAATAGCGACTATTCTGTGTGGAGGTACGGGAATTTCATCAGGAGTGTTGGGTGTCTCAATCTCTCTAATAATTCCTTGAGGGTCAGCGACCACAAAGGAAGTCTCCCACTCGGAGGCTTCACCGGCACCAGTGGTTCTTGTGCTGAGGGCTAGCTCATTTGGCCCGCAGATAACTGGTACGCACGCTAGCTTGTCTTTACTATCCATGTACTTCTCCTGGTTTCTTAACGGTAATAATTATGTAGGTACTTTTTATATCATAACAAAAAAGTGTTGATATGTCAATGATGTGATGTTGCTAGAAGTTGTATTTGAGGGCGAAAGCCAGTGTATGATGCTCATGTCAGACGTGTTATACTTTTAACAGATACTGAGGAAAACGGAGGGAACATGGTATATCGGCGACGGTCGACAGAGCAACGCTATGTCAAATATCGAAAAATGATGAAACAGCAGGCAACACCTGGGTGTAACTTTTGCCAATTTAGTCCAGAGGATAAGCAAGTGCGAGTGGCGCACGAACATTTTTTGGTGACAGACAACCTGTTTCCATATGAGATTTGGGACAGTCATGAAGTAGCCGATCACATCATGGTCGTCCCCAGGCGTCATGTTGAAGGCATCTACCAGCTGAATAAGACAGAGCGAGCTGAGTTGATGGATGTGATCGCTGAGTACGAAGAGCAGGGATATTCCGTTTACGCCCGCGCTCCAGAAAATAAACAAAAATCCGTCGCTCATCAACACACCCACCTTATCAAAACGCATGGCAAACCAAAAAACATGTTATTCACTAGTGTTAAACCGTATATTTTGTGGAGTAAATAAATATGACTGTTTATAGCAACATCGAGATTCGCCAAGCCATCAACGACGACATCATCGTCTGTCAGCCGTTCAATCCAGACCACGTGGCAGAAGCCAGTTTGGATTTTACGCTGGGGCACTATTATTATAAGCAGGAATTTGAGGGCGAATATCGCATATACAATCCATTTGACGCGGCCTATGTCGCCAAGTATTTCAAGGGCCCACTCAAAGCCATGCCGCACGCTGAATGGTGTAAGGAGCATGATGCAACGCCGTTTCAGAATATTCCAGCAGATCATCCAATCATTGTGCTGCGTCCTGGGGAACGAATCTTGGCGCACACGCACGAATTTGTGGGTATTCGTGCACAGGGCGGTGCAGCGCAGGTACTGAGCCGCAGTTCGTGGGGACGCAATGGCGTGGCGGTCTGCTTTGACGCTGGCTGGATTGACCCAGGATATATCAATCGCATCACATTGGAGATCTATAACCTCAATATGCATGAAAGCGTGGTGCTACCTGTCGGCGAGCGCATTGGACAGATGATTTTTCACAAAACTGGGCCAGTTGAGGGTGGCTATGGTTCTGGCGCGCGTAAGGTCAGTGATAAATATCAGACCGGTAGCGACCTAAAGGAAATCATCGCCAGTTGGCAGCCAGAGATGTTACTACCAAAGACATACCGTGATAGCCGCAAAACCCCCGTACCAATTGACGGCTTGAGCCAGGGGCTATTGTGATGGAAAATGCGCCAAATGTCGCAGGCAAATATCTCGTCATTGAGGGCAATGACGGCACCGGTAAATCAACACAAGTAGATATGTTAGCAGCGTGGCTGAGAGAACGCGGGCGTGAAGTTGTTGTTGTCGAGGAGCCGGG
>CAUPXC010000014.1:0-19227 GCA_963514965.1 uncultured Candidatus Saccharibacteria bacterium | reverse complement strand
TGGTGCCTTGACCGCGACAGTGTTAAATACGCCCTTGAGCTTGTTCAGCACCAAGATGCTCAGCGCTTCACCTTCGACTTCATCAGCAATCAGCACCACGTCCTTTTTACCGCTTTGTGCCAATTTCTCCAGCATTGGTAGGAATTCTTGCACGCTAGAAATCTTCTTATCGGTGATCAAAATCGCTGGCTTTTCATAAACCGCCTCTTGCCGACCAGTGTCGGTGACAAAGAACGGACTAACCCAGCCCTTATCTAGGCTAAAGCCCTCAACGACCTCAGCCTCCAGCTCCAAACCTTGGCCAGCCTCGACTGTTACAACGCCGTCTTTGCCAACTTTCTCGATAACACCAGCTATCAATTTACCAATTTCCGCGTCACCCGCCGAAATGGTTGCCACTTCCGCCACGCGCTCAGATTTACCCTCAATTGGCTCAGCTAATTTATTCAGCTCTTTGACAATCTCTGCGCCAGCCTGCTCGATGCCTTTGCGTAGCTCCATCGGGTTGTGACCCGCTGCGATCAGCCGGTTGGCCTCCTTCAAAATCGAATAGGTCAACACCGTCACGGTCGTGGTACCATCACCAGCTTGCTTGTTCAAGTTCTTGGCCGCTTGTTTAATCAAATCAGCACCAACCTTGTAACCCAATGTCTCATCATCATTTTCTGGCAGTTCAATGCCTTCCGCCACCGTTACGCCATCATGCGTGACTGTCGGCCCGCCAAAACCCTTGGCAATCACCACATTGCGGCCCTTTGGCCCGTAGGTTACCTTGACTGCGTTATACAGCGCCTCAGCACCGCCCAACACGCGAGCGCGCGCATCATCATCGTAAAAAACTTTTTTTGCCATAATAAAAACTCCCCTTTTCTCAAACAACCGTTGCTAAAATATCTTCCTCGCGGACGATCAAATATTCCGTGCCGTCAATTTTCAAATCCGTGGTCGAATATTCCTTATAAACAATCTTGTCGCCCACCTTCACATTCTTGACATCGCCGCCAACCGCTTTGACCTCAGCTACCACCGGCCTTTCCTTCGAACTGTCTGGCAGATAAATCCCGCTGGCCGTCTGCGTCTTTGCCTCCTCGCGCACCGCTACCACGCGGTCGCCGAGAGGCTTGATAGGTGTATCCATATCATCCTCCGTTTCCTTATCAATGTAGTTAATTGTATCGTACCAAGTTAGCACTCGTCAAGCGTGAGTGCTAACTTGGTGTCGGTAATGTTTCAAAATAGCCCTCCCGCCCCGATATTGCTATAATATTATATATGAAGCTATTCAAATCTCTCATCTCGTGTCTATTAGTGCGAATCATGCGTAAATTTTTTCACAACAATCCACATATTCGCCTGGTCGCCGTTGTCGGAAGCGTCGGCAAGACAACCACCAAATCAACCATCGTCGACGTTCTCAAACACAACAAAAAAGTTCGAACCAACAGGGGTAATTTCAATGCTGAATTTAGTGCACCCCTGGAGATGCTTGGTATTGATGGCCCGAAAAATCCTCGATCCATCACTGATTGGCTATCAACCATCTACCGCGCCTATCGCTCAGCTCGCCAACTTCACGACATCAACGTCATCGTTCAAGAATTTGGCATCGACCACCCCGGTGAAATGACCGCCTTTGGTCGCTACGCTCACCCTGATATTCTCGTCGTCACAGCCATATCTCCTGAGCACATGGAGTTTTTTGGCAATCTCAAAACAGTAGCCCAGGAGGAATTTGCCCTATCTAGCCACAGCATCGTTACCCTGTACAACCGTGATGATATCAATTCTGGATTCATCGCTTTTGCCAATTCTGAACGCAATCTTTCTTACAGTACTGAGCCAGATGCTGACTATTATATCACCGCTCATCAGTTTAATTACAGCCAAGGGTATACCTGTACTCTCACACACGGCGAACAAACTTCTCGCGAATTTATCATGCCTGTTGTCGCCAAGCACCAACTACGCATTGCCGCTGGAGCTGCTGCGGTTGCACTAGAATTCAACCTTGACGTTGAAAGCGTCATCACTGCTCTAGAGAACTTCACTCCCGTGCCAGGGCGAATGAACCTACTGAGCGGTATCAACGGTTCAATGCTCATCGATGATTCGTATAATTCCAGCCCACTCGCTGCCAAATCAGCCCTCGAAACACTCTATCAGCTGCCTGGTAAAGCCAAAATCGCCGTCTTGGGAGATATGAACGAGCTTGGTGACACAACAGGGTCTGAACACCGTGCACTCGGTACCCTATGCGACCCAGCGCAACTATCGCACGTCATCACTATCGGATCCAATGCAGCTACGTTCTTGGCGCCAGCTGCCCAAGACAACGGCTGTACTGTCACCTCGTTTGATACAGCCATCGATGCTGTAGAATTATTACAATCTCTGGCTCATCAAGATACCGTCTTACTATTCAAAGGCTCTCAAGGTGGTGTCTACCTCGAAGAAGCTATCAAACCACTCCTCGAAAGTTCGAAAGATACCGAAAAACTTGTCCGCCAATCCAAAGAATGGCTTAACAAAAAACAAGCTTTTTTCGGCAAGTCATTGAGTTAGTTATTCTGCTTTTTCCTGCCCTAAAATCTCGCGCACTACCTGGCTATCATTCCACGGTAGCCGTTGTCCATTCACAATTCGATATTTCTCATGTCCCATTCCAGTGATCAGCACCATATCACCCTTTTGCGCAGAGCCAAGTGCTCGCTCAATCGCCTGTCGTCGGTCAGGAATTTCCGTCGTCTTGGCATCACCATGCGCCCGTTCAATTCCTTCATAGATCATTCGCCTAATCTGATCAGGATCTTCATTATAGCTCTCCTCGTCGGTCAGGAATATCCTGTCGGCGTTTTTAGCAGCAATTTCACCCATGGTTGGCCGCTTGCCCTTGTCGCGATCACCACAAGCCCCAAATACCAAAATCACTCGACCCTTGGCGATCTTACGAGCGGCTGTCAATAATTTATCCAATGCATCAGGGGTGTGTGCATAATCCACGATTACATCATAGCCAACACCCTCGACTGCTCGCTCAAACCTACCAGGAACCGCCTCGACGTTAGCCACTCCTTCTTGGATATCCTGCAGCTTGACACCCAACAAATACGCTAACGTCACCGCCGCCGTCATGTTGTGCACATTAAATTCACCCGGCAGCGCTGTCGCCAGCTCCAAATGCGTTTGATGATCCAAAACCACATCAGCTTCAGTACCCTTGCGGTACAGCTTGACTCGCTGAATCTGTGCCTCTGCTTCCGGATGTTTACCGTAGGTCATTTTTTGTTCACCGGCAACAAATTGATCAAAATAGTCATACCATTCATCATCACGGTTCAAAATGATATATCGCGGTTCCAGTGCAAACAACTTACTCTTAGCCGCTGCATAATTCTCCATAGTCTTGTGATAGTCCAAATGATCCTGCGTCAAATTGGTCATCACTGCTGCCTCAATCGGCACTCCGTCAAGCTTGTGCTGGTCAAGCGCGTGTGACGTGATTTCCAACACGACATAGTCCACATCAGCCTTTTTTGCATCACGAAAGAACTGTTGCATCCTGCCAGTCGAAGCCACCGTTGCGTTCAAATCATTAACCTGAGCCTTCCCTGCCACCTCGATCAACGCCGTCGTGAACATTGCTGTCTTAAATTTGGCCTCCTTCAAGATCTCATTGATATAGCAGGCGGTCGTTGTCTTTCCATTGGTACCAGTTACTGCGATAACTCGCAAGTTTTTTGACGGGTTACCATACCGCGCGCTCAATAGTCGTACTCTAACTCGGCGATATCCGTTTTCCACGCCATGCAAAGCACTAGCGGGCAAAATACTTCTGGCTGCTTTGACAAGAATCTGTTTCATATATCCATGATACCACTTTTGCGTGCCGATTCACACTTCCAGACAACAGAGGCGAATATGTGCTATACTATGCCATAGTTATGAGGATTTTGGGAATTGAATCAAGCTGTGATGAAACAGCTGCCGCTGTCGTCGAAGATGGTCATCTACTATTATCAAATGTTGTTAACTCACAAATCGACATCCATGCCGAATATGGTGGCGTCATTCCAGAAATTGCCGCCCGTTCACATCTGGAGGTTATCAACCCGGTTGTCAAAAAGGCGTTATCTGAGGCCAACTGTACTTGGGATGATATCGACGCCATCGCCGTCACTTACGCTCCTGGCCTCATCGGTTCGCTCCTTGTTGGCACCCTCGCTGCCCGCACCCTCGCCATTATTCATCACAAACCGTTGTATAAAATACATCATGTAGAAGCTCATGTGTATGCTAATTTCATCAACCAACAGTCTGACAACCTATCTTTAACCCTGCCAAAAAGCCAACCCGTCTTCCCTCTCCTCGCCCTCATCGTCTCCGGTGGACACTCACAACTCGTCCTTTTCCAAAACCACGGTGACTACCAGCTCATTGGCCAAACTCAAGATGACGCCGTTGGTGAGGCGTTCGACAAAGTCGCTAAAATTATCGGCCTACCCTACCCTGGTGGCCCTGCCATCGCCAAAGCAGCTGAGCTCGGTGATCCGCAGGCCTTTCATCTACCCATCGCCAAACTCGCTGGTGAGTATGATTTCTCCTTTTCTGGCCTCAAAACAGCCGTTCTGAGGATGGTGCAGCACGAAGTCGGTAAAGATTTTACCTTCCCGTCACACGAGCTCCCTGCCCTGGTGACTAACGAATTACAGCACAACATGGCTGCCAGCTTCCAGTACACCGCCATCAAAACTTTGGTTGATAAAACCAAGAAAGCATACGATAATTTTCAGCCTGCTTCCGTCGTCATCGCTGGTGGTGTCGCCGCCAATCAAGAACTGCGCCGCCAACTAAGCCTAGCCCTGCCTATCGACATTGAATACGCACCCATTCAGCTCTGCACCGACAATGCCGCCATGATCGCCGCACTCGGGTATTTCCGCGCCCACATCGACCAGCCCACCGACCCATACAATATGGAAGTCCAGCCAAGTCTATCCATGCTCGACACAGCGTAAGCCATAACGCCAAAATCCCAGTTCTATGGTATACTATAACCAGAAATAAACATGGGAGAATACACACATAAGCTCGCTCGAGGGTACTTTTTCGTGTGAAAAGTAGTCAGTGGTTTATGTGTGCCATTTTTCCCGTGAAATATATAGGAATCAGATCATATGCAATTAGCCAAACAATACATTCCAAATGACTACGAACCAGATATTTATGCCCTGTGGGAGACGAGCAATTCTTTTGCGCCCACAGGTGAAGGTAAGCCGTACAGTATCGTCATGCCACCACCAAACGCCAACGGCAACCTACATATCGGACACGCGCTTGATATGAATCTGAAGGATATCTTGATCCGCTATCATAGGCTCAAGGGCGATGATGCAGTGTTTATCCCCGGTGCCGACCATGCTGGCTTTGAAACATGGGTAGTCTACGAAAAAGAGCTGGCAAAGCAGGGTAAAAGTCGCTTTGATTTTTCGCGAGAACAACTGTACAGCCAGGTGTGGAATTTTGTCCAAGAAAAGCGCGGCAATATGGAGTTACAGCTACGTGCTTTAGGCACCAGCGCTTCCTGGAAGCACCTTACATTCACTCTAGACGACAAAGTGATACAGACGGTGTACGACACCTTCAAACAGATGTGGGAAGATGATCTGATCTACCGCGGCGAACGAATCGTTAACTACTGTACTGTTCATCAAACCAGTTTTGCTGACATCGAAGTCGAGCACAAAACAGAGAAGGGGACGTTATGGAAAATAGCTTACCCAACCCTGGACAAAATTGGTGAAATCGTAGTTGCCACCACCCGTCCTGAGACCATGCTTGGTGACGTAGCGGTAGCTGTTCACCCTGATGACGAGCGCTACAAAAAACTCATTGGCACCCGCATTCTCCTGCCAATCATCGACCGCGAAATCCCCATCATCGCCGACGAATACGTTGACATGAGTTACGGTACCGGAGCCGTCAAAATAACTCCAGCGCATGATCCAAACGACTTTGAGATGGCAGAACGCCATGGTCTACCAGTCAAAAGCATCATCAGCCATGATGGCAAATTGATCAATGTGCCGCCACAATTCTTAGGTCTAGATCCGCAAGAAGCAAGACGCCGCATCCTAGCAGCTCTAGAAGCCATGGAGCTACGCCGCGGTGAGTCAGACATTGAACACGCTGTCGGTCATTGTTACAAGTGCGGCACCATCATCGAACCAATGGTGAAAGAGCAGTGGTTCATCAAAATGCAGCCACTAGCCAAGCCAGCCATCGAGGCGCTAGAGAAGGGGGAGATTACCTTCCATCCAGCCTCAAAGCGCAAAGAGCTCATCGCCTACCTGGAGCAACTCAAGGATTGGAATATCTCTCGACAAATCCCATGGGGCATCCCAATCCCAGCGTTTGTCAATGAGACCGACTCAAACGACTGGATCTTCGACACCCGGGTAACCGAAAAGCGTATTGTTGTAAATGGAACAACATACATCAGAGAAGAAGATACCTTTGACACCTGGTTTTCATCTGGGCAGTGGCCATACATTGTCACCGATTATCTCAATGGCGGAGAATTAGCCAAATACTTCCCAACCAGCTTGATGGAGACCGGTATGGATATCATGCGAGCATGGGTGTCACGCATGATTATGCTCAGCCTGTACCGCACCGGCAAACTACCATTCAAGGACGTTTATCTGCATGGTATGGTCAACGACGAGCATAATCAAAAAATGTCCAAATCCAAGGGTAATGTCATCAATCCGATGGAACTAGTCTCAGAATTTGGCTCAGACGCCACCCGCATGGGTATCATCGCCGGCCGCGCACCAGCCCAACATCAAGCCTTCAATAGAGGTGCGGTCATCGCTGCTCGCAACTTCTGCAACAAGCTATGGAACATCGCTCGCTTTGTTGAATCACAAATTGGCGACAACCACGTCATCGTACCACTACAGCCACAAACCCCAGCTGACCACTGGATTATCCGTCAACTGAACGATGCCGCCAATAACATCGCTGTTCGCTTGGAACAATACCGCTTTTCTGAGGCCGCCGAAACGGTCTACCACGCCATCTGGGACGACGTCGCCGATTGGTATATCGAATCATCAAAAACCGCCATCAACCGCCCATTATTGTCGTGGGTGCTGGCAACCAGCCTGAGGATTACTCATCCATTCGCGCCATTCGTCACTGAGACAATTTGGCAGACGCTCAACTATACCGACGGTATCCTGATGCGCGACTCTTGGCCAACACCAGAACAATACGATGAGATTGAGGCTGAACAATTTGAACGAATCAAAGAATTAGTCTCCGAAGGTCGCTGGGTGATCACAGAATTACCGGGCAATAAAAAATACCGCTTATTGTACGGCAACGACAGCTTGGTCAAAGAAAACGCCGACACTATCAAGCACCTCATGCGCCTTGCATCAATTGAGCGCACCGATCAACCACGTGGTCTCAGGCTAGCCGCAGCCAACAGGGAAGTATGGCTAGACATCGATGATGAGACTCTCTACCAGCACCAGACTGAGCTGGAAATGCGCCTCGCAGACGCTAGAAAACGCCTCGAGGGGCTTGAAGCGCGTATCAACAATCCATCCTACGCTGAAAAAGCGCCAGCCCACTTGGTGGAAGAAACTCGCCAACATATTACAGAGCAGCAAGCGCTCATCCAACGACTTATCACCGAGCTGGAAGTTATCAAATGTAACTAAAAACAAATCTTACCGATACACAAGCGTTGCCCATCAAACTCAGGACCGCCATTACCCTGGGCACGCTTGACTTTCATGTATTTTCGGTCATCGTTTCGTGGTGTTGAACGAGGATTTGCCGATCCATCATGAATGATACTACTGAGTGATGTATGCTCTGGATGTGTGTGCGCAGACGAACCAATCCTTGTCGTTTTCATACCATCGTCGCCCGTTGACCCCTGAAAATCAACCGCACTAAATACTGATACCACCGCCTTATCTACGTGGGTGTCATGCATTAGTACACCACAAGCAGTAGTCAGGCTCACAAATATGGTAAATTGTGTAATAATCTGTTGTAATATATTCATCTATCTCTCTGTTTATGTTTTATTAACGCGCACCAAGCGCTGTTAAACTGATTATCATATTAGCATAAGTTTTATTTTATGTCAAGTATATTTCGCGTTGTGGCAAATAAAAACACCTACTTGAGGTGTTTACGTATCATTCTGGCGGAAGGGGAGGGATTCGAACCCTCGGTACGTTTTACCGCACGCCGGTTTTCAAGACCGGTACCTTCAACCACTCGGTCACCCTTCCAGAAATCTGTTCACATTATACCATACTCCTGTTCACAAATAAAAATTCTCAACCCGTAAGTTGAGAATTTCATATCAGTTTCTGGCGGAGGAGGGGAGATTCGAACTCCCGCTACAGATCTCTCCGTACTAACGATTTAGCAAACCGTCCCCTTCAGCCACTTGGGTACTCCTCCAAATGTAGACCATGAAACCTGGTTACATTGTACCACACCTGTACAAAATACCATAGCGTTGACTTTTTAATACCAACCAAGGATAATATAACTATTATGAAGAAGATTGTAACCGTTGGCGTAAGCATCATCATAACGACCATGTTAGCATTAACTATCACTGGTCTACCAGCTCTAGCACTTGGTGAGGGTGGTTTTGCAGAAGGTGTAGAGGCAGCTCGCGGCAATGGCGTACCAACCAACCTATGGAATGGTGATAGCTCTCTGGTGCGTCGGGTTATCAACTTTATGCTGATCGGTATCGCGGTGGTCAGCGTTGTTATGCTGATCTTTGGTGGTTTTCGTTATGTCATATCTGGTGGACGAAAAGAATCGGTTACCGCCGCCAAGAACACCATCTTGTATGCTGTCATTGGTCTATTGATTGCTCTTTTTGCCTATGCCATCATCAAGTTTGTCATCAATTTCGCCGTCAGTGGTGGCTCTACTGACGTCTAGCCTGCACATCATGCTCATGGTATACTAAAACCATGGAAGTAGAACCAACCAAAGCAACAGCTCATGATTTGTCTGAACCGTTTTCTTGGCACGCCCCAGAGACCAGAGGTCCAGTGCGCGGTCTAGGCTGGTATCTATCATTTGCCGTAGTCATCATGGTGCTCATGGCGCTGTCTGTCTTTTGGATCAAAAGCTGGACATTCACGGTGTTGATACCCATCATGGCAGTAGCATTACTATCTCTGTCTACCAAGACTCCTCGCATGATCAACTATACCATTAGTCCCAAGGGTGTCTATGTGGCGGACAAGTTATACGATTTTAGTGAATTCAAGGCTTTCGGTGTTATCGAATATCAAGGTCAATTCTCAGTATTACTACTTCCCGTTAAACGTTTCTCACCAGGTCTAACCATCTACTTTTCAGAGGCGGAAGGGGAAACGATTGTCGATATGCTAGGCACACGCCTCCCCATGCAAGAGATAAAACCAGACGCTTTGGAGAAACTCATCCGAATCATTAAGCTTTAGCTTGCTCTTAGCTTTTGATATGTGTTAGAATGTAAAAGTTCGATGTTCATGATGTGAGCAGAGAAGGTACCTTATATTTTTGTTATGGCCAATCGGTTTTGCCGAAAGGCTGTATGCACCCGTAGCTCAGCTGGATAGAGCGTTGGCTTGCGGAGCCAAAGGTCGTACGTTCGAATCGTGCCGGGTGTACCAATAAGCATTATCAAAATAACTCTTCATTAGGGAAGAGTTATTTTTTATGATAAATCACTCACGCGAATTATTCTTCTGTTGATTTCTTTTCAGGAGACAACTCAGACACTAAACCAACTATATTATTAAAATGATCTACCGTGATGGAGTCTGCAGTATCAGCAGCAAGAAGTGCATCTGGCGCAGAAATACCATATTCTTTTGCCATTACATCAAGAAATTGAACGGTATTAACCGCCGCTCCTCCTAAGCCCCTAATAACCTCCTCTGCAACTTCAATATAGCGAGGCAACTTTTCATAGTCTAAACCATAGTTAAAACTCATACTATCATCTCCTTTTTACCATATTTCAACATTATTATATCATACTGTTACTCTCTGGTAGCACAAAACCCTCACAGAGGTGAGGGCTAAATAAACACTGTATGGCGGAGAGAGAGGGATTCGAACCCTCGAAGCCTTGCGGCTTACCGCTTTTCGAGAGCGGCCAGTTCAACCACTCCTGCACCTCTCCGTGATTGACTTTTTCATTATACCAGAGGTTAGGTTATACTTGCAGTAGTTATGCTCAAAATTATCACAATCGGCAAGAAAAATAATCCATGGGTCATGGACGGCCTAGAATACTACCAGAAGCGTCTGAGAGCCCCGTGGAATATCGAATGGGTGTTGTGGCTAATTCTTCATTCGAAGGCTCCAGAGCGCGCCAGGAAGAGTCTGAGCGGATACTCAAGCAGATCAAGCCAGATCATTTTGTCATTTTGCTGGATGAAAGAGGTAATAATCTATCGTCTCCTGAACTGTCTGCTCTCCTAGAAGAGCGGTTCACCCACAGTCAGTCCGTGGTCATCATCATTGGCGGGGCGTTTGGTGTTTCTTCAGAACTACGCGAACGGGCTGATGTCGTTTGGTCGCTGTCAAAACTGGTATTTCCGCATCAACTTGTACGCCTAGTTCTGACAGAGCAACTCTACCGTGCCCAAGAAATCGCCAAAGGTAGCGGATATCACCACGTCTAATCAGCTGTGGTTTCTTATGAAGTCTGCCGCGTCAGGACTATGACCGTTACAGAGGTAGCGCCCGCTTGCCGCAAACAGTGAGCAGCCTCCCGCACCGTAGCACCAGTAGTGAAAATGTCATCCACCAGACAGTACTGTTTGGCTGGATCGATATCACCCACTACCCGGAAAAACTCTTTTGCCTGCAATCTCCGCTGTTTGGCCGATGTAGCAAAATGCTGCGTGACGTTATTGCGTCGCTGAAGCACTTGCTCAACAGGGATTCTCCTAACTCGCCCCAACTGGCGACAAATCAGCTTCATGTGGTCATATCCTCTGATGCGGGTGTTTCGTGGTGTGGTTGGAATAGGAACTAGTACGCTATTAGCTGGCAGCTGTGGCAGCAATGCGTCAGTGATATCCACCAAGTCGTTGATAACAGCTCGTTTGCGTTCAAACTTGAGCGCGTCAATCGCTTGCAACACCGCACCTTGCCTAAGCAGTAAACAGTAGATCTGTCGAACAGGGAAGCGATGTCTACCACAATAATTATTATCCTTGAGCTTCCGATCACACAACACACATGTGGTATAGCTCATCTGTATGATGTGTTTTTTACATTTTTGGCAAATAGTTTGACTAGATTTTCCACACTCATAACAGTAGTGAGGAGCAATAACTGACAATACCTTATCAAACATTGTATTTTTTACGTTTTTTACCTTTCACTGTTGATTATAACGCACATAACCGTTATACTAATAGGGAACATTGTCAATTGAGCCAAATAGAGTGGAGGAACAACTATGGCCCGGAAACAGGACGATAATTTATTTACCGACGACGATTTAACTGCTGCATTTTTGGATGAAGCTGACTTGTCAGCTCCAGCACAAGCACCAGCACCAACCATGACTACTGCTGAGGATAACTGGGAAGAGGACGCTGATGACCTGATGGGTCAGTTAGCGGTTGACGTTTTTGAGACCGAAGGAGAATTGGTCATCAAAGCACGCACCGCTGGCGTTGACCGCAACGACCTGGATGTCAGCATCTCTGATGGTATCTTGACCATCTCCGGTACCTTGTCTAGTGGTGATGAGACTGAAGTTAACAACTGGCACATTCAAGAATGTTACTGGGGCGAATTTCGGCGAACCCTAGCTCTTCCAGTCGCAGTCAAGGAAGAGGGTGTAAAAGCAGAACTAAAAGACGGTGTATTGACAATTACCTTTGAAAAAGTAAAACAAGAAAAAGCTAAGAAGATTCAAGTTCTGTAATCAATCACTAATCTCTACTAAAAACACCAGTCGCAATGACTGGTGTTTTTCGAGATGTAACTAGGTGAATTAGTTACCGGTAACCTTATTGACCACAAAGTTAACGATAGCGTAGGCAAAGATAGCAATCAACAGACCGATCAAAGAGTACATGATGGTATTCTTAGCAGACGTCACCTTAGCACTGTCACCGTTTGATGTGGTGTATTTGAAACCACCAAGGATCAACATAAACACAGAGACAATTGCAATCGCCATCAATGCAAAGTTAATTGACTTTGAGATGATGTCGTCAACGTTAGCACTAGCACCAGTATTGGCGTTTTGAACCTTGTTCAAACCTTCTCGAACCTGCGCAAATGCATTGTCGCCAGAAGCCAAAAATACGACACCCATAACCAACACAGGAAGGGCAAACGCGCCAGCTATTTTAATAATGGTTTTTTTCATGAATTTCGTTTCCTTTCCTTGGAAAATTGATTGTTATTTTACTTCATTATACCATATTTTACGGTCTGTCTATACTGTGTTGGGCTCTATTTACCAATTATGCGAAGAAATACGTAATCAACGATAGCATACGCAAGGACAGAGATGATCACACCGATGATGGCGTACATGATAGTGTTCTTAGCAGAGCTTAGCTTAGCACTGTCACCATTGGAGGTGCTGTATTTCAACCCACCAATGATAACCATCACAACTGATACGATACCAGAGATAATCAGCAGATATCTGATGACTGTTTTGATGACAGGGTCAACTGATTCACTACTGTTAGCACAAACAATATTGTTTGGATCAGTACTACACGCGTCATAAATACCAACCGCTGAAGCAGCTTGTGACAGCAAAAAACCACCGACTATGGTGAGAGCCAGAGTAGCGGTAATAGTTACGATTTTTTTCATTAGTTAAACCTCCCTGCGACATAATTTGTAATAACAAAAGCGCACCATACCACCAGCAAACCAACCACCGAATAGATGATACCGTTTTTAGCTTTCGAGACTTTGCCTGGATCGCCAGCGGATACACTATACATGATGCCATAGATGATGATGGAAATGATAGCTACGACCGCTGAAATAGCAAACACCAGGTTCGCTATACTTTGTAATGCCACCTTATCATCTTTACGATCAGGAATTCCTACGTCACTTGGGGAACCTAGTTGGCTAACAATTTGAACGATAAACTTTTCCATAGTTATAATAATGCTCCTGATACCCAGTTTACTACACCTACTGAGGCGATAGCTATAACTAAGCCAATAATGGCATTAAAAACTGTTTTTCGTCCACGAACCGCTCGATCTGGCGATCCTGAGCTAGTGATGAACAGAAAACCACCGTATATGATGTATCCTGCTGCAATATAACCTGTGATTTGAAACAAGTCTTCAATGAGATTCAGGGCAATTCGCCAGATATATGGACCAAAACCACCAACGTCACTTGGGCTCTTTAAATCACACGAATTACCAGATGTTAAGTTATAAAACCAAGGTTTTAGAGTTATAACACGACCACGCTCGTCACAAACACCAGCTAGGGCAGGTTGTGTGCTGACAAATGCCATACCAAAACTACCCGTAACTATCAAAGTCAGTGCTATAATTGCTCGCTTGATCATGAGAACACTCCTCCTGGAATTAAGAATTGAGTCAGCGTGACAAAGAAGGCGTATAGCAGCAACCCTATCACAACATTGATCCAGATCTCGCGAGCTTTTTTGATGTTTTCTGGCTTATCTCCAGATGATGAAAATAGTATCCCTCCATAAACTACCGCACCAACAGCCGTGACACCTACACCCATGGTTAAAATTTTTACTGCCTGCCTGACGATGTCAAAAATAGCCTCTTTACCACTCTTACCGCCACATTCTATAGTTGAGGTAGGAACACCAGCACATTTACTTGAGTCTGCTTCCTCGGCAAACACTGGGGTCGAGACAGCAAAGCCGACTAATAAAGCTACAGCAATGATGGTTTTTGTAAAGAAATTTCTGTTTACCATTGAATTGTTCTACCAATATTAGGTTGATATGTGACTAATTGTAAGATATTGTCGCTCAAAATGCAAACAGCATTTCACCTGGTAGCTCTTGAATATTAGGGAAGTCTTTGGTATTATGAGCTAGTTGACATGCGCTCGTAGTGAAGTTGGTCCATCACGCCTCCCTGTCACGGAGGAGATCGCCGGTTCGAATCCGGTCGGGCGCGCCACAGACACCCAATTGACGGGGTGTTTTTATTTTGCTGACCTATAGTCTTGTATTTTCATATACTTTGTGTTATAATCACGCTATATCGATTGTAGATATGATACATGTAACTAACCTGGTAATAAACCAGAGAAAGAATCCCAAGCGTTATGAACGAGCGTAACCCAAGCGATTCACAAGACACATTAAACCGCCGAAGGTTCATGGAATTTCTTGCAGTCAGTGCTGGAACAATGGCCGTAGCAGCCTGTGGTAACAAGGAAAATCCTACAGAGCCAACATCAGGACAACTACCCGAACATGTAGAAAGCAGTGATAATACTCCTTCACCAGAAGTGTCTCCAACTCCTGAGGGTCCAAAAACGCTAGAAGCGAGCGAATTTCAGACCATAGAAGAACTTTGTAAGCACTTTTTTGACTCCAGGATTCCTGAAGGTCGAAAAGCGTTTGAGGCACTGACTATTTCTGCAAGTGAATACAACGACCCTCAAAAACTAGGGCAACGCCTTTCTAATATCTTAGAAAAGATATGTAATGTGTTCACCGACACCGACGAACAAAGTTACCCACCAGTGTCAGAATACTATGAAGTACAATCCCTTAATAGACTGGGTCAGCCAACAACCAAACGAGGTGCTATTAAATTGGCAGATGAGCTAGTTTCCTACTTTGCAGAAAATTACTTAAAGGGGACTGTTTTTGAAGACCCGGGCGTTGACATGAACGGCAAGCCAAAGGCACTTGATCTTGGGTACGGTCTAACAACCTACCTGACACAACTTGCATCTTCAGAAGCATATCTGCAAAAAGACGATAACGCTGAGCGTAGAGAAAATGAGTGGGGTACAGCCTTGCCTTCATTTACCTCTCCAGCCGAACCGGACAAATTCTTAGGAAAAATATCTATCGAAGAAATGTCTGTTGATAACGCACAATACTCTAATGAAACAGTTGGTATGAAGTTTAGCTGTCGACCAGATACCGAAGCTGAGAATTCTGAAACAATCACAAGCTTAGTTGATAAGGTTGGTAATAATAACATTGGAGGCCTAGACCGTATCATAGGGCTGTCTATCAAAGGTATAAAAGATGGCCATATTTCATTCAAAAAGACCAATGAAGGCCTTGTTGTTATTAGTAAGCTAGATTTTAACCCTCACCAGGCAAGTTATAAAGAAATCCAAGAAGAAAAACAGTCATAATTAAGCATTTGCGCTTTTGAGACATATACACTACAATTTGTAGTGTATATGTTTTTTTCTGAAAGGGCATCAAAACATGAGTAAAAAGCGAGGGTTGATAGTACTCTCCACACTAGTAGTAGCACTTATATCAACGGTGCTACGTGCTCCGCAGGCAGAGGCTGCGAAAAATTTGAAATTACGGCAAAAAGTTGAATCGGCGTTAATCTATGCTAACCTAACGCATCGAGGCGAAGATACAGGAACAGGTGGTCGTGATGGCGCTACAGGAGCTGATTGGTCATGTATCAATGACCTTTCGGGGGCAAGATATAGAGATACTTCTTCCACCGACGCTAACTGGCCCCCTTCAAATGGTGATAATGCAGAAAATCAAAATACCTTCGTAGGGAAGAAAGCGGCTAACGGTATAAAAAACTTTACAGGTGTTGATCCGATCACTATAACTGCGGCATCAGACCGCAGTTGCGCTGGGCTTATGAAAACTGGCATCGACATATGGGAAGGATCTTCTAAATATGCTGATTTCTACCGACATATGGGAGGTAAATTCTTTACTCAGAGTTCTAAAAATCAGGCTGGGTGGTTATTCCGTGGAGTCAGGTATAGTGGTGACAAAGATGATATAGCAGATAGCTGTACTAGTTATCCTCATGAAAGCTGGGAACGCTTTTCAGCAGCTGTAAATAACTTAGATGGCTTAACAGGGAAATATATTAAAAATTACAGGGTTGGCCCAGATAGCTGGGCAGCCGACTCAGTGCCATACGCATGCGTCCCAAGTAAGGGCGGCAAGACCATTAGAGACGCATTAGATAACGGTATTAAAAATGCAACTGGTAGCTTGCCATCGATAGCATCTGGCAGTGCAGAGCATTGGTATATGCACTCAACAATATTTACCGGTGGCTGTGATGCAAAAAGAGAGGAGTCTCTGAAAGAAATTCCCGGGACTAACCCGGATAGTTCCGGTTATTATTACTATAAAGTTCCTTTTACTAGCAAAAATGGCAAAAATGGCGATATCATATATAAAACTTCCGGAGGAAACAAAACCTTCTGGGTGGTTCAACCCGGTGATAACACTGGTAAAATGACAAAGGTAGCCTGTAAAGATATAGGGTCTTGGCTACAGACCAACAAAGCTGCTTTTGACAAATTTGCTAAGTATGCATCTGAGCATAAAGATGAGCATAAAGATCTTGCCATAGGAGATACACCAGAAAAGAGTGCGGACGCCACAGCACAGTCTACAGAAGATGCCGGGGAGCAAAAAGAAGAAAAAACCTGTACAAGTCAGCTTACTGGTATAGGTTGGATTTTGTGTCCAGTTCTTAGTACAGCAACCGGTCTTGCTGACTCTGCTTGGGGAATGCTCGAATGGTATTTAGTAACTAGCCCCCTTCAAGATTCAGGAAATACGTATAACGCCTGGAAAACTATGCGAGACCTCGCTAACGTCCTGTTAGCACTGGTATTTATACTGATCATTATCTCGCAAGTGTCGAATGTCGGTATTTCTAACTACGGCATCAAGAAAATGCTGCCTCGTTTTATCATCGCTGCAATTGCTGTCAATATATCCTACTTCGCTATACAAGTCACTGTTGATATTGCAAATATTCTAGGAAGTACGCTGTTATCTATCATCACCGAACCGATACATACAGTGAAGCTTGAGGATATTGGTTGGGGTCAATTGCTTCAGGACCTCGTGGTTGGTGGTACCGTTACGGCAGCGACCTTAGCTGGCGCTGCAATTGCTACTGCTGTATTTGGTCCAGGTGCTATGATTATGTTTCTGTTTGTAGCACTAGTACCTGGCCTTATCGGAATTGTTGCCGGTTTAGTAGCCCTCGTATTTCGCTCAGCATTGATACCAGTCTTAGCAATTTTGGCTCCATTAGCTTTCGCAGCCTGGATCTTACCAAATACACAAGGTATATTTGATAAGTGGAAAAAGGTTTTCACTGGAATGGTATTCCTATACCCATTGGCAGCAATATATTACGGTGGATTAAAACTGTTATCATTTACTATACTTGGCGCTGGCAACGAATCAAATCCGAGTCAACGACTAATGGCGCTTTTTCTACTGTTTGCAGGTAGCTTTGTCATCCTCGGTATGGCACTGAAATCCAATGCTATTATTGGTAATATAATGGGACGAGCTAGCGGATTATTAAACAAAGCATCAGCGCCTGCACTCAATGCGGGGAATAAATTTGCTAAGCGCAAGGCAAGCATGAAACGTAGTGAATTTATGGCCAGGGATTTTAGTGATAGTCGATTTAGAAGAAAATTACAAGGGGGGCTAAAGGGATTAAAACGACGTTCACTTGACAGAGAAACTCGAGCAGCTCTGGCAGAGCAAAACGAGCAACAACGCTACCGATCAGAGCTAGCTGAGGCTTCTGCAGGTGAACTAGACAAGCGCCTTGGGTTTGCGGCAGCTACTACTGGTGGCCAGGAATATATCCATAAACTATCTCAAGAAGCTGCAGCCAAAAAATTGCGGTTTGAATATAATAGTAACGCAGTTGAGGCTTTACGATCAGATGACAAATACGTTCAGGCGGCGGCGGCGGAAAAACTGTCTCAACAAGGTGCTTGGGGAACAGGACAGTTGCGTAAATATCTGGAAGAGGGTGGTAAAATTACCAGTATCGAGATGGGAGATGCTCTCACTAATGTCAAGAAATACGATGCCGGAGTGGCCGCTGCCGGAGTGGCCGGTTTTGATGCAATAGGTAAAGGACAGCAGGCTTATGGCGTCAGTCGAGAAGAGTTAGCCCAAATGACAAGTAAAGCATTTGAAAACCTTTCTGTAGATAATTTATCTACGCAGAGTGCAGAGGCACTTGTTAATGCTTACGACAAGGGAGGCTTGGCAAACAGTAGGGCTGCTGAAGTGTCTGATAGTTCACGATACATGGGTCAAGCCAATGGTAAGACCGCACCAGTATTTGAAGCCCTGGGTCAAAAAGGAGAAAAAGGTCAGACCAATCTTAAGGCAGCAATTGACACAATAAAGTCCAATATGGCTAGTTCGCAGCCAGCAACACCATCCGTACCACCATTGCAGCAAAATCAAGCTCCACAGGGCGTGGCACAGCCAACACCTTCTCAGGCACCAAGCATGGCCCCTGATCGTCAATACGCCATCAAAGAACAGGCGCGGGGAGCAGAAGCTTCAAAGCCAGATTCATTGTCCTCATCTTCAGGTGGTCAAACACAGGCTCCAGCTCCACAAGTTAACGTTACTGTGCAGGTAGACAGATCTTCTGATCCGACGAGTGCTACCAGTATTCCACCGAGCTATGTTGACCAAGGTGGTACTAGTGGCGGAGGACAGTCACAACACCGACGTAACCGACCACCTACCGCGTTTGGACGATAGATTCATATAGTTGACTTTTACGCCAAAAAATGCTACCATTTATAGTAATGGAGTGGTTGAAAATGCGAGTGCGTCCGCAAATACGTCGGTCGCAGTGGTTTGCCATACTGACTATTGGTATTTTTGTCGGGTTTTTTAGTGGTATACTCATCAACTCTACTTCGGTCTATGCCGCTGAGGCCCAGTGGAAAAGCGATTCCCTGGTCGTTGACGGTAAAACCCTCAAGCCAGTCAACGATACAGCTCGTAAAAAGCTGCTTGGTCGCGACAGTAAAGACTGGGTCTACGAGGCTACCGAAGGTAATCAATCAACCGTGGTATTTTTCACTGGAAATAGCAATCCACGAACTGCTACTACCGCGAAATATGTTAAATACACTCTAAACGGCAGTACACCAACACAGGCA
>CAUPXC010000013.1:0-19312 GCA_963514965.1 uncultured Candidatus Saccharibacteria bacterium | reverse complement strand
ATATTGCCATTATTGCCCACGTCGATCACGGCAAGACGACCATGGTTGATGGGCTACTCAAACAGTCGCGCACATTTCGCGACAACCAGGCCGAGATGAGCCAGGAATTGATCATGGATTCGGGTGATCAGGAGCACGAACGCGGTATCACCATCACCGCCAAACAAACCTCGATTTTTTACGGTGATTATAAAATCAACATCATCGACACGCCGGGGCACGCTGACTTTTCGGGCGAGGTCGAGCGGACGCTGCAAATGGCGGATGGTGTGCTGCTGATCGTCGATGCGCAGGAAGGGCCGATGCCGCAGACGAAGTTTGTATTGAGCAAGGCACTGGAGCTGGGCTTGAAGCCAGTGGTGGTGATTAATAAAATCGATAAGCCAGCCAGGCGAATTGCCGAAGTTGAAGATGAGCTGAGCGATCTATTTTTGGAGTTGGCGACCGATGATAGTCAGTTGCATTATCCGATTTATTATGCCGTTGGACGTGATGGCAAGGCGTGGCGGGAGATTCCTGCTAACCCGACTGACAACGCTGATCTCACACCGATTTTTGAAGCGATTATCAACGATATCCCGGCACCGAGTGTCACGGCTGACGGCGGTTTCCAGATGCTGGTGACCAGTCTGCAGTACGACACCTTTCAGGGCAAATATGCCATCGGGCGGATCGCTCGCGGGTCGGTCAAGCGCGGCCTGGCGGTTAGTTTGATGAAGCACGGCGAGGTGTCGGGCTCAGCGCGAATTGAGAAAGTTTTTGGGTACCGCGGGCTAAACCGCGAAGAGCTTGACGAGGCGTTTGCTGGCGACATCGTAGCGCTGGTTGGCGTAGCTGAAGCGCACATCGGCGATACGATTGCTGACAAAGAGGAGCCGGAAGCCTTGCCGGCGATCGCCATTGAAGCGCCGACATTGAGCATGTATCTCGGCCCAAACACCAGCCCGATGAAAGGACGTGAGGGCGAGTTTACCACTTCACGGCAAATTGGCGACCGATTGCGACGGGAACTGGAAACCAACGTGGCGCTGCGCGTTGAAGAAAACGGCATCGGCTTTACGGTGTCTGGCCGCGGTGAGCTGCACCTGAGCGTCTTGATCGAGACCATGCGGCGCGAAGGCTTTGAGTTCGAAGTCGGCCGCCCGCAAGTGGTGACCATTACCGAGGACAGCGTCGAAAAAGAGCCAATCGAAGAACTGCAAGTCGAGATTAGCAGCGAATTCATCGGCGCAATCAGCCAGGAGTTGGGTGCGCGCCACGCTGAAATGAAATCGCAAGAGACCACTGCCAGCGGCGCTACCCGCATCACTTATGTGCTGCCGACGCGAGCCCTCATTGGTCTACGCAACGTACTCTTGACCGCCACCAAAGGCACGGTGATCATGAATTCCCTACCACATGGCTATCAACCACTGGGCGGCAAATTGCCAAAAACCCGCGGCGGCGTGCTCATCGCCTTTGAAGCTGGCACGACAACGCCGTATGCGCTACAGGCGGCCGAGGCACGCGGCGAACTCTTGGTCGGGCCGGGCACGGAAGTGTACGCTGGCATGATCGTCGGTATTTATAACCGCCAAGAAGACATTGAAATCAACGTCTGCAAGGCCAAGCACCTGACCAACATGCGTTCCAAATCGTCCGACGGCACGGTACAGCTGACACCATTTACGCAGTTTAGCCTGGAGCAATGCATCGACTTTATCGAGGACGACGAACTGTTGGAAGTGACGCCAAAGTCCTTGCGTCTACGCAAACGCTACCTCGATGCCAATGAGCGAAAGCGCGCCGCCAAGAGATAAACCCGCTCATTACCTATGAAAATCGCCCCAAGCTAGGGGCGATTTTCGTGGATGGAGTAAACCAAAATTAGTCCACCAATGTTTCTTTGACGCGCTTTGAAACCATGAAATATAGCGAAAATAAGCCGGCGATGATGAAGTAGATGAATATTCCACTAACAGCACTAACAATTTTTTCTGCATTGTAATCACTGGCCGTTGAGGTAGTGATGATTTGTAGCAATGTGAGGTAGCTAGCAGACATCATGTATGTGGCGATAGCTAGGTAGCGGCTAACTTTTTTCTGTAAGCTTATAAGGACGACGGTAGTGATGGATAGGATAGCGATGATTGGCGCAAAGATGACTGACGTGGCGCCCTCAGGGCTGCTCAATTTTAGCAAAGAGCCAAAGAATACCAGCGTGTACAGTATACCACCAAAACCTAACATCAGTGTCAAAAATGCCAACCAGCCTTTGATACCTTTGAGGGAGTTTGCCATCACGACATACTGCACGGGAGCAGCTGACGGCTGTGCAAAATATTGTTGATTGGTGTTTTTTTGAACGGTTTGTTCAGAAAGATTAGTCTCTGTCACCTTGGGAGTTTCTGTTGTTTTTTCCTGTGATTTCGTTGCCATAATGATTTACATTCTCCTCATGAAAATATCTGCTCTAGATTATACCATCGCAACCAGTTATAGTAAAAGTATGATAAAGAAAAATGTTGACCAATTTAAACGCTCTTTGGTGCGCACCAGCCAGCGTATCACACCCATCAATCGTAAAGATCCTGATGAATTATTTGGGCATCTATTTCACGAGGTCCAGGCACAGCAAATTTACCAAGACGGCAAGACATTTGTCGATGTGGTGCCAAAAAAGCGTTGGCGACGCATTCAACGAGAATATTTGGAAGCGTCCAAAAAACCAGACTTCAATCTGCAAGAGTTCGTCAATCAACATTTTCACGATTTCAATTCGTCGCACGCAGCCCACATCCCTCAGCCCGCTGAGTCAGCACGTCAGCACGTTACGCAACTGTGGCCACAGCTAAGGCGTCAGGCCCACAAAGCGTCGGGCTCGCTCATCCCTCTGCCGTACGACTACATCGTGCCAGGTGGACGTTTTTCGGAGCAGTTCTATTGGGACACGTACTTCATCATGTTGGGTCTGGCGGTTGATAATCAATGGGGATTGATCAACGGCATGATGAAAAATTATTCCTACATGATCCAACGGTTTGGTTATATCCCGACCGCCAATCGAACATATTTCCTGAGTCGCAGTCAACCGCCATTTTTCTCTGCCATGGTGAAGCTGTTGGCGACGCGTCCGCGAAAAGTTGGTGGCTCGAGCTTGGTACTATTGGAATATTTCCCACTGCTGTTGACAGAATACAAATTCTGGATGAAAGGGCACAAACAACTTGACAGCGCTGACCAGATAGCTACTGGACGAGTGGTGAAAATGCCAAATGGCACCGTTTTGAACCGCTACTTTGACAATAAGAATACTCCCCGTCCAGAAAGCCGCCGCGAAGACATCGAGACGGCCCAGAAAAGCCCCAATGCCAACAAAGCAAAGATTTACTTGGATCTGCGGGCTGGCGCAGAAAGCGGCTGGGATTTCAGTTCGCGCTGGTTTGGTGAGGCGTGCTGTATTGAAAGCATCCAGACGACAGACATTGTGCCGGTGGACCTCAACTGCTTACTGTATGACCTAGAAATGACTATCGCTCAGTGCTACGGCATCTTAAAGCAAAAAGTGCTGCGCAAAAAATTCATTCAGGCTGCCGAAAAGCGCGCGGAAGCTATCAGGACGTACTGCTGGAACGAAGCGACCGGCTTTTTCTATGATTATAATTTCCGCACTGGTCGACAGATGCCACACGCGACGCTGGCTGGCGTCTTCCCGCTCTACAATGGCGTCGCCACCAAGAAACAAGCCGAGCAGGTGGCTGAAATGTTACAGCGCGAGTTTTTGCGTGATGGCGGGTTGCGGATGACGCTGGTTGACAATGGTCAGCAATGGGACGCGCCAAATGGCTGGGCGCCACTGCAATGGGTGGCGGTTTGTGGCTTGAAGCGGTACGGACTTGATGAATTAGCGGAAGAAATCAGGACACGGTGGCTGGCTTCCACCGAGCGCGTCTTTGCTGACAAGGGCAAGATGATCGAGAAATATGACGTTGACAGCGAGTCACGCATTGGCGGCGGTGGCGAATATCCGTTGCAAGACGGCTTTGGCTGGACCAATGGCGTGTACGCGGCGCTGTATGATCGGTTTGATGAGCGCTGCCCAAAGTAGGCTAATTCTTGGTCGGACGCGGAATGTCTTCTGGGAGAAATCCCCTTTCGTGCTGAAAACCAGCCTGCCATTTATAATCTTTACCGTAGCCCAGATCTTTCATCAGCTTGGTCGAAGCATTGCGAAGGTGGAGCGGCACGGGCGAGTTGGGATATTTGTGTGCCAGAGCGAAAGCCTCATTCATCGCATCAGTGGTCTCACGCGACTTTTGACTGCGCGCCAGCGCGATGGCGCAGTGAAATAGATTATATTTGGCTTCAGGCAGCCCAACGCGCTCCACCGCCTCAAAGGTGGCAACCGCCAGGCTCAGCGCGCCGTTACCCGCCAGCCCAATGTCTTCTGAGGCGAAAATCACCATCCGCCGCGCGATAAACTTCGGATCTTCACCAGCCTCAATCATGCGCGCCAAATAATACGCCGCAGCCACCTGGTCGCTGCCGCGCAGCGATTTAATGAACGCTGAGATGACGTCATAATGCACATCGCCCTTTTTATCATAGCCAGGCAGTCGCCGCTGAGCCGCGGCCTTGACGACCTCTGGTGTGACTTTCTCACCAAAGCTCAGCGCCAATTCCAAATTACCCAACGCTACCCGCGCGTCGCCGTCCGCCAATTCCGCCAGATAATCCAAAGCTTTGGGTGACACCCGCTTAGTTTGTTTCAAAGTCTTCAGCGCTCGCTTCAACACTAGTACAATTTCATCTTTGGTCAGTTGCTGGAGCACCAACACCCGTGTCCGGCTGAGTAGCGGCGTGATTACCTCAAAGCTTGGATTCTCGGTGGTCGCGCCAATCAAGGTAATCAGCCCACTCTCGACGTGCGGCAAAAACGCATCCTGCTGCGCCTTATTAAAGCGATGGATTTCATCAACAAACAAAATTGTTCTAAGGTTCAAATTCCAGTTCTGCCGAGCGTGTTCAATTACTCGCTCAACATCTTTCTTGCCGCTGGTCACCGCTGACAACTCAAAAAATTCGGCATTGACCTCGCGGGCAATAATCCGCGCCAAGGTGGTCTTGCCTGTGCCTGGCGGTCCCCACAAAATCAAACTGACCGGCTCAGCGCGCCTCACGATTTGGCGTAGCAACTCTCCCTCACCCAGCAAATGACTCTGCCCGATCACCTCATCTAACTTTTGTGGCCGCATCTGTTCGGCCAGGGGTCGTCGATTCATATATTCATTATACCGCATTCGCGTCCTCCCGCCCTATATAGTAAAATGGTAGTGATATCAGTTAAACGAGGAGGGTAAGTGAAACATATCACGATCAAAAATCGTCTGAGTGCTTTTACCGCAAGTTTCGTATTTGCACTCGTTGCGGTCGCGGCAATCGCCTGGCCAATTGCAACGTCATCAAACGCCAAAGCCGCCAGCCCGGCGCTCAACGCAACTGCGTATGAAGTGTCTAGGCCTGGCAAGCCACACAGCTTTGTCACAACATCTCAAACAGAAATCCAACAAGCAGCCAAAAATGGCTTCACGACAGTGCGCCCTATTTTTATGGTGTCAACAGCTGCAGGTAGCGGTTTGGCGCCAGTGTATCGCGCTGACGCAACACTACAAGACGGCAACTACACAAGTCTTTTGACGGTCAATAAAAATGAGGCTGACAATGCTTGTAAAAAGTACGGATTCACCTGCAAAGGAATCGCCTTTTACGCGCAAGCTGAGCTGAAAGATGGTGCAGAGATGGTTTACCGCATGCGGTACAAGCATTTTAATTTCCGCCAAGTCACTGCCAAAGATCGACAAGAGCTTCAGAAAGCTGGCTATATCCAGGAGAGCCGAGAGTGGTTCTATGTCAAACCAGTCCAGAACAACAATGGTAATGGCAACGGCAATGTCGACCCAGTCAAAGATGGCAAATTCTCCATCGCGGTCTATCCTGACACGCAGCAGGAAGTTTTCCAATGGTCGGGCAATCAATTCGCTGCCCGCACCAACTGGACCGTGAAAAATAAGGAAAAATACGACATCCGCTTCTTGGCTCACACGGGTGACATGGTTACTTCTGGTGGACATGAAGGTATTGATAAACCAGATCAATACATCGTTGCGTCCAACGCATTCAAGACTATTGACCAGGCAAACATTCCTTACTTGACCACCATCGGTAACCACGACACAAAGGCTGTTTGTGGTGGTGGCGGTGCTTGCGACTGGCGACACACCAACGAGTGGGCACGAGACACGACGGTATTCAACCGATACTTCTCTGCTGCTCGCCAAAAGCTGTCAGCTAACCAAATGTTTGAAAATGGCAAAGTTGATAACGCTTACAAAACTTTCACCGCTGAAGGTAAGCAGTGGCTTGTCCTGACACTTGAGCTCTGGCCGCGCGCTGAGGCTGTCAATTGGGCTAAGAACGTTGTGGCATCACATCCAAAACACAACGTTATCGTCCTGAGTCACTCGCTACTGAACGCCGATGGCTCAATCGGTACTGGCGCTGGATACGGTACTGGCAAACAGACCCCACGCTATGTCTACGACAATTTGATCTTGGCATATCCAAACATCCGTATGGCCTTCTCAGGACATGTCGGACAAGCAGCCAGCCGCGTTGACACAGGTAAACACGGCAACAAGGTTGCATCATTCTTGGGTGCATTCCACTCAAATGACTACAACCCAACTAGGATTTTGACGGTCGACACCATCAACAACACGGTGACGTCCGACATTCAAGCCGCTTCAATTCGCGACGCCTACAAAGCAAAATATCCAAACGCAACATTGCCAAACTACGACCAATACGACGTATCGTACTCAGGCATGAACTTTGTTAATCCATAACAAATACGGCAAACAAATTATGAGCCCCGTCATCAGGCGGGGCTACTTTATGTCAATCAATACACCGCCATAGCCAGGCAGTTGCAATACGTCACCGTCTACACGGATATCTGGGTTGGTACCAATGATAACACGGCCGGTTTCTGATAGCCACACTGTTTGTGCTGAATCCGCAAAGTTGATATATATCTGCAGCTGCCGACCGTCAAGTTGGCGACGGAATCCTAAGACAAAGCCATTACCGGTGTCTAGCTTTTCCATGGTACCGTGGCGTAAAATTGGCAGTTCATGTCGCAGCTCCAATAATTTCCGACATAACCACAATAGTGAGCTTGGGTCTTTGGTTTCTTTAGCGACATTGACTTGCTTGCGGTTAGGATGCACCGGCAACCACGGCAACACATTGGCAAACCCAGCATAGCGCGAGCTGTTCCACTGCATGGGCGTACGCGCGCGATTGCGGTCATCCTGCAGCGAATGGTGAAAGCCATCTTGCGCATCATGCTGCATCAAATCAACGTCTTCCATACCAATTTCATCACCATAGTACATCACGCTAACGCCTGGGCACAGCAGGTTGAGAAACTGCAGCGCACGGGACCGCGGCAGTCCTAAGCGAGACGTCACGCGCGGCTGGTCGTGATTGCCAAGGCAAAAGAATGGCATATTCTCCCCTGCCGCTTCCAAATAGTTCACGATATTCCAGCCAGTATGCTCACCATGCCAATCGTTTTGCCGATGCTCCATGAAAAAGGCCGTAGCTTTCGGATGAACATGGATGACGTCGTGATATTGCTGCCAGATGGCACCAAGGCGCTCATCTGGATAGAACTCAAACACCATTTGCTTATCGTCATATTCATCGCAAACGCTTGCTAGCTCGTGCAAATACTCCTGAAAATGTGGCCCGTGTTTGCAATGGTCATGAATATAGGCGCCGTAGCTGTCAGCATCGCCATGGAAATGAGGATTTGGCGAATCATCACGCAGCTCTGGATCTTTGGAGATCCCCCAGATGGCGTCCACGCGCATGCCGTCAACGCCCATGTCAAACCAAAATCGCACCACGTCTTTGATGGCCAAGCGCACTTCAGGATTGTCCCAGTTGAGATCTGGCTGGGTTGGTAAGAACGAGTGCAAATAGTACTGACCAGAATCAGCATCAAACGTCCACGATTTGCCGCCTGCCAAGCTGACCCAATTGTTCGGTTCATGCCCGTCGTTGCCGTCTCGCCACACATACCAATCCCGCTTGGGATTATCTCGGTCAGAACGCGACTCAACGAACCACGGATGCTGGTCAGACGTGTGACACGGCACTAGGTCAATCATCACTTTGATATCGCGCGCATGCGCTTCGTCCAGCAACATACGAAAATCATCCAGGCCGCCAAACACTGGATCGACATTTTGATAATCCGCCACATCATAGCCAAAGTCAGTCATGGGCGACGTGAAAAATGGCGAAATCCAAATGGCGTCAACGCCGAGATCGCTAAGATAGTCCATCTTGAGCGTAATGCCATTCAAATCCCCGACCCCGTCACCGTTCAAGTCTCGGAAACTTCGCGGATAAATCTGATACAACGATCCAACATCACGCCACGCTTTAGTCATGTTTTAAGTATAAGCGAGATAGATGAGAATTGCTAGTATATTAATTTGATCGCTTAATAAATTATCACGTAACAGCAGCACACTTGTTCAGGTATATAGCCGTTGAAATAAACTAATGACATTATTGACAAGTACTGACAGCTCTACTAAAATTCAACCATGAAAAAAGTCATAGTTATCGCCATCGTCTTGACAATAACCGCAGCTACTAGCCTAACGGCAGGCTATTACTATAATCAGGCTTACAATCTGAAGTACCAAGTTGAAGAATTAGAGCTTAGAATATCCAGGGCTAACGAAAATGCGCAAGGCTGGGCAAATGAATTTGCAGGACAGACATATGGTGGCGCAAATGATGAATGGTTTGAAAAAAATGCAAAAACACGCACTGGACAGCCTGAAGATTTACTTAAAATGGCGGATGAAATTGGTCTCAAGCACATCAGAAAAACAAACCTTGCATATGTAGACGATCTTAACTCAAGCACGTTTGAAGTTGGTGGAGTATATGACAATGGAGATTATAACAGTCCTGATGGTAGAGCGATCCGTATTCGTAAAGACTGGGATAACACAACAAAACGAACAATACTAGCTCATGAGTATCTACACTATATATGGTTTAATAGCGCAGCTCTCCAGAATGACTTTAAATTAGAACAGAGGCTCGTACATATGTACGACTCCATTCCATGGCTTAGGGATAGATTATCTCAATATAGGAACAATAAGATAGTGAGCAGAACAGAACTGTTTAGCTATGCTTGTACTGAAATATCTGACAGTTATATGGATGAATATGTTTTGCAACAATGCAACAAGTGGGTAAATCGCTCGAAATTAACTCTGCGCTACTAAATATTTATCATCAAGCAATATTTTACTAGACTTTCGGAGCCGAGCTTAAACAATTGGGTAGAAATATTTGATTTATTACGATACTTAGCGTTACATCTAATTAAATAAAATAGCCCAGATAAACTGAGCTATTTTTATATTACGGGGTGATATGGAATATTTATACAAAATAGAGACTCCTTAATAGACTTAGGCTAGTTGCTATATGGGGCCTCTAAGTATTCTGAGTGTATGTAATCGACTGCGTTAGCTACACCTTGTAGATATGCCCTGTACTGCTCTAAGTTGTCCTTATGGAGTTTAAAGTATTTTAGATTTAATTCAGGGGATGAGTTACTAATCGTATCAATTGAGCTGAACACGTAACCGTCTTGTGTTATTGATTGCCACTTTGCATGTGCAATAATATTTCGAACCTCTCCCGCCCTCTTTAGGTGCTTTTTTAGTTGGCTAACGTCCGCCTGGTATTGCGTGCTTGACTCTGGGCCCACAAGCCTAAGAAGGTCAATGTATGTCTGTAGTTTTTGCTCAAAAGACATCGTACGAGTAACTACCATCCCTAGCTGACTCGACCTGTCATTAACTAGCTCGTATAGCCGATACTCCAATTCACTTTCTAATTCGGCAAATACTACAAGGCAGATGCCTATCAATTGTGCAAGACTATTCCATACAACATCAAAGCCGTCAAAGCCTTTGGTATCGGTATAATCGAGACTATTCCACTGTTCTGATGGAATGTTTTTTTGTATTAACTCTACGGGCTTGGCATGAAGTTGGTCGATAGGTTCTAAGTTATCAAATAAGTATGGTGAGTCTATTATCATAATACCTCTTATTGTACACAAGCGTGACACGATAATACAGATAAAGTATAATCAGGATAAGTAAGTGCGGAGGAAAATATGACGAAAAGCAGACTGACAAAAATAGTATATTTTGATGAACAAACCGCCCTTGATTTTGTTGAAATACAAGACAAGGGTCGCTACATACGGGAAATTGAGAATGAAAATAAAGGCGAGGCGGGTACAACCACGGAGGCATCGGTAAAAACGCCAAAACTACTTTCGATGTTTCGGCTTAACGCTGATATTCACGCTTCCATAGAAGCGCAAAAAATTGTTCGAAGTACTGTCTCAAACACAATACTCACTGACTTCATCGAAAAAGCCGAACAAAGTAAAGGTGTCGAACATCTATCGGGCTACGATATCCAACTAACGGAAGAAACTCGTCTAACAATCTATACGGCGATTACAGACGCTGCAAGTGGTAATGTTCCTATGGACCGGCAAGGAATGGGTATGGAAATATCAAAGCTCGGTTCCGTACTGAAGAACTTGCAAGGATATCTCGAATGTAATGCTGTAAGGGATGGCAAAGCAAATGCAATTCTTCGTTTCAACGGTACATCATTCCGAAATAACTATCGTCTTGCGGATATCATTAATATGGACCTTCAATACTATGGAGTGAAAGTGGGTACAACAAATACTTCAACACTTCACTCTCTAGGCTTAGACCTAAATCCTATCGACACACAAGATGAACTTAATCGCATCCTTGAAAGCAAGGAGGTCGCTCCAGGTGGCGACGATAAATTGAACGTCTATGATATTATCTTAGCTGGTGTATTCAACGATGCGGCAAACTAGAGGAGCTATGGAGGTCAATTTTTTCTATGGTCCAAGTAATAAACTTGGCGAGGCTTACGGCCTTCAACCCGTCGTCCCGCATATAACATTACTACAGTTTGCCTCAAAGCTTGATACTGCACGACTATTGCCTAACAAGGAATTTCTCAATTTTGAAGAAGATACTCTTATAGTTTGGCCCGAGGAGTTCTTTGGTGTGAGGGATAACTTTACGAACTCTCTATGGAGAAATGTTCTGGAAACAAACCTACAAAAAGTTTATGTCGCCAATCCTCCAGAGCTGCTCGTGAAGCAGGCCAAATTGCTATTTGGCCCTGAGTCGGTTACCGAGTGTAGCCACTCATATAAGTCCATCAGTCTCGACTTAATAAAGGAGGTGTCTAGCAGTCTGGAGAGTATTATAGTTGGACAAGATGAGGCCGTTCAATTCCTTCCACGTTGTCTAGTTCCCTTAATGAAAAGTAAAATGAAGCCTGTAGTTGTTATGCTTTATGGACCAACGGGTGTGGGAAAGACTGAATCTGCAAAGATAATCGCCAAGGCTCTTGGTGGCGAAGCTAGTCGTATACAATTTTCAATGCTTCAAACAGGTTCTCTAGCAGAGTATCTCTATGGCTCAAGTGTTAACAGCAGATCATTCGCCGCAGATCTACTTGAGCGACAATCTAATGTGGTTATCTTTGATGAATTCGACAAAACCGGGAGCGCTTTCCATAGTGCATTTTATCAACTATTTGATGAGGGGCTCTTTGTTGATAAGAACTACAGCGTCGATATGTCAAATACCCTTATTGTCTGTACTTCAAATTACTCCTCGCCGCAAGAAATACGGCAGCATCTTGGGGAGCCACTCAGTTCACGGTTCTCGGCGTTTATAAAGTACGCACCGCTCGACCAAGCAGCGAAAACTACTATTATTAAGCAAAAGATTAATGAAATCTACGAGTCTTACCCTGAAGGTATTCGGCAATCCATTGATAAAAATGAAATAGAACAGCGATTTATATCTACGCTATATAAATCAAGCAACGTTAGGGAGATAACAGCTTATATTGAGCAGATTATGTCGAGCTCTATTCTTGCGTCTGTGGAGGAGAAGTCAGATAACGGGAATACCTCTCTACCAGAGACCGCTGAGCCGATATAAGATACTGTATGTTTGGTCGACTAGACACCATCCTATTAATTATATCTACTGTTTCAGGCGTTACTACACCTGCCTTTTGAAAGTATTCTGGACCACTGATCATAATACAGACATCTTTGGCCATTGGAAAAACAATTTCTGAATCTAGTCGACCAAAGCCGCCAAAAGAGAAATGAATTACTCCATTAGGCATACGCTTAGCGACAAAAGCTGGCATATCGCTTGTAATAAACTCATAACTGTCTGGTGCAAACATGATGTACCAACCTCGCCTGATAAATTTTTCAGCTATTGGTAGTACCTGTTCAAATATCCCCCTAATCAAATTGTTTTTCCCAATATCTATCGTAAGCTTCATATTATTTTCATCAATCATATCTTGAATATCTTGCTTGGACAACTCACCGGTAAAATCGGGATTTTCTTTTAATAGTTTCTCAAAACGTGCAGGATCATCCTTTTTGAACTCATCCATCATAGCTTTTCGAGCATTGTCATCGAGAAGTTTAGACAACTCATCTTTTAGAACGTCCTTTAGGAATTTTATTCCCGTCTCTTCAAAAAAGTCCATAGTGCTTGGTGTTCGTAAATGTTGAAGGGCAATAAATATTGAGATATCCGCTATCGTTGCATTATCAATCCATTCACCTAGCCTTACTGTATTTAGCCAACCCTGATATTTTGGCTCAATATCCTTTGCTAGCATTTCTTCAATCTCATCTGAGTCGTTGTCGTCCTTGTCCTTTACTCGGTACAAATAACTCTGTGAGCATATTTTATCTATTCTGGTTGGTGTAATCATTTTGGACCGTGAATTGTACGCATAGGTCCTCTCCTTCTTTTCATCAAAAAGAAATCCTCTCAAGTAAGTTTGCGGAACGAAGTGTGCTTGCTTTGTCGCCATAGTATTATTATATACGCTATAACAAGAATGTTACAGGCTTACCACATTAAGCAATACGATTTTTCGCATAACGGAGCTCTAAGAATAATATGCCGTAACACACTTTCTGGATACAGAAAGAGCAAAGGCAGAGGAAGCAGCCTCAATAATTTACACGTATTGTCATTTTAGGCGCAGCATACTAGTAAGCAACAGTCGTGAATATAGGGCTGAAAACAATGCAAATACCTGAAATCAAAATACACGTACAGATGAACAAAGATGGCCTAGCAGCCTATGCGGAGGAACTGGTGATGAAGACAGTGAGCAGGTGCTCAACCTTAGAGAAAGAGTATTTTATTGCATTTGCCCGATAGTGCGGGCGGCACTTTATCGAACTATCAAAACCTTGTCTCTTACGGTATAAACAATTGCTAATTCCTGCTGAATTTTAGGTTGATGAAAATGAAAATGTTTGCACTCCTGAAATCAGCGTGCTTTACGGATTAGCCACAAACAAAAAAGACCTTTCAGAGCTTGAAAAGTCTTTCATGGTGCGGGTAAGGAGACTCTAACTCCTGGCCTCTTCCATGGCAAGGAAGCGCTCTAACAACTGAGCTATACCCGCATGTGGTTCACGATTTATTGTAACAAAGCCGTGAATAAAATGCAATATTTGGTGGCTCCTCCCAGACTTGAACTGGGGACACAAGGCTCTTCAGGCCTCTGCTCTACCAACTGAGCTAAAGAGCCACAAACTTGCTATTTCATTGTACTAAAGTTGTCGCCATCTGGCAAGGGTGATATACTTTTAAGAACGCGGGTGTCGTATAACGGCTATTATGTGACCTTCCCAAGGTTGAGACGGGAGTTCGACTCTCCCCATCCGCACCACAGTTCACCATCATGAGCTTCCCGGCGAGGCTCTTTTTATTTGTCCTGCAAATCAGCAAAGACTAAACGGTTATTTCGCTATATTCCGCGTAACCAAACTTGTCCAAAACTTCCTGACCAAACTTCCTAAGATCGTCAATTCGTGCCTGTTCTTTGTCAAAATTTTCCTGCGTACAAATGGCGTCATAAAGCGCTCTCATATCACTATCCTCAGGACTACTAGCAGTTGCCCCTGTAAGTTCTCGCTCCATTAGGTCATGATTAGCACGTGGCATATTTTCACTCCTCCTCTTTTGGTTCCACATATGTCTTAGTACTATCTATACCATATAGAGTTTACTTTTGCAATACTGTGTTCTGCGCCGATATAATAAAAAAGCCCTCGACGTACATCGGGACTACTGACTAACTATGATGGTTATCGCAGGAACTTGGTGAGGTGCGCCTCCCCATAACTACGATTGTCCACCACAACAATTCCGTTTTGATGGATTATCAGGTCTCTACCTTCTGATATTTGGTAGAGAGCTACAAAATTATTGGTGTAAAAATGCTTGGAAGGGCAATCGCCTTTCTCAACTGCCCTTAGTATAGCAAAGTCGGTTAAATATGTCAATAGCCTTGAGCGTTATTCCTGGCTTTATAGTACTGATTCTCTACTGCCTCATCTTTGAGCTGTAGGTAAATCATAGTGGTTGAGATGTCTGAATGGCCGAGCAGTTTTTGGATCGAGGCTATGTCACAGCCGTTGAGCAGTAGCCTTGCTGCGTAGCTGTGTCGTAACTGATGCGGTGTGATATGGATACCAGCATGCTTTTTGAACGCTCGCTGGATCCATAGCCGTGCGGTCTTGGTGTTAGCTCTGAATAGCGTGCCGCTCTGACGGCCCCATTCGTCGACATAAGCATCGAGGCGTTGTCGTGCTTCAGGTGTGAGATAGACGGTGCGTTCTTTGTTTCCTTTACCCAGCACATATACCCGCAGGTCATCAATATCCTGATAAGTAATCTGACATGCTTCAGTAATGCGTAAGCCTGTTTCATACATAAAGTCTATGAGCATTTTAGTGTGTGGATCAGTGGTTCTCTGAATGACATAATCGATAGTGTCGTGATTGATGTAGCGCGGTCGAGGCTTCATATTCTTGTGTGATTTGATGATGTCAGGATTGACGGTAGTTATTTCGGCCCTATCTGTTATGTAACGGAAGAATGATTTCAGGATGCGTTTAGTGGTATTCGTGGTTGATGGCGCGTGGGTTTTGGCAAATTCATAGAAATAAAAGTCAAGCCAGTTGATCGTGAGGTCTTCAGCGTATAGCTTATTATTGCTTCTACAAAATTCGATGAATTGCTTCAAGTGCGTTCGTCGTGTTGATATGGTGGTTGGCGACATAGTGTCAACGTATGTACAGTGACGAATGTAGTTATCAGCTAGTCTCGCAATAGTGATACTCCTTGCACTGTCAATTGTTTTTGGTTTAGTAAAAAATAAAGCTGCCGCTTGGGTAGCCGTCATTGTTGCGTTCATAAACTCCAAACTCCAGTAGTGATCAATACTTTATTTTACCTACGTAGAAACTTGAGTACTCAAGCATTATTTTGTCATAACGCTTATCCTTATTCAAGCAAAAAGAGGGCAATATTCTAATTTATTTACCCTCTGTTCTAACTACTGTTATTTGACTAGCTACTGCGCATATCGACATAGTGCTTTGACTTGCATTTATGACAGCCTCTGACGATGAAATACGGAGAAGCTGGACCATTATATTCACGCATCTGGTTCTTTAATACGGTAACTGAATAATCGATCTTGATAATCTGCTTATACGTTTTCCACTCGTGTTCACAGATGTTACCGTTATTCTTCTCAAACAACCTCTGCTGATCACGTTCAGCCTTAGCTCGATTTATCCTATCCACAAGCTTGCCGCGTAGTGACTTAGTGTTGAGTGTTGTCATACTCCAGCCTTTTTGCAAAGAAATGAGAACAATCGAGCTGGTTGTTGACCACGTTGTGCCTCCTCCACCAATTGCCAAACCCTCTGTTCTGGTAGTTTAGCTGCCACCTTGTAGTAGAAGGAAAAATACTTGTGATTGTTGAACTTGTCTGCTAACTGATATGCAATCGATTCAGTGCGCTTTACCTTTTGCCACTTGTCCATGTTTGTTACCCTCCATAACTAAACAATTGTTATTGATATTGGGATTGAGGATTTCTTTGTTGAAATCCATTGAGATTGGGATTGAGATTGACATTGATTAGTTAAGTGTCAAAATCGCTACCCCAGTAAAATCCCTAAATTTAAGCCCAAATCTAACTAGCACCATCACTAGATTAGGGTGTTGTGTTTATATGAGAAAATTCTGACAAGAACCGTAGTGCTTAGGGCTTGACAAGAATTTCCTATTTTTTGGGAATATAAAAATCCCCCTCCAGACTAACGCGCTGGCGAGGGACTAATAGGACCCTCTTGCGAGGGCATGCCTGATGTGTGATCACCCCTATTATCTCATACTACTAGGCGATATGTCAATAGTCCTCAAAAACCGCCTCGGAGCTTATCGAGGCAGTTCAGCGGTTCAGCTGTTCGGAAATCCCGAACAGCTCAGTCTGTAAACAATTCTTACTATCTCAACTATAAAGAATTACTTTATAGTTCAGCTTTTTGCTACTGGCGGTGTCTTGCCGCGTGGCTCAGTTAACAATTTGCCAGTTTTCGGATCGTGCCAGCGGCTCAAGCCTGGCACGCTGTGTGCATCCACTAAACACTGCAAGCAGTCATTGTATGTCGAGCCTGGCGCCATCTGTGGCGTAGATTTGCCGATGTGTAGTGTTACGCAACCGCAGGCTTTGCAATCGCGAAAGTACAGGCTTGATTTAGTTATGGTTACTTTCTGTGAATTCATACTCTTCTCCTTCTCTCACCAACCATCCGAGGGCCGTCCTACCACATGTACGGCTGAAATGTTCGTCCTCTAATGCCAGGATGCGTTCATTTACTTCTGTTTGCTGCTGCAGAGCTAGCCGATATTCATCGACCAGCTCCTCGTCGCTCAGCAATGCTAAATCTTCCATGATTATTTATTCTTGCCGTTTTTGTAAATACCAAACATTGTCAGCAAGAATAGACCAGCTGTAGCTAGCGCACCACTGATCGCGTTTGTCTTAACGTACGGGTCGCCAGAGAGTACAGCAATTGCTACTTGTGGTGCGATTGCACTTGCACCAAGTAGTAGGTCTCCGATAATGTACACAACTAGTTTGGTTCGCTTACTGATACCTTTGATGATTTCCTGAGCTTCATCTGTCTCAGCCAATCCTTGTGCTAGTTTAGCTTTTTCTTGAGCAACTTTTTCCATTGCTTCGATATCTTCTTTGGTGAATACTGGTGTTGCCATTTTTTCCTCCTTTGGTTTATTATTTGGCACTTCCTGTGGTTTTTCTGGTTCAGACGGCACTGTGTCCGTTTCATTGTTTTCTGGCGTTTCTTGTGGCTTCGGGAATACAACGCCGCCCATGCTCCGCAACTCGTCAATGGATTTATTCGAAACATTAGCGTCTAACTTCCCGTCATAGCCAGGAATAGTCAGCGTCTCTGAATATTGATGAATGGATGAGCCATGTGCATAGTTTCCTGCTTCCTCGTAGTTCGGATACCAATCCACGCGGGGCAAGCCTAGTTTTTGAATAATAGCCTCACCTGCATACGTGAATACTTGTTTGCCAGTTTTCTGAAGCACTATATTGCTAAATACTGCGATTTGCTCGACCGTACCCTCAAAGTCTGGCTCAAGGTCAAGGAATAACAGCTCGCCGGCTTCGTTTCCTAAAGCCTCAATACATTTCACAAAATATTCAGCGTTCTGTTCCGCCTCTTCTCTAGTTGAAAAGTATGGCAGCCAGTATAAGCCAAGCATTTTGCCAGCCTCACGAGCTTTAGTAACGAATAGCTCTGCATCTGGGTCTAACTTGAAATCGTTACCACCGTATTGCTGCCCGACCCAGCCAGCTTTGACGATAACACCTGCTACTTTAGGAAATACGTTTACGACTTCAGCTGTCTGGTAGTTAGATACATCAATGATGGTATTGCTAAAGTCTTGCTCGGGCTCTGGTGTTGGTTCTGGTGTGGGTTGAGGTGTCAGGTCTGGCAAGTCATGCAACTCTTTGTCCTCAAACAACTGACGGCTCATATATTTGCCGCTGCGCGCTGTTACGTACCAAACGGTGTCTCCAGCGATTGATTCACCATTCGTGACGTAGCCTTTCATGGCGATAACATCACCTTGAGCTAGCTCTTGGAATACGCCAGACTGAGTATTTGGTTCCTCGCGAGCGTAGCCCTCTTCTTCCATTTTGCGGTCAGTCGGACTAATCGTTTGTGGCGCGACATAGCCAATGATGCGTTCAGGACGTGGGCGTAACCAGCCAATGACTGGACCACCTGAGATAATCCAAGGACGTCGAATAACTCTTGCTGGTGTTTGTGCGAAGCCGTCTTGCTCAATAACATCTACGCCATTCAAATCAGCGCCCAATACCACAGCGATGTGACCATACGGATTGCCCACCATTGCGCCCCAGATGATAATGTCTCCGCGCTGAGGAAGCAGGTTGGGGTCTGACATGTTGTTAAGGATTTTTTCAAAGAAATCACCATTAGAGTTAGCAAAAGCTTCTTTAGCGTTGGCAGGACGGATGGTGTTCTGCCAATCGTTAAATAACCACAAACAATAGTCATCGATAACATCCTTGCATTGCAATCCGTATGCACCATCTACGTCAATCCGTCGTCCTGGTGCATTGTTAATCCATTGATTAATTCTATCCATATTCCCCCTTATTGATGCCTTACGTTTATTCGCTGGATATCCTCTTTAAGACTGGTTACTGTCTCGCTTTGTCGGACTAAGTTTCCAGTCACATAGATAGCCAAACCAACCAAGGCGACTGCAAATAACTTTGCTAAATTGCTCGTGATGAGGCGCCAAAAGCTCAGCAAACTCTCTATTTCGCTACGTTGCAAATATTTTTCTTTTATTTCTTGTTGGTGCTCTTTTTTGTATTGCTCAAGTTCGATCCGCGAGACATTACCACTTAGCACAACTTCCATCCGTTCAAGCATAATGGTGTGTTTGTCTATAACATCTTTGATATGCTCAACATTAGCCTGTAAGGCGCCAAATTCTTTTGCCGATACGTCTGTATTGCTCATAAATAAAAACTGCGGTTCTTCCAAAATCATTAGTTGAAATTACCGCAGTTTACCGTAAGCGTGACGTGATATGTCTATATTATAATATCATTTATCATAAACATCAAGAGCCGGCTTCATTTGTCGCATAATATAGATTTGGCGTCATTA